>NZ_JALNUL010000005.1:0-268608 GCF_026540775.1 Methylobacterium sp. GC_Met_3
GAACTCGAGCAAGCATCCTTAGCAGGGCGCGGCGGGGCCAAGGTCCCGCACACCCCGCCGTCCCTCTGTAGGTTCTAGGAACATGAACGGTCAGAACATCCGTATCCGCCTGAAGGCGTTCGATCACCGCATCCTCGATGCGTCGACCAAGGAGATCGTCTCCACGGCCCGGCGCACCGGCGCGACCATCCGGGGTCCGATCCCGCTGCCGACGCATATCGAGAAGTTCACCGTCAACCGCTCGCCGCACATCGACAAGAAGTCGCGCGAGCAGTTCGAGATGCGCACGCACAAGCGGGTGCTCGATATCGTCGATCCGACGCCGCAGACCGTGGACGCGCTGATGAAGCTCGACCTCGCCGCCGGCGTGGACGTGGAGATCAAGCTCTGAGTCCGCTGAGGACTTAGAGCTTACCGTTTCATCGCGCGAGGGAGAGAACCTATGCGCTCAGGCGTCATCGCACAGAAGGTCGGCATGACCCGCGTCTTTACGGACGCGGGGGAGCATGTCCCCGTCACAGTGCTTAAGATCGATCAGTGCCAGGTGGTTGCCCACCGCACCGTCGAGAAGAACGGCTACGTTGCGCTGCAGGTCGGCGTCGGCAAGGCCAAGGTCAAGAACGTCTCGGCTGCCGAGCGGGGCCGCTTCGCGGTCGCCAAGGTCGAGCCGAAGAAGAAGCTCGCCGAGTTCCGCGTGTCCGAGGACGCGCTGATCCCGGTCGGTGCCGAGATCACGGCGGACCACTTCATCCCCGGCCAGTTCGTGGACGTTACCGGCACCACCACCGGTAAGGGTTTCGCGGGCGGTATCAAGCGCTGGAACTTCGGCGGTCTGCGCGCCACCCACGGCGTGTCGATCTCGCACCGTTCGATCGGTTCGACCGGTGGCCGTCAGGATCCGGGCAAGACCTTCAAGAACAAGAAGATGCCGGGTCACCTCGGTGTCGAGCGGGTCACCACCCAGAACCTGCGCGTCGTGCGCACCGATCCCGAGCGTGGCCTGATCCTGGTCGAGGGCGCGGTGCCGGGTGTCGCCGGCGGCTGGATCCAGATCCGCGATGCGGTGAAGCGCAAGCTCCCCGCTGACGTTCCGCTGCCGGGCAAGTTCCGTGAGAACGGCGCGCCCATCCCGGCTCCCGAAGCCGCTGCGGCTGAGGAGACCGCGTGATGAAGCTCGATATCAAAACCCTCGACGGCGCTGGCGCCGGCTCGGTTGAGCTGAACGAAGAAATCTTCGGCCTGGAGCCCCGCGCTGACCTGCTTCAGCGTATGGTTCGCTGGCAGCTCGCCAAGCGGCGCGCCGGTACCCATGCCGTTCAGAACCGCTCGGACGTGAACCGGACCCGCAAGAAGCTGTACAAGCAGAAGGGCACCGGTAACGCCCGCCACGGCGCAGCCTCCGCACCGCAGTTCCGCGGTGGTGGCCGGGCCTTCGGTCCGGTGGCTCGTGACCACAGCCACGACCTTCCCAAGAAGGTCCGCGCTCTGGCCCTGCGCCACGCCCTGTCGGCCAAGGCCAAGGCTTCGACCCTGATCGTCGTGGACGACATCAAGATCGAGGATCACAAGACCAAGGGGCTCGTCGAGCGTTTCGGCAAGATGGGCCTCTCCAACGCGCTGATCATCGGCGGTGCCGAGGTCGACGTGAATTTCGGCCGGGCCGCCCGCGCCATCCCGCAGATCGACGTGCTGCCCGTGCAGGGCATCAACGTCTACGACATCCTGCGCCGCGACACGCTCGTCCTGACGAAGGCTGCCGTCGACGCGCTGGAGGAGCGTTTCAAATGAGTGCCGATCCGCGCCACTACGACATCGTTGTCTCCCCGGTGATCACCGAGAAGGCGACGAACCTGACCGAGCAGAACAAGGTTGTCTTCCGCGTCGCCCCCAAGGCGACGAAGCCTCAGATCAAAGAGGCGGTCGAGAAGCTGTTCGACGTGAAGGTCACGGCCGTGAACACCCTTGTCACCAAGGGAAAGAAGAAGATTTTCCGCGGCCTCCGCGGACAGCGCTCCGACGTGAAGAAGGCGATCGTGACCCTGGCCGAGGGCCACTCGATCGACGTCACGACCGGGCTCTGAGGACGGGTTTTAGGGATCCAAGCCGATGGCCTTGAAGACATTCAAACCGGTCACGCCGAGCCTGCGCCAGCTCGTACTCGTCGACCGCCGTGAGCTCTACAAGGGCAAGCCGGTGAAGGCGCTGACGGAGGGCAAGTCGTCCTCCGGCGGCCGCAACAACCTGGGTCGCATCACTGTCCGCTTCCGCGGCGGCGGCCACAAGCGCGTCCTGCGCAACGTCGACTTCAAGCGTCGCGAGCAGCTGGGCGTGTCTGCCACCGTGGAGCGGATCGAGTACGATCCGAACCGCACGGCGTTCATCGCGCTGATCAACTTCCCCGACGGGAAGCAGAGCTACATCCTGGCCCCCCAGCGCCTTCAGCCGGGCGACAAGGTGGTGGCCGGCGAGAGCGTCGACATCAAGCCGGGCAATGCTGCCCCGGTCGGCTCGATGCCGGTGGGCACGATCGTCCACAACGTGGAGCTGAAGATCGGCAAGGGCGGCGCGATCGCCCGCTCGGCTGGCAACTACGCGCAGATCGTTGGCCGCGATCAGGGCTACGTGACGCTCCGTCTGAACTCGGGCGAGCAGCGGCTGGTCCACGGCCAGTGCTTCGCCAGCGTCGGTGCGGTCTCGAACCCGGATCACATGAACATCTCGCTCGGTAAGGCCGGGCGTAACCGTTGGCTCGGCAAGCGCCCGCACGTCCGCGGCGTGGCGATGAACCCGGTCGACCATCCGCACGGCGGCGGCGAGGGTCGTACCTCGGGCGGCCGCAACCCGGTCACGCCCTGGGGCGTGCCCACCAAGGGGAAGAAGACCCGGTCCAACAAGCGGACCGACGTGTTCATCCTGTCCAGCCGCCACAACCGCAAGAAGTAATCGCTATGGCACGCTCTCTCTGGAAGGGGCCGTTCGTCGACGGCTACCTCTTCAAGAAGGCCGAAGCGGCGCGGGGTTCCTCGCGCTCCGAGGTCATCAAGATCTGGAGCCGCCGCTCCACGATCCTTCCGCAGTTCGTCGGGCTCACCTTCGGTGTGCACAACGGGCAGAAGCACATCCCGGTCTACGTGTCCGAGGAGATGGTCGGTCACAAGTTCGGCGAGTTCTCGCCGACCCGCACCTTCCCGGGCCATGCGGCCGACAAGAAGGCGAAGAGGCGCTGAGATGGGCAAGCAAGCCACCCCCCGCGCGCTCCCCGAGAACGAGGCAAAGGCCGTTGCGCGCATGCTGCGCGTCAGCCCGCAGAAGCTCAACCTCGTGGCGCAGATGATCCGCGGCAAGAAGGTCGACACGGCCCTTGCCGAGCTCGAGTTCTCGCGCAAGCGGATCTCGACCGAGGTCAAGAAGTGCCTCGAGAGCGCCATTGCCAACGCCGAGAACAACCACGATCTGGATGTCGACGATCTCGTCGTCTCCGAGGCCTTCGTGGGCAAGGCGCTGGTTCTCAAGCGCTTCCACGCCCGCGCCCGCGGTCGCGGCGCGCGTATCCTGAAGCCCTTCTCGAACCTCACCATCGTGGTTCGTGAAGTCCGCCAGGCCGAAGCGGCTTGAGGAGGAACTGATGGGCCAGAAAGTCAACCCGATCGGTCTTCGGCTCGGCATCAACCGGACCTGGGATTCCCGCTGGTTTGCCAACAAGGGCGACTATGCGAAGCTCATGCACGAGGACGTCGCGATCCGCGCCGCCCTTATGAAGCAGCTCAAGCAGGCGGCGGTCTCCAAGATCGTCATCGAGCGCCCTCACCGGAAGTGCCGCGTCACCATCCACTCGGGTCGTCCGGGCGTGGTGATCGGCAAGAAGGGTGCTGATATCGAGAAGCTGCGCAAGCTCGTCGGCACCATGACCAAGGCCGACGTGACCATCAACATCGTCGAGGTGCGCAAGCCCGAGATCGATGCCACCCTGGTGGCCGACTCGATCGCGCAGCAGCTCGAGCGCCGCGTCGCCTTCCGGCGCGCCATGAAGCGGGCCGTTCAGTCGGCCATGCGTCTGGGCGCCGAGGGCATCCGGATCAACTGCTCGGGCCGTCTCGGCGGCGCCGAGATCGCCCGCCAGGAATGGTACCGTGAAGGACGCGTCCCGCTGCACACGCTGCGCGCCGACGTCGATTACGGCACTGCCACGGCGTTCACGACCTACGGTACTTGCGGCATCAAGGTTTGGGTGTTCAAGGGCGAGATCCTTGAGCATGACCCGATGGCCCAGGATAAGAAGGCCCAGGAAGAGGGTGGCCGCTCCGGCGGACGCCGTGAGCGCGATGGCGAGGGCGGCCGCGAGCGCGGACGCCGCGAGCACGCGTAAGGTAGGAAGCCATGCTGCAACCGAAAAAGACTCGCTTCCGTAAGCAGTTCAAGGGCCGCATCCACGGTGCGGCCAAGGGCGGCTTCGAGCTGAACTTCGGCCAGTTCGGTCTGAAGGCGGTGGAGCCCGAGCGCGTCACTGCTCGCCAGATCGAGGCGGCCCGCCGCGCGATCACCCGCGAGATGAAGCGCCAGGGCCGCGTTTGGATCCGGGTGTTCCCGGACGTGCCGGTCTCCTCGAAGCCGACCGAAGTCCGCATGGGCTCCGGTAAGGGCGCTCCAGATTACTGGGCTGCCCGCGTGCATCCCGGCCGGATCATGTTTGAGGTCGACGGCGTTGCCGAGGCCATCGCCAAGGAGGCGCTCCGCCTCGGCGCCGCGAAGCTCCCGATCCGTACGCGGGTCGTCCAACGCATCGCCGACTGAACGGAGGCTATCGTGAAGTCGACCCAGAGAGTGTCTGATCTTAAGGCGTTGTCGCCGGATCAGTTGAATGACGAGTTGCTGAACCTCAAGAAAGAGCAGTTTAACCTGCGCTTCCAGGGGGCCACTGGCCAGCTCGAGAACGTCGCCCGCGTCCGTGAGGTCCGCCGCGACATCGCCCGTGTCCGGACTCTGCAGCGTTCCAAGACGCTGCAGCAGGCCAAGGCCTGAGGCGGGTTTTAGGAGACAACCATGCCGAAGCGCATCCTGCAGGGCACCGTCGTCAGCGACAAGGGTGAGAAGACCATCGTGGTGAAGGTGGAGCGTCGCTTCACGCACCCGGTGATGAAGAAGACCGTCCGCCGGTCGAAGAACTACCATGCGCATGACGAGGCGAATGTCGCCAAGGTCGGGCAGACGGTGTTCATCGAGGAGTGCCGTCCGTTCTCGAAGACCAAGACCTGGAAGCTGGTCGAGGGCGAGGCGGCGGTTCAGGCCGAGGCTGGCGAGGCCGCTTGATCTGATGGCTTGGCGGCTGCGGGCGACCGCATCCGCCAGATCGTTTCTATTCGAATCGACGAGAGCCCGGGCAAGGCCGACCTTCATTGGTCGGACTCGCACCGGGCTTCGTCGTTTGAGGATTGCGTTCGGCCTTGGTGCCGATGGTTGTACCTATGCGCATCAGATCAAGCCTAGCCTGTGCGATCGTCCTTGAGCCTCCGGCATTATGCGGCGGTCGGTTTCGACGGGCATCTTGACCTTCGGCGTTGGCACGGCGCTCGGAAAGAAAAACGGCCCCGGAGATGCTCCGGGGCCGTCCTACGTCTCTTGCGAAGAATGCCGCCGCAAACCCTCTTAGAATGCGGCAGCGCCGATCAGGCCTCGCCCTCGTCGAGATCGTCCGCGCTCGGCGTCGCGGTCTCCAAAATCTTCTCGGCCACCAGGCCTGAATTCTGCCGGATCGATCCTTCGATCTCGGCGGCGATCTTCGGGTTGTCGCGCAGGAAGCCCTTCGAGTTCTCGCGGCCCTGGCCGAGGCGCTGGCTGTTGTACGAGAACCAGGCGCCCGACTTCTCGACGATCCCGGCCTTTACGCCGAGATCGATCAGCTCGCCGACCTTCGACACGCCCTCGCCGAACATGATGTCGAACTCGACCTGCTTGAACGGCGGCGCAACCTTGTTCTTCACCACTTTGACGCGGACCTGATTGCCGATCGCCTCGTCCCGGTCCTTCAGGGTCGAGATACGGCGGATGTCGAGGCGCACCGAGGCGTAGAACTTCAGGGCGTTGCCGCCCGTGGTCGTCTCGGGGCTGCCGTACATCACGCCGATCTTCATCCGGATCTGGTTGATGAAGATGACCATGCAGTTCGAGCGCGAGATCGAGCCGGTCAGCTTGCGCAGGGCTTGGCTCATCAGGCGCGCCTGCAGGCCGGGCTGGCTCTCGCCCATCTCGCCCTCGATCTCGGCCCGCGGGGTCAGCGCGGCGACCGAATCGACCACCAGCACGTCGATGGCGCCGGAGCGCACCAGCGTGTCGGTGATCTCCAGGGCCTGCTCTCCGGTGTCGGGCTGCGAGATCAGCAGGTCGTCGAGATTGACCCCGAGCTTGCGGGCATAGACCGGGTCCAGCGCGTGCTCGGCGTCGATGAAGGCGCAGACCCCGCCCTTCTTCTGGGCTTCCGCGATGGTGTGAAGGGCGAGCGTCGTCTTGCCCGACGATTCGGGGCCGTAGATCTCGACGACGCGACCGCGCGGAAGGCCGCCGACGCCCAGCGCGATGTCGAGCCCGATCGAGCCGGTGGAGACGGTTTCGACCTCCTGCACCTTGTCGTTCTTGCCAAGCCGCATGATCGAGCCCTTGCCGAAGGCACGCTCGATCTGAGACAGGGCGGCGTCGATCGCCTTGGACTTGTCCTTGTCCGCGGGGGGCATGTCGACCACTTTCAATGCGGGCTGGGCCATCTGGCGGCATCCTTATGAAGGGGTTGAGCGCCGTTCACAACGCGCGTCAACGTCCGTCTTGTGTACCTGTTTTGTTCTCAATCGGCAAGGGCGCGCGGGTGTTCTGACCGGGCGTTGTGCCCGTCAATTTGCATTGCATGCGTTGCGGGAGCGTGGCTGGTCCGTCTCGCGCTGTGGGATCCGGCGGTGGCGCAATGGCCGCGCCGCCCCTCATACCCGGCGTGCCGGGATGAGGCTGTTTGCGCCGGTGCCTGAAGGGTCGGTGGCCCAGCCCCTCAGCTTGCCATCGTCTTTTTCACGGTCTCGACGAGCTGCTTCAGGCTGAAGGGTTTTGGCAGGAAGTTGAAGGTCTCGCCCTCCGGCAGGTTCTTGCGGAAGGCGTCCTCGGCGTAGCCGGAGACGAAGATCACCTTCAGGTCCGGCTGGTGCTTGCGCACTTCCCGCAGCAGGGTCGGACCGTCCATCTCTGGCATGACGACGTCGGAGACCACGAGGTCGATCGGCTGGGCGTTCTCGCGCACGATCGCCAGCGCCTCGAGACCAGAGGCCGCCTCCAGGACCGTATAACCGCGGGCCGAGAGGGCCCGGCTGTTGACCGCGCGGACCGGATCCTCGTCCTCCACCAGCAGAATCGTACCCTGGCCAGTATGGTCGGCGGCGGGCTGGCGCGGCGGCGTCCGCTCGATCGGGGTCGCAGGCCCCACGGGTTCGATCTTTCCCTCGGCCTTCGACGAACCAGGCAGCCGTGCGGCGTCCGTCCGCGGTAAGGCTGGTGCGGGGGCCGGGAGCGGCACCTCCTCGGGTTCCGCCACCGGTATGTGGCGCGGCAGATAGATCCGGAAGGCGGTGCCCTCCCCGACCGTGGACTGCACGTCGATCGTGCCGCCGGACTGCTTGACGATACCGAACACCGTCGAGAGCCCGAGGCCCGTGCCCTTGCCGATCTCCTTGGTGGTGAAGAACGGCTCGAAGATCTTCTCCATCAGCTCGGGCGGGATGCCCTGTCCGGTGTCGCGGACCTCGATCAGCACGTGATCGCCCGCAGGCGCCCCGCCCCGCCCCTCGGCCACCGCTGCGGGACCCGGATCGGTGACGTTCTCGGTGCGGATCACCAGTTTGCCGCCCTCCGGCATCGCGTCGCGGGCGTTGACCGCGAGGTTCACAATCACCTGCTCGAACTGGTTGACATCGGCCTTCACGGGCCAAACCTCGCGGCCGTGCTTCAACTCCAGGGCGACGCGCTCGCCGAGCAGCCGCTTCAGCAGGAGCGTGAGCTCCGACAGCGCCTCGCCGACACTCATCACCTCCGGCCGCAGGGTTTGGCGGCGGGAGAACGCCAGGAGCTGGCGGACGAGGCCCGCTGCCCGATTGGCGTTCTGCTTGATCTGCATGATGTCTTGGAAGGCCGGATCGGTCGGCCGGTGGCTCGCCAGCAGCAGGTCCGAGTAGCCGATGATCGCCTGCAGCACGTTGTTGAAGTCGTGCGCGATGCCGCCCGCGAGCTGACCCACGGCGTTCATCTTCTGGGCCTGGGCGACCTGCTGCTCCAGCTGGCGCTGCGCCGTCGTGTCGAGGGCGTACAGGATGACGCGCTCGGCCTCGTCGGTCTGCTGCCCGGGATCGCCGCCGTCGGCGGGGCTCAGCCAGACCCGCGCGGAGCGGCCACCGGGTCCGGTCAGCTGAACCTCGATCGGCTCGGGATCGGTCATCCCGCGCGATGCCCGGGCGAGCCCGGCTTCGAGGCTGGTGCGGTCGGTCACCGAGTCGCCGACGTTGGGCTCGGCCCGGTGCGTGCCGTCCCCGTCGATGGCGCCGTCCTCGGCCTGCCGCGGCACCGTACCGAACAGCCGGGTGAAGGAGGCGTTGGCCCGGGCGATCCGCCCCGTGCTGTCGAGGGTCGCGATGGCAATCGGCGAGTTGTTGAGGAACCTGGCGAGGCGGACCTCGGCGGCGCGCTGCGGCTCGTCGGTCTCGGCCCCGGCGGAGCGGTTGATCACGAAGGTCCGCGAGGAGCCGGGCTTGCCGTCCTTGCCGAAGGCGATCCGGTGGTAGAGCCGCACCGGCAGGGTGTGGCCGTTCCGGCGGCGCAGGTCGAGGTCGAAGCGGTCGGTCCGCACCTCGCCGGGCATTCCGGCGGCGCGCACGAGGACGTCGGCCTCGGGGGCGATCTCGGTGAGGTGTGGGCCACCGGGGCCGACGCTCGCGAGGTCGTAGCCGAGCCAGGCCGCCAGCGTGGCGTTCATGTACACGATGGCGCCGGCCGGATCGATCGACAGGAAGCCGGCCGGGGCGTGGTCGAGATAATCGATCGCGTGCTGGAGTTCCTGGAAGACGTTCTCCTGGCGCTCGCGTTCGGCGGTGATGTCGGCGACCGTCCAGAGGGCGGCGGCCCGGCGCGCGCGGGCCAACGGCCGGACCGAGACCCGGTACCAGCCGAAGCTGCGCTCGCCGGCGAGCGGGCCGAGCGGCGGCGACATCCGCACCTCTTCGGTGTGCGCCCGGGCGTCGCGCGAGGCCTGCGACAGGCGGTAGACCGCCTCGGAGACCTCCGGCGGCCCGACCAGGATGCGCTCCACCGGCACGAGGTTCGAGAAGGTGTCGCCCCCAGCGATCCGCAGATAGGCCTCGTTGGCGTAGATCAGCCGGCCACCATCCTCGACCACCAGTGCGCCGTCCGGCGAAGCGTCGACGATGCCCTTGGTGATGTCGTCTCGGGCGGCGCTGCCGCTGAGCTGAAGCGCGCCGATGGCGAGGGCGAACAGGAAGAACACGCCCGCCATGGCGAGCAGGGCGAGCAGCCACACGATCAGCGACTGGGCCTGCTCGTTGGCCACGAAGGACAGGCCGATGGCGGCTCCGACCAGAAGGCCCGCCAGGACGAGCAGCAGCCCGACCCGGCCCGGCTGCTCCGAGCGGTCGATCGAGCCGGTCGCCTGCGGCGCAGCCGGCTGCGATCCCGCACCCTGAGCGGCGACGACCGGCAATCCTGCATTCGGCGCGCCTGCGGCGGGCGCCGGAGGTCCAGTCACGTCGGCCATCGGCTTCATTTCCAGAACGTTCCCCCCGGTTAGGCCGGCCGGCCATATCAGGGCAAGGGCCGCGCGGCATCACGCGCATCGCGCCAAGCCTCGGCTCAGCCTCGCGAAAAAAGGTGGACGAAGCGTGGCTTTCGCGCGGTTTCACGCGCTGACGCAATGCCATCCGGGGATTGGGAGCTTCCTCCGGCCGCCGATGACCATGGCGTCACGACGCCGGATCTCGACAAACGAGACAGATCCAAGGGCGTGGCCACGGCGCCGGCCAACGCGAAGGAGGATGGCTCGCCGCGCACATATCCGAGCCGGGGTCTGTCGCGTTCGACCATGAGCCTCATCCGTCTTCGCCCTCGCGCGTCGGGCAGATCGACCGGACCGACGCGGCACGCCGGGTGTCGCGGCCCGCACCACTGGGCGAATTGATCACGAAAGCGTGATCGACTGGCTGCTCGGACCTCGCATCTCGTTACAGTCCGAATTGATATTCGAGACGTTCATGCAGACGAGACCCATGTCCAAGCGGCGACAGCCGCTTAACCGTGTGGATCCGGGCGCGTATGCGCGCCGCGTCGAACCGGCTCGATCACGCGGCGCTGCCGAACCGGTCACCGCCTGACTCCGCGCGTGGAAAAACTCTTCTTTGCGGCTCGGGGGACGGACGGCGCCGGCTTCGAGAGCTATCGGCGCCTCTACGGCATCGGCGCCGATGTCGAGCCCGCCGATGGGCCGTTCCGCGCCGAGGTTCGGATCCGGCGTTTCCGGCGGATGATCCTGTTCGAGCGGGAGCTCGGCGGCCTGCTGCACATGCGTGGTCCCGGGCGCGTGCGCCATGATGGCTTCGACCACATCACGCTGCACCTCCTGTTGTCCGGCGATCTCACCGGCGGCCCCCTCGGCGCCGGCCATCGCCTGCGGCCGGGCGAGATCATGGTGGTGGATACGCGCCGAGCGCACTGGACGCGGGTCGAACGGGCCCGGTTGATCACCGTCCAGCTCGCCCGCGAGGTGGTCGAGGCCTCGGTCAGCGATCTGGAACCGGTGCACGGGATCGTCCTGCCCGCGGCCGCTGCCGGGCTGCTGGCCGATTTCATTGCGTCCCTGGTCCGCCGGGCGGACGATCTGCCCCCGGTCGCGGTGGAGCGTGCGGCTGCCACGGCGGCCGAACTCCTCGGCCTGGGCTTGAGCGTCGCGACGGCCGCGCCGTTGGCGCGCCTCCTCTCGACCGAGGCGTCGCAGCCGCTGCGGCGGATCCGAGCCGAAGCCTATATCGATGCGCATTTGGCCGACCCGGGCCTGAACAGTTCGGCGATCGCGGCTGGGATCGGAGCCTCCCGGAGCAGCCTGTACGCGGTCTTTGCCGATGAAGGTGGCATTGTCCGCTTCATCCAGAGGCGACGGCTCGAGCGTCTGCGCGCGGACCTGCGCCGTTCCGAGGACGGCCGGACCGTGTCGGCCCTCGCCCACGCGCATGGCTTCGCGGACGAGAGCGGGTTCAACCGCGCGTTCCGGGCTGCCTTCGGCATGCCCCCCGGCCGGTACCGCGCCGCTATGCGGGAGGCCCGGGAGGACCGGTCCGGAGACGGGCCGACCGACGCCGTCCTGGTCCGCTGGACGAGCGAACTGTATTGATGGCCGATCTGGAACGTCGTTACGCGTCGTTCGGCCTGTCGGAGCGGCGGCTGGTGATCCTGCTCGCGGCGACGCAGCTGCTGGCGTTCAGCGACCGCTTCCTGATCACCCTGGTGGCACAGCCGCTGAAGCTGGACCTCGCCCTCTCGGACGCGCAGCTCGGTATCCTCCAGGGATCGGCCTTCGCCCTCCTCAACGCGGCCGCCATGCCGTGGGCCGGGGGCGTCGCGGATGCCGGGCACCGCAGGATCCTGCTGATGGCCAGCGTTCTGGTCTGGAGCGTAGCCACCCTCGCGTGCGGGCTCGCGACCAGCTTCGCGATTCTGCTCGCCGCCCGGGCCTTCCTTGGACTCGGGCAGGCCGCGGTCGCGCCCGCGGCGCTGTCGCTGATGGCGCATCGCTTGCCGCGGCGCAGACTGGGGCGGTCGGTGGCGCTCCTGACCGCCGGAGCCAGTCTCGGCCGCAGTCTCGCCCTCCTGGCAGGCGGGGCGGTTCTGGCCTTGCTGACGGCGGCGCACGACCTGAATCTGCCCGGCTACGGAACGCTCCATCCCTGGCAGGCGCTCTTCCTGCTGGCCTGCCTGCCGAACATCGCGCTCCTGATCGGGCTCCGGCGGGTGGTCGAGCCGCCCGCGGCGCCGCAGCGCGAGGGGCGGCCGGCCCTCGCCTGGGTCGTCCGGCACCGCGCCGCCTATGGGCCGCATTTCGGCGCCGCCGCGGCGGCTGTCCTGATCGGGCAGACCCTGACCGCCTGGGCGCCGACCTTCTACGTGCGCGTCCACGGCCTGACGCCCGCCGAGGCTGGCTTACGGCTCGGGCTTCTGGTGCTCATCGCGGCGCCGGTCGGGCACCTCGCGGGTGGGCGCTGGCTCGACCGCGCCCGGGCTTTCGCGCCCCGGCGGGCGGCCTCGTACGGACTCGCGATGGGCCTGGCGGCTGCACCGGCCTGCACGGCCGCGATGGTCCTCACGGCCGACCGCGCGATGTCGCTGGCGGCGTTCGCAGGGCTCGTGGCTGTGCTTGGCTTCACTTCCCCATCCGCTCTGGCGGGCCTCCAGCTCCTCACGCCGCGGGCGCTCCGCGGCCGCGTGAGCGCCGCCTTCGTGGCCGGGGTGACCCTGGTCGCCTTCGGGGCGGGCCCGGCCCTCGTCGGGCTGATCAACGACCGGATGGTCGGCCCGGCGCAAGTCGGGACGGCGATGCTGGCCGTGTTCGGCGTCGCCTCCCTGATCGGGATCGCCTTCGCCCTGGCGACACGCCCTCTCGCAGGCCGTCGGCGGGCCGTGTCTGAGAGCTGAGCCCGATCGCGTCGCAATCGTGCGCGGCTCTAAGCTCTCGTCGTGACGCGCTTTCTGACGCCGACCCGGCGTCCCTTTCGTCGGAGAGCGCTCTAAGCCGCCCGACGCCGCAGACGCAGCACGAAGCCGATCACCTCAGCCACCGCGCGGAAATGCTCGGCGGGGATCTCGCCGTCGATCTCCACGGTGGCGTGCAGCGCCCGGGCCAGCGGCGGGTTCTCGATCACCGCGACGCCGTGCTCGGCCGCCATCGCGCGGATGCGCAGGGCCAGCGAGTCGACGCCCTTGGCAACGCAGATCGGCGCCGCCATGCCGGTCTCGTAGCGTAGGGCCACCGCGTAGTGGGTCGGGTTGGTGACCACCACGGTGGCGGTCGGCACGGCGGCCATCATCCGCTTCCGCACCCGGGCCATGCGGAGCTGTCGCATGCGGCCCTTCACCTCCGGGTTGCCGTCCGACTCCTTCATCTCCTGCTTCATCTCCTCCTTCGACATGCGGTGGCGCTTGCGCCAGCGGAACCGCGCGTAGAGGGCATCGCCCAGGGTGATCGCGAGATGCACGCACAGCATGCCGGCGAGCAGCCGCAGGCTCAAGGAGAGGATCGCCGGCAGGGCCGCAGCGGGATCGAGCTGGACGAACACCTCCAGCCGGTCGCGGTCGTTCCACAGGACCACGCCGCCCACCACGCCGACGGTGCAGATCTTGGCCAGCCCCTTGCCGAACTGGAACCACGCCTCGATGCCGAGCAGGCGCTTCACCCCGGCCATGGGCGAGAGCCGCTCGAATTTCGGCATCAGCGTCTCGGCGGTGAACACCAACGGGTGCTGGAGCAGCCCGGCGGCGAGCCCGGCAACCACGGCGAGGCCCACCGGGACGGCCACCGCCTGCAGCCACAGCCAGAGCGCCCGCACGGCTGCGGCCCGCATCGCGGTGGCGTCGTCCGGCAGGGTGTGGGCGTTGGCGAGGTAGGCCCTGAGCCCGTACAGCAGGTTCTGCGCGATGCTGGGCGCCGCGAGCAGCAGCGCGAGGGTGAAGGCCGCCAGGATCGCGAAGGTGTTGATCTCGGTGCTGGTCGCGACGTCGCCGCGCTCGATCGCCTGATCCAGCCGCCGTTGGGACGGCTCCTCGGTCTTGTCCTCGTCGTCCGCGCCTTCGGCCATCCCGCGACTACCTCAGCGCCCGATCGATTCGGCGAGGTATCGGCCCATATCGTCCAGGAAGACGCCCATCATCACGCCGAGGCAGCCCATCAGGATCACGACGCCCACCAGCACCGAGGCCGGGACCGCCAGGGCGAACACCTGCAATTGCGGCATCAGGCGCGACAGCACGCCGAGGCCCAGATTGAACAGGATCCCGAACGCGATGAACGGCCCGGAGATCTGCATCGCCAGGGTGAAGCCGCGGGCGAGCGCCCGGGTCGCCAGCGTGAGCGCGTCCGAGAAGGCCGGGACCCCATCCGGCGGCAGGACGTCGTAGCTCCGCGCCAAGCCCTCGATGGCGAGGTGGTGCAGATCGGTGGTGAAGATCAGCGTGATGCCCAGCAGCGACAGGAAGTTGCCGATCGCCACCTGCTGGCCGCCCTGGCTCGGATCCACGGTCATCGCGTAGGACAGGCCGATCTGCGCTGCGATGATCGTCCCGGCGGTCTGGAGGGCCGCAAGCACCATCCGCACCGAGAGGCCGAGGACCAGCCCCACGATCGTCTCGCCGAACAAAAGCCCGATCAGCCGCGGCCCGGCGAGACCCTCCGTGCCGCCGAGCAAAGGACGAACGGTCGGGAACAGCACCAGGGTGGTCAGCACCGCGAAGGCCAGCCGCAGGCGCGGCGAGACCGACTGTTCGCCGATCCCGGGCATCAGCATGATCAGCGTGCCGACGCGCGCGAAGGTGATCAGGAAGGCCGAGGCGATCCCGGGCAGGAGGAGGTTCATCGCCGCCCCCCTGACACGCGGATTGCGCCGCTGTCGTGGCCGGGACGGACCTCACCCGCCCATCGCGATGCGGGCGGCGATGCGGGTCATGTAGCCCGCCATGGCGTCGCCGATGAAGGGCAGCATCAGGAGCAGCACGGCGAAGACTGCCACGACCTTGGGGACGTAGATCAGGGTCTGCTCTTGGATCTGGGTCAGGGCCTGGACCAGCGAGACCGCGAGGCCCACCGCCAGGGAGACGAGCATCAGCGGTCCGGCGATCTTCAGGAACACGAAGATGCCGTCGCGGGCGACGTCGAGGATGGCGAGTCCGGTCATGGCGAGGACGGATCCGAAGGAAAACAGGTCATAGTTTCGAAAGGTCGTCGACCTTTTGCGGGTGCAGGGCGGAGCCCTGCGGTCGGGCTCTGCCCGATCGTCGGGCGAAGCCCGATATCAGGGCTCCGCCCCGATACCCTGCCAAAGGGCGGAGCCCTTTGGGATCCCCGGTCAGATCTGCATCCGCATGATCTCCTCGTAGGCGGAGATCATGCGGTCGCGCACGGCGACCATGGTCTGGAGGGCGGTCTCGCTCTCGGCGACCGCGGTGACCACGTCCACGACGTTGGCCTTGCCGGATGCGGCCGAGACCGCCTGGGCATCGGCCCGGCGCCCGGCATCGCCGACGTTCTCCAGCGTCTTGCCGAGGAACTGCATGAAGTCGGTGCCGGTCTCGGCCGTCGACTGCACCTTGGGGACGGGCCGGCCGGAGGCGATGCCCTGGACGGCGGCGTAGGCGCCCGCCGCGAAGTTGCTCGAAGCCATCGCTATCGCTCCTGACCGATCACTTCAGGATGCCGAGTGTCTGGGACAGCATCTTGCGCGTGGCGGTGATCATGTTGAGGTTCGCCTCGTAGGAGCGCTGGGCCTCGCGCAGGTCCATGTTTTCGACTAGCGCGTTGACGTTGGGCATCTGCACCTCGCCCCGTGCGTTGGCAGCGGGGTTGCCGGGCTCGAACTTGGTCCGGAAGGCGGACGGGTCGCGCCGGACGCGGCCCGCTTCCACGAGCCGGGCGCCGGTCTCGTCATCGAGGTGGCTGGTGAAGCTCGGAATCTTGCGGCGATAGGGCTCCGCCCCAACCGAAGGCGGCGCGGAATCGGCATTGGCGATGTTCTCGGCGATGATCCGCATCCGGCCCGACTGGGCCTTGAGGCCGGCCGCCGCCACCGCCATCGACTTGCTGAATTCCATGGCTCAACGCCCTCCTCTCGCCACGTCCGGTCGGCCGACGTCAGCTCTTGCCGATGGCGATCTTCAGGGTGGTCAGGCTGTGCTGGTAGAGCGAGGCGGCGAGCTGATAGTCCGACTGGTTGTCGCCGGCCTTCATCATCTCGTCTTCGAGATTGACCCCGTTGCCGCTCGGGCGGATCTCGAAACCCTTGGCGCGCTTGGCTTCGGCCCCGCCGCCCTGCCCCGCGGGCGCCAGATGGGCCGGACTCGTCAGGGCGAGGCTGGTCGAGCCGGAAGCCAGGGCGCCGGTCGCCCGATCGAAGCGCGGCTCGACGAGGTCGCGGGGCTTGAACCCCGGCATGTCGGCGTTGGCCACGTTCTCCGAGATCAGTCCCTGGCGCGCCTGGGCCCATTGCATCCGGGTGCGCAGCATGCCGAGCACGGGCAGATCGGTGAGGGCCATGGTCGCCTCCGGTCGGGCATCGCCGCGCCGGAACGAGCGCGCTCGGCAAAAACTGCCGCGCGCATGGTTAACGCTGCGTTAAACCCAGGATCGATGCCGCTGCGGTAGACGCGCCTTAGTCCGGATTCGACGCGTCGAGACGTGGCGACGGGCCCGGGGAAGTCCGTTCTTCCACAGCCGATACGGCGGCAGTGCGCTTCATTTCACACCGTATTGTGTTGATGGCGTTGGTTTAAAAGGTCTGTTAACGACCCCGCAACAGTAAGTCGTTGTTTCCGTTATGCTTCGTTCCTGGGTCTCCCGCGGGTTAGTGGACGAAACGGCGCCCCTGCGCTAGCTCGTAGCCATGGCCAAAGAGATGCCCAGCGTCGGCGACCTGCACCGCAAGTCTGACGTGTCGGACGACGAGATCGAGGCGGCCACCGCGGCCTATCTCGCGGACGAAAACGCCAAGCCTATCGCCTTCAAGTCCGGGCACACCATCGACGTCGCCAAGGCGATCGAGATGCGCCCGCAGGCCAAGAAGCTCCTGGCCGACGAGGCGACGAAGCCGGGCCTGCGCCGCACGATGGTGAAGATCGCGGTCGTCATGGACTTCCCGGTTCAGGAATGAGCGAGGAACCGCACGCGAAGCACGACATCGTGGTCGCTCGGCTAACGCAGCGCCTGCACGGCTACGCGCAGGGGCTCGGCCTGGACGATACCGCGCTCCGCCAGATCGTCGAGCGCGTCATCGCCGACATGCCAGAGGCCGACGACGTGGATCGACTGGCTGAGGCGCGCAACTGGATGCTGATCGCGTCGGCATAGCTATGTACACTCAGCCCAAAGCCCGTGCGCCTGGCGGAGCCAGACCGCGTAAGGACATCCGCCTGCGCGTGCTCGGCGCGCTCACGCCGGAGCCTGCGACCGCCACCGAGATCGTCGAGCGCGCCGGTCTGCCCGGTCGGGAGCGAACCCTTCACGCATCCCGCGCACTCGATCGCCTGGAGGCTGATGGATTGGCCATCAGGGTAGGTACCCCGCAGGTGCCACGTTGGCGCGTCGCGGCCGCCGAGGCTTCTCAGACATAGGCCACTGGCAGCTCCTCCACCTGGGTGGTGTAGCGCGGCGTGCACATCTCGAACTTCGTGGCCCAGTCCCGCCGGGTCACCAGCCCCGCCCACGCCGGCACCACCGCGCCCCGGCCCCAGCGGGCGTTGCACGCGTCCATCGCCGCCATCAGCGGCCCGGATCGCGCCCGGTCCAATGCGCCGATCAGCGCCCGCGGGCTGTGCGACAGCGGCACGAGGTCGTTCGTGACGATGCCCGCCTTCGAGTACCGCCATGGCCGCTCCCCCGGCTCGCGCCAGGTCTTCGCCACCCCGTGCCGCGCCGCCTTGATCAGCGCCAGCGTGTCCGAGCTGTGCTCGGGCAGGCTCACCGTCGTCGTGACCGAGCGCATCGGCGCGTCCCGGTCGTGCTCGCTGGTGTGGTAGAAGACCGTCACGTGGTCGGTGCCCAGCCCCTCCCGCCGCAGCTTCTCGCCGAGCCGCGTCGCGTGGGCGGCCACCGCCTCCTCCAGGGTGGCGCGGTCCTCGATCCGGCCGGAGAACGAGCGGGTCACCGCGCAGCCCTTGCGCCGGGCCGGCACCAGCTCCAGCGGCAGGCAGGCGAGCCCGCGCAGCTCGTGGATGATCCGCTCGCCCACCACGGTCAGCCCCTTGCGCACCGGCCGCGGGTCGAGGTCGCGCAGGTCCGCCACGCTCTCGACGCCCATCGCCTCCAGCTTCGCCAGCGAGGCCCGGCCGATGC
The DNA here is from genome assembly GCF_026540775.1 of Methylobacterium sp. GC_Met_3. Classification (NCBI taxonomy): domain Bacteria; kingdom Pseudomonadati; phylum Pseudomonadota; class Alphaproteobacteria; order Hyphomicrobiales; family Methylobacteriaceae; genus Methylobacterium; species Methylobacterium sp. GC_Met_3. The sequence continues at coordinate 18,119 of NZ_JALNUL010000005.1, forward strand.
CCCAGACCTCGGCCGCCGCGATCCGGCACAGCCAGTGCGCGTAGGCCTCCGGGTCGGTCAGGTCGCACACGCCGTCCAGCACCGGCACCGTCTTGGCGATGTGGTTGGCGAGCTTGGCCAGCGTCTTGGTCGGGCCGATGCCGACGCAGGTCGGGATGCCGGTCCAGGCCAGCACGGTGGCGCGCAGGTCCCGGGCGAGTTCGACCCGGAGCGCCGGCGCCACGTCGGTGAGGTTCAAAAAGCTTTCGTCGATGGAGTAGATCTCCACCTGGGGCGCGAACTGCCGGTAGACCGCGTTGGTGCGGCCCGACATGTCGCCGTAGAGCGTATAGTTCGACGAGAACACGCGCACGCCCTGGGCGCGGCACATCGCGCGGATCTTGAAGTACGGGTCGCCCATCCGGATGCCGAGCGCCTTGGCCTCGGCTGTCCGGGCGATGGCGCAGCCGTCGTTGTTCGAGAGCACGATCACCGGCACCCGGGCGAGCTTCGGGTCGAACACGCGCTCGCACGAGCAGTAGAAGCTGTTGCCGTCGATCAGCGCCACGGCGCGGCCGCCGCCGATCCGGTCGCGCCGGCGGGCCTCTTGCGTGCTCACGACATCTGCCCGCGGGCGACGTGCCAGCGGATCGAGAAGCGCACCACGCCCCAGATCACGCCCTCGCCGAGTTCCTCGACCGCGAAGGCCGGCAGATCCGGGTTGCAGAAGGCCAGCCGCGCGACGTTGCCCGCGATCACGAGGCGCTTGCACGACATCTGGCCGTCGATCGCCGCCACGACGATGCTGCCATGGGCGGGTTTGAGGCTGCGGTCGACGCAGGCGAGGTCGCGGTCGTGGATGCCGGCGCCCTCCATCGACGTGCCGGAGATGCGCCACAGGAACGTCGCCGGCGGGTTCGGCACGAGCCAGCGCGGCAGTTCGAGGGCCCCCTCCAGGAAGTCGTCGGCAGGGGACGGGAATCCGGCGCAGAGCGCTTGGCCAATCAGGGGCACGCGGACGGCGTCGGGACTGTGGATCAGCAGTTCGTCGATCCGGTTAAGATGCACGCAGCGCCCCGCTGTGCTAGAACGGAAACAGAACAAACATCAGCCGGAGCGGCGGTTCAATCCATCGCCGAAAGGTTTCTGCGGTGTCGGTGGACGGATGTGAACTCGGGCCGAAATCGCCAGCGGGTGAAGGCTGTTAGGCCGCCGATCCGGGCGATGGAGAACACGGTTCAAACTGTGGAGAGTGGGGGACAGCGATGACGTTGAAGACGGCGTTCGTGGTGCAGCCATTCGAGCTGCACCGGAAGCGATTGAGGCCGGCACGCCAGGAGCCAGCGCCGACGGAGAGCGGTGCGCTGAAGAAGGCCGAGAACCTGGCCAAGCGGATGCCCGGCGCGGCGGCGCTGAAGGTCGTGGCCGACGACGAGACGGGCGAGCTGGAAGGCGTCACGATCCTCGGCCAGTGGGGCGAGATCCCAGACGATTTCGCGGAGAGCCTACAGAGGGGCTGACATCACCGCTGTTGACATTTTGCTTGGAATATCGGCTTCTGTAGCAAATTGCGATTTACTACAGGCAGCTCATGTCAGCCTCAAATCCCGCAGAGCTCTTCATCGAAGAAGAGTTCCCTCAAACAGTGTGGCCTCTCATTCCGTCGGCCCTCCGGCGGGCATATGCCACCGCTGATCGAACAATTGATCACAACCCCTATCTCTCCACTCCTGGAGGCATGTATCAGCGAGGCGATCTTATCATGCTTGCAGCGTCGTTCGAATTGGAACGGTTGGTAAGGACAGGAGATTTACCGTTTGATGGCGACTGGGAACAGTATGCACGACCGACGGGCAAGCATTTTGTTATACGGACCAAACGCGCATTGATAACGGCGAACCAAGTCGAGGATCCGGCTAAGAAGCCCCGTAAAGCTGTGTTCCGAATGAATTTCGAGGAGTCAAACCAAGCCCTTCTTTTCCAAGATGATGAAAGCGAGCGTCTTAAGAAAATTGAACAAGCGAAGCAAGACGGAGAGAGAAGGTCGCTTCACATCCTTCACGGCTATCAAAATCTCAATTTCGCACATATCGCCTACCCAGACCCGGAGCGAAATAGTCACATATTTCGCACACAGAATTTGATGCGCTTGCCGCACATTGCGATAGGCACATTGACGCCGCCCGAAGGTCCTACTGAGTCTCCCGATCCTGAAATCCTTGAGAGTATCGAGCGTCATTTCCGCGACAATGAGTAAAGTTCTTTCATTCCCCGACCGTAGCGCAGGATTTTCGCCGAGCCGGCTGGCTGAGGCGCGCCTTGCGAAGCAGATGTCGCGAGCGGAATTGGCGCGCGCAATTGACATGAGCGGACAAGCTATTGGCCACTATGAAACCGGGGAGCGCCGGCCGGATATGTCCGTGATTATACGGCTGGCCGATGCACTGGAACAGCCAGTCCCCTTTTTCTTGAGGCCAAGCCCTTCGATCGAAAGACACCAGGGAACGAGATATTTTCGAAGCGTCGGCGTAAGGTCCAATAAGCTAAATTATGCGCTTGATGTTAAAGTTAAGTGGCTTTGGGAATTAGTCAATCTTGTCGGATCTGAAATCAAGCTTCCGGCTTACAATTTACCAGAGATTGCTCCACCTAAGTGTGAAGGGCGCTACTCCCAGGAGGAGCTGGAAGCGGCGGCCACAACACTTAGGAAGCATTGGGGCCTCAGCGATGGGCCTATTGCGAACGTCATAGCTCTCTTCGAAACGCACGGCATCATTGTCACCCGTATGGATCTAGAGTCTACAGACGTTGATGCATTCTCTTGTTGGATAGAGCGGCGTCCGTACATCCTTTTGGGATCTGACAAGCAATCTTGCTCCCGTTCACGCTTCGATGCTGCGCACGAATTGGCACACCTACTTTTGCATCGAGACATCGCTCAGGAGGATCTTGAGGAAAAAGGGGTACGTGAGCGCATCGAAGCTGAAGCCCATACATTTGCGGCGGCGTTTCTCTTCCCTCGCGCATCTATGATGCGTGAGTTCTTTTCGACGCGACTAAGTCATCTGAAGGGTCTAAAACTTCGCTGGCGCATGTCTATGCAAGCAATCGCCCACTGGGCAAAGCAACTCGGAATTATTGATGATTATCAATATGTTTTGTTTAGGAAGCAGATCAGTTCCAATAAGTGGAATAAGGTTGAGCCGTTAGACCGAGAGATCGGGATGGAAATGCCTCAATGGCTCCTCAAATGTTGGCGCCTGTTCGCAAAGCGTCGAGGCTTGCCTGACCAGGGTGTCGAGGAAACGTTTGGATTTTCGTTGGGAATGATTGCTAAGCTGTTCGGGTTTCCTGATAATCCGGATCAACTTACCCGGACTTCCATAGCAGCCGTGTAAGGGGGCGAAAGGTCGGCACACCCGCTCGGCCCCGCCCCGATCTGCTCACGGGGCGGGGGAGCGCCGTGCCTCCTGGCGTCGCAGCCAGCCGTTGGTACACTAGTGGACGATGCACAAGCTCGCCCCCGGCAGCCTCGCCCGCCTGCAAACCCTCTCAGCGCTGGGGCCGCGCTTCTACCGAGCCTCAGTCTACATGCGACGGATGGAGAAACTCGGACTGGTCGCGACCACTGGCCGATTGGATCCAGCCTTTGACGGCGTCGAGTACCAAATCACTGACGCTGGCTGTGCCGAACTCGAGAAGCGGTATGGACCTTCCTCGACGACGCTTGGCGACAACTGAGGCTCAACCTTGTCGCCGTCCTCTTACAAGGCGGGGGAGCGTCCGATCTCACCAGCGTGTAAGCCGAGCCGATACGCAACCCGGCTCGGCCATACTTCGTCGCGGGCTGCCCAATCCTTGATGCCCAAGAAATTATGCTAAACAGCAGCATACTTTTCGAATTCGCCAATTTTATTGGCTATTTCTTGCGTTTGCCAAACTCTAAACTCAATAAATTTTTTTACATACTGCTGCGCAGTATAGCGCAAGACCGTTCGCTTCGGCATTGGTCGATAAAAATTCCTTAGCTGAGGATGGGCACTGATCATATCAACATAAGGACCGTAGCCAGCCTTACCCCAAGGCATAAAGGGCCCGTGCCAGGGCCTCGGATTCGACATGAAATGTTTGATATGTTCGCCTTTTAGGGCGCTATATTTAAAATTTGCAAAAAATGCGGGGTAATTCCATTTCATAGATATCAAATTTATTTGATCCCCGAATGCGATATTCATTGCATCCTGCTCGGTAAATGTATAATGCGCTAAATTCTTGGCGCATAATTTTTGAATTTCGTGATCAAGAGTTTTGAGATCAGATCTTGCGACACGGAATATCCCAGAATTCACATAGCGTGCGGCAGACGTCGCGTTCAATCCGATCGACTGAAGATACGCTGTCGTCTTTCTCGATAATCTATCCGACTCTCCGTAAAGAAGCGCCATTGGATCAGGTGCAGCAAAGATCCTGCCCGAAGGTAGAGGCGCCTCAATCAAAGGATCTACGTTAGCATAGATCTGAGTGTCGCCGTCTATGTGAATGACGTTCGTATAGCGTCTATCGAGTATTGCATCAAGAAAATGTCTAGCCATAAAAATTGGCAGATTATTGATTTCACCTTTTTCGAGAAACTGGACCATCACATCGTATTGGGCCGCTATTTGCTGCAGAATGCTTTTTTCATTGCTGTGGAAATCGAATCCAATAATCAGCACATCTGCTTTGCCACTGGAAATGTTCTTGCGAGCCTGAACCGCACTAAGTAAAGTAGGCAGAAAATAATACTTGTCGGTTGTATAGCAAAAGCAGCATTCAGACATAACGCTTCCTTACTCAAAGGATCCAATTCATGTCATGAATTTCCTCAGTAGTCTGAAGTCGGTAACGATTGCAACGACGATTGCAAAATCTAGGTACTAAATGTCATAGGCTGATAGCGATACGCTCATTATGATCGTCGAGCCAGTTTTCGATGACGCGTGCACGAAAAAGCCCCGCGCGGCTGAGCCGGCGGGGCTGAAGGTTGGGTCGTGAGCTCGGGGGAGTCCATGACCGAGTTCGGTTTACGGGCATCGCTGGGCAAAGAAAAGCCCCGGTCAGCGCGTGGCTGCCGGGGCTGAGATGGGTCTTGCACTTGGGATGTTGGGTAGACGCACCTGCCGCACGGCGGTTCCAGTCGTAGAAACGCAAAAAGCGCCCCCGGCCAAAGCCGAGGGCGCCAGGGGCAGTGTGAAGCAGAGGGTGAAGCGGCGGCTATAGGCCGGGTGCGCTCACGTCGGGCATGCGCTGCGGCACGCGCAGCAAGCCGAAGGCTTCGTGGTAGTAGACAGTCATCTCCAGCCGCACTGGTGCGGAGGCCGGGATAGTGTCGAGGTCCACGCAGTAGCGCTTGCGGAATGGCCCGATCATGCTCGCGCCGACCCTGCGCCACGGGATGCCGTCCGCCTCGCCGTAGACCGCCACGACCATGCGTCCGGCGATCCCGCCCGCGTAGAGGAAGACGTCGAGATCGTCGGACGAGCCCTCGCGGACCTTGATCCCGGACGCGTCCCAGCACAGGCGTTCGCGGGTACGCTCGATGTGATCAGCGCGCAGGTCGACGCGCACCGGGAACGCGGTGGCCACAACGAGAGGCCCCGCAAGGAAGGCGAGCAGCAGTGCCCACGCGAAGGCGCACGCGGCTAGGGCGACCTTGTAGGTTCGGAACTCGGCGCCGCTCATGGGTGGGCCGCCTTGGCGATCCACCATACGAGGCCGCCGACGCCGGAGACCGAGGCGGTGATGAGCGCCCCCGCGATCGTGCGGATGAGCCAGGTCTGGCCCTTCTCCAACTTCTCGATCCGGCTCTCGGCCGCCGCGAGGTCGCGCGTAGTGGCGTACGCGGCGAGCGAAGCCACGAGGTTCTTCACGTCGTGGGCGAGGTTCTTGATCTCGGTGCTGACCGAGCCCTCGAAGCGCGCGAACGCGACCTCCATCGAGGAGCTCCGGCCGTCCGATCCGGTATCGGGCATGGTGGGCCCCCAAGGCCTGAGAGGGGCGCGCCGGCCGTTCCGGTCGCGCGTTGCGTTAAGCGAACCGGCCTCTCGTGAGAGACAAGCCGGCTTGTGTTCGGTGGATGAGAGGCAAGCGGGCCCGGTGGCCGGCCGGGAAGCCCGTGAAATTTTCACGGGCTTGGGCGGTGGATCAGGGCTTGGCGAAGTCGCGCCGAACAGCCGCGATCCAGGCCAGCGCCCGATCGCTGCACCGGGCCTTCTCGCGATCCAGCACCTTGGCCCGGCCGATGATGCGAACGACGTCGCCCCGGGTCAGGGATCGATCCGGAATATCGGGGAAGCTCGCACGGACACAGGCCTTGATGCCCTCGGGCGGCGCCGGCAGCGTCACCCGGATCTCGGTCGGTGCCGCCGGATCGATCGCGGGGGGCTCGTCCCTAAAGCTGGCGCAGCCGCCGAGCCAGGTCGTGAGGAACGCAAGCGCCATCGCGGCGCGGATCACGGGCGAGCGCATCGGTGAGGTCCTTCAGTTTGGCGTGGTCGGCCTGCTCGGTCGCGAGGTCCCGGGTGGCCTGTTCGGCGAGATCGCGGGTTAGCGCCTCGGCGAGGTCGGCCCGCTCGCGCTCGGCCCGGATCGCCACGGCGTGGTCGCGCACGAGCATGCGGCGGGCGCCGTCGGTCACCGCGACCTGCCAGCAGAAGGCGAAGGCCGCGACGCCGGCGGCGGCCGTGAGGGCGACGATGCGCAGGCGTGCGGGCAGGACGATCCGCCCGATCACCAGGATGGCGAAGGCGGCGCCGAGGATCTTCAGCGTCACCGGGGAGATCGCGGCCCAGAGCAATGGCGCAAACGCCATGAGGATGCCGGTCCAGGAGAAGTCGAACATCAGGCGCGCGCTCCGGTGAGACGGGGGAAGCGGCGCGCCAGGGCGTCCGGCATGGGCCGGCCGGCATCATCCCAGCGCGCGTAGAGGCCGTAGAGGGCGCCGGCGATGATCAGGACGCCGACCACCACGCCGAAGACGGTCCCGGCCTGGATGTGCCCGTTGGCGTCGTCGATCTGATCCTTGAGGCCGACGATGTCGCTGACCGTGACGAACGAGGCGCCGCCCGCCGCGATCGCGCCACCCTGGACCGTCCGGCTCTGGGCGAGGTTCGCATCCTTGGCCGGCACCGCCAGCGGTTCGGCGGTGTCGAGGGCGGCGAGCGTGTCGTCGTCGAGCTCGCCCGTGACGGGGAGCCCCGCCTTCTTCTGCAGCAGCTGCACGGCGCCGGTGGTGCGGTCGCCGTGATCGCCGTCGACCTTGCCGACGGGGTAGCGCAGCGCCTTCAGCTTCGCCTGGGCCGGGATCACCCGAAGCGCGGCCTTCGCCTTGGCGAGGTAGGCCTTGCACTCGGAGAGCCCGATCGCGCCGCCGTTCACGCGCCGGCGCAGGGCCTCGATGTCATCCGCGTCGGCCAGCGCGTTGCAATCGTTGTCGGTCCAGAAGGTCAGCGCGGCTGAGATCGCGCCAGCCGGCGTGCGCAGGCGGTCGGGATCCGCCTCGAAGCCGGCCGCGCGATAGTTCGCCCGGCCGGTGTTCTGCAGCAGGCCGCCGCCGCGGTAGCGCCAGCCGTCGCCCGGCTGCACATTGCCCATCCGGCCGCCGTAGACCTTCTCGGCCAGCGCCTTCGGATTGCCCGCGTACGGCTTGGCCGAGGCCAGCGTCGGGAACCGCTTCGGCCAGACCTGGCACAGCCGCTCGGCCGTGTAGAACAGGCTTTCCTCCAGGCGGGTCATCCCGCCGGACTCCGTGGCGATCTGAGCGACGAAGTGGGCGATGCGCAGCGGCGTGGTGATCTCGGCCGCCGCGATCCGGTCGTCGGCTGCGACGAACGCCGCCACGATGTCGGCCCGCGCATGCGGCGCGACGGCGGGGAGGATCCGCTTCCAGTCGGTCATGGCGGCCACCAGGGTTTAGAAGGGGATCGAGAGGCGCAGGCGCAGCGGCGCGAGCTCATCGAGCTCCAGCGTGCGCAGGCGCTCGCCATCGCGGATGAGCGTGCCGTTTGGCGCGATCGGTGCCGCCGCCAGCAGGCTCGCCGCGCTCGGCCGGGGCGGGAGATGCGGCCGATCGCGCGCTGCGCAGGGTCCGGCCGCCGGCGGGAGGCAGACAATGGCGACGATCGCCGCCAGGAGCTGACGCCGCATCAATCCGCGTCCGCCACACGGTGGCCGGACGACACGACCTCGACGCGCACCCGGGCGAGGCCGCAGGCGCCGAGCGCCCGGCACGACCCCGTCGACAGGTCAATCAGCCGGCCGAGCCGCCGATGCGGGCCGCGATCGTTCACCCGAACCACGATGCTCCGGCCGGTGGCCAGATGCGTCACTCGCAGACGGGTGTTGAACGGGACGTCCCAGATCGCCGCCGTGCGGCCCATAGGCTTGAACAGCTCGCCGTTGGCCGTCCGGCCGCCCGGGTTGATGCGGAAGATCTCCCGACCATAGGTCGAGGCGATCCCTTCCCGGGCCTGGGCGGAGGCGGGGGCGAGCAGCAGCGCGCATGCGCAGGCCGCCCGCAGCGCGAGGCGCTGCAGGAGCATGGTCTATCTCCGAATTCGCGGAAGTTAAATGTCCGGTGTTGTGAGACGGGCGGTAGAGGTCACCTCATCGTCGACAGATGCCCGGCCGCGATGCATACGACCTTGTCGTTTCTTCGGCACTAGGGTCCTGTCGCTATAGATTAGGCTTGGTCGACGGCGAGAACTGTATTTGTGTGCCCGGATCGTCTCACGCCTAACCTTGTCCGCGTAGTCGGCAACATCGACCCTTGTTCGTAAGCGGTTTACACCAAAGCATCCGCTCAAAAAGAGATGGCAGATGTTCATTCGGACAGTAGTGGCGGCAACAACTGGCTACGCGACGCTCCTGCTCGCGGTAAGCAGCGTCGCGGTGGCTGCGGAAGAGAATGCGGCGCTGTTCGCTCACATTGAACCCGATCAGAATGCACCGAAGAGCACAGGCCCCACCAAACTGCCGATGCTTCGCATAAGGCCGCACACGGGGGAGAAGCCGCGTCTCCGCGAGATATCCCGCTATGTCGAGAAACCGTGGAAGTCCTACGTCTGCGTGGGCTGCGAACTGAACAATCAACCGTTGGCGGACCGCTGACGCGTTGAACTGTCATGCGGAGACGACGACCTGAAGCGAGCGGGCGATCTGGCCGAAGCCGGGGGGCGCGCTGGCAGGTTCGAGCGGCCTTTGGAACGGCGCGAGGCCGGACGCCCCGAGCCTGGCACAGCGCAAGCAGGTCATGGTGGGCTCCGACACGAGAGAAGTGGAAAGCGGGGACGACCGCGGTGGCGCAACGATCCGATCAGCGTTCGGCGCGTTCCGGTGGACGTGACCGGAGGCGACGATGTTGGCGTGCGTGGTTTGTCAGTGGCAGGCGCAGAGCGGCCGGATCGCGATCGGCATGATCGCCGTGGGCGCGGTCACGAACGTCGCGATGCTGGGCGCCGTAGCAATCGGCGCCCTGTACGAGGTCGGCTGCGGCATCGAGTGGGCCTACACCCAGACTGGCTGAGCGTCGTCGAGCCGTTAGGCAGCCTGGCCCTTGACCGTGCCGCGGATCACGAGAGGCCCGAAGGTCACCGGCGAGGCCGGCTTGCCGACCTCAGTGACCCAGATCTCGTGCTGATAGAGCCCGGTCGGCGGGAAGCCGGCGAGGTCCTGCGGGTCGATCGGCAGCACGGCCATGAACGCGCCGGGCGTCGCTGGGTCGGGCACGACGTCAAGTGCCTTGGTGAAGGCGCCCAGGACGTCGGCGATCCCGAACTGCGGGCCGAGCGGTCGACCGGCGGGCATTGGTCCGACCCACCAGGCCGCGGTCGCGCCCGTCAGGTCGGGCCGCGTGCCGTCCGGGTCGGCGATCGGCACGGTGTAGATCGCCGGCGCGTCCTGGAGGACGACGATCCGCTGGTCGAGCGCCGGTCCGTTCGTCGGGACGGCGGTCGCCATGGTCAGGCCGCCGCGGCGGGAGCGACGGGCGCGTCGGCCAGCAGCTCGGCATAGCCCAGCGCGATCAGCTTGGCGGCGCACTTGTCCGGCACGCTCATCTCGGCGCCCTCAGGCACCTTCCACACCGCACCGACGAGGTCGGTCTCGGGGATCTCGGCGCGAGCGACTTCGCGCGCGGAGGTCGTGGCCACATCGTTGTGCGGAGTGACCGCTTCGTCCTTGTCGTGGATGAAGCGATGCTCGACGGTCATGGTGAAGCGGACGGCCTTCATGGCGCGCGTCTCCGATCAAGGTTTACGGGGGCGGACGAGGGCGGCAGGCGGGCGCGGTCAGCCGCTCGTGTTGCTCATCGACGTCGTGACGTTGAGCGTGTCGAGGTTCTGCATCGAGCGCGGTGTCGCGAAGTCGGAGGCGCCGATCAGCGTGCCTGCGGTTCCGCCCTTGGTGCTGTCGGTGGTGATGAAGGCACCGGCCACCGTCACAGTCGCATTGATGCCGAAGGCGGCGGGCGCTGCGGAATTGTCGACCGAAGCCGTGGTCGTGCCCGACACCGCGCCGAAGGTGAGTGCGGGGCGAGCGGCCTGGCTGTAGCCCTGAACCTCGGTCCAGCCGGCGTGGCTCGCCATGGTGTCGGCGGCCGCGATCGTGCCCGAGCCCTTCAGGCCGACGTAGAAGCCGGCGGTATAGGCCGAGCCCTTCCAGTACTTGGAGAGCATGTCGGCCAGACCGGTGTTGACGGTCAGGTTCTCGATCGTCTCCTCCCACTTCACCTGCCCGTCCGGGCCGATGCACTGGAGGGTGTGGAAGGTGCGCGGCATCACCGCGCCGCCGAGCAGTGCGCGCGCGATCGCTCCGCCCACGGCCGCGAGGCCGGCGCCCAAACGTCCCTGCATGTTCGTGTCCTTGAGAGCGCTAGGAAGCCCGCGGCCCGAACGTGAGCCGCATCGTGCCGGCGAGGGTGCGCGTCCCCATGCGCCGGCCTTGGAGGGTGAGGGTGACGGTCCGGACGCCCCGGAGCTGCGGGGCGCCCGCGTAGGGGTCGCCGACCTGGAAGGCGGCGGTGAGCGCGGCCTGCGCCGCGAGTTGTGCCGCGGCCGCGCCGCTGATCGTGGCCGCCGCGGCTTGGTCGAGGTGCGCCGTGAAGGCGAGGCTCGGCCCGGAGACGCTCGTCGCTGCGGCCGCGAAGGCCGGATCCACGGGCAGGTTCAGCGTGCCCGTAACGATCAGGCCGCCGTTCGCCAGCACCCGGGTCTGGGCCTGGAAGGTGGTCCCGGCCACGGCATTCATGACCGCATCGGCGCTGTGGCCCGCCGCCCCGGCCAGAGCGACCGCCGCGTTCGCGCCGAGCGAGCCGGACGCCTGCGCGCCGGCCGAAGCTGCGAGGACCGCCAGGGCGGCCTGCCCACTCTGCGCGGCGGCTGCCTGCAGGGCCGACGCCGCGAGCGCGACCGCTGCGGCGAAGGACTGCCCGCCGACCCCAGAGCCCGCAGTGAACGCCTCGCGAAGCGCCGCCGCGGCGACCGCCACGGCCTGCGCCTGCGCGCTCGCACCCTCGGCCTGCGTCAACGCCAGGGCGCCGGCGTAGAGACCGGCCGCGGCCCCGGAGAAGCCGGTCGCGGTGGAGAGCGGGGCGGATGCGCCCGCCTGCCCGGCCCCGACCGTGGCGGCCAGCGCCTGCGCGGTCAGCGTGATCGCCGCCGCGTAGGCCTGCGCCCCGCCGGTGCCCGCGCCCGTGCCCAGGGCCTCGCCGAGCGCCGCGGCGGCGATCAGCAAAGCCTGCGACTGGGTGGCGAGCGCGTCGACCTGCGCCAGGGCGACCGTGCCGGCGTAGAGGCCGGAGGCGGCGCCGGACTGGCCCGCGGCTGCCGGCAGGGTGAGAGCGGCCGCGGCCACACCCGCCCCCGACGCTGCGGCGAGCGATTGCCCCGCGAGCGTGACCGCCGCGGCATAAGCCTGCGCGCCGCCCAGGCTCGTGGACGATCCGACGGCCTCGGCCAGCGCCGCGGCGGCCGCCAGGATTGCCGAGCTGCTGGACGACTGGGCCAGCGCCTGGGCGAGCCCCAGCGGCGCCTGTGCAACCGCCTGCGCGGTGCTCAATGCTGCGGGGACGGCTGCGAGGCTCACCGTACCGGCGGCCACGCTCTGCCCGGCGGTGGCAGCCACCGCCGAGGCGGCGAGCGCCATGGCGGAGGCGTAGGCAGTACCCCCGCCCGTGCTCGTGACCGTGCCGAGCGCCATCGCGAGCGCGGCGGCCTGAGCCGCAGTGAGCGCACCGGCCCCGGACAAACCGGCAGCCTGCGCGAGCGCGAGCGCCGCGGACGCCGAGAGCCCGCCAGACGCGGTCTGAGCCGCGAGCGCCGCCAGCGTCAGGGAGGACGCGACCGCGCCCTGTCCGGCGCCCGTGAGGCCCGCGATCTCAGCGAGCGCAGTCGCCGCGCTCGCCGTGACGCTCGGCGCGCCGGCGAGGCCCGCGACCGCGGCGAACGGCACCGGCACGGCGCAGGAGGCCGCACCGGTCACCGCAGCTCCGGTCGCCACCGCCAACGCCGCCGCACTCACGCCGGAAAGCAGCGCTGCGGTCGACTGACCCGGGCTCGCCCCAAGCGCGATGCTGGAGGTGTAGACCGTCCCTCCCGTCGTGACGGTCGGGGCGGCGGCCTTGTAGGGGTGGTTGGCGGGGAGGTTTGCGCCGGCCTTGCCGTCGTACCAGCTCTCCCATCCCTCCAGAGTTTGTAGCTCGGACGCGGACAGCGCCCGATTGAAGATGGTGATCTGCTGAACGCTACCGGGCCAGTTGTCCGCATACTGAACGCCGCGGCCGATATAGCCCGACGTACCCGACAACGCGCTGGCGAACGTGCCTGTTTTTGCGTTGACCGTATCGACGTACAGCGTCCCGACAGTGCCGGCCTTCGTTACTTCGACGAACCGGTCTACATCTGTCCAGTCGACCGTACTGTCGCCGACCGAAAACTCCCCGACCTTCGTCGTTGTGCCGCGACGGATGAATTGGATTGAGTTGCTGTCGTCGCCCGTGCCGTAGCCGAAAACGCGACGCCAGTCCGTAGCCGCAACTCCAGCATTCATGTATGCGGCGACCGCTGAAGTCAGATCGCCAGTCGGTAGCACCGAAGGGCTGAAACTGAGAAACTGACTGGAGCCGTAGAAGACGACAGCAGGTTTCCCATTCCGGCTAGAGCTTACGAGGGTAGGCTGGGCGGACGACGTCGCCTGCGATGCGATGAGGCCCGATGAGCCCTTGGCCGTCCACTGCGCAACATTGCCGGCAGGCAGATCACTCGCGTCCCACCATGCAACGAGAGCGGACCCAAGATCGGTCGGCAGCCAAGGACGCGTCGCCATTACCCGCGCCTCAAGCGAACGTGGCGAGTGCCGCCGTGATCAGTGAGGCGAGAGGGGCGAGGGTGGCGGGATTGAGCGTGACGTCGCCGATCGTGCCATCCGCCCTGTGCTGCCAGCCGGTGTACCCGCCCTTACCGTCACCGGGCATGTTAGCGAGCAGCCAATCCGTCACGGTCTTGCACGCGATGATCGAGGCCATGAACTGCGCGTTGATGTCGTAGTCCGCGCCGAGCTTGTCCTTGGCGTAGTCCGACAGCCCGCCCACACCCTGGATCGACAGGCCGACCGCTTGGCTTGCGTTGAGCGCCTGATACAGGCCGATCAGGTTGTCCATCGTGATCGGGCTGGGCGGGTTCGGCCCGAGCAGGTTGGCGACGCCTGAGAGGTTCGACTTGGCGCTGGCAGCAATTGCCACGACGCGCAGGTACGCACTCTCGGCGGTCTCGGGCACGGAGGTAGGGAGGGCCATCGTCAGATCTCCTCACGCGCATCGACGCCAGCGACGCACGCCTGCGCGCTCGCCTGATCGGGGAAGACGTAGAAGCGGGGCATGGGACCGGACCTCGTGGGCGCGGGCGCGCAAGCGGAACGCGTCGACCCGCCCCGTCATTGACCGCCCGAGCGCGCCAGGACGGCGCACGGGAGGCCGGAATGAGCGGGACGGAGCGGGTCGAGGAACTGGACGGGCTGGACGTCCCGTTGCCGAAGCCGCCGGAGGCTCAGGATCCGGTGAAGCCGGATCCGAACGCACCGACGGGCAGCGAGGCGGAGAAGGCGGCCGAGCAGGCCTACGTCGAGACGTTCAAGGACGCCGGGGTCTGAGGCGGGCGCGGCGGGCACGTCAGTTGCGCGCGAAGATGACCGGCACGAGCGCCTCCACGCCCAGAGTGGGCAGATAGATGCGAAGGTATCCGTCGGTCTGGGTGGGGGCCGCTGCGGCTCCTCCAGGCGGCTGTGTCACCCCGGAGGCCGCGCGGAACGCAGTCGAGCCGTTCAGCGCGAACCTGCCGCCCGTCGGGCTCAGATCCATCCACAGATCCGTGCCGGAGGGGCCCTGCGCCTGCAGGGCGATCGCGCCCGCGCCGGGCGAGGTCACGAACCCAAGAGGAACCAGATTGCTGTTCCCGGACGTATTGCCGCCCATGATCGTGCCGGGATCGATCCGGCATGCCGGGTAATTCGGCGTGATGTTGGTCGCCGTGTAGACGCCATATCCGCCGTTATTCTGGATCGCACCGCCGATGACGTAGCCGATGGTGGCCGTTCCGATCTGGATGCCGTGGCTCTTGGCGCCCTTGCACATCCCGAAGAACGCGAAGAAGCCGTTCATCGCGGCCACGTTGATGTTGACGGAGTTGACCGAGCTGCACGCCCAACCGCCGGTCATCACCAGGACCTGAAGGCCCGGGTCGTTGATTTTTATGTTCTCTTGCGTGGCCGCATCGAAATACGTCCCGTGGATATAGATCTCACGGCTGGAATTGCTGGGGCAGAGGGCGTTGTCGACCAGCAGGTTGAGGTTGTTGCTCGCGACGTCGCCACCGATGATCGTCGTGCCGCCGAGGCCGCCGGCGATGTGAACGCCATTGGCGCCGCACAGTAGGATGCGGGGCGTATGGACGAACAGGTTCGCCTGCGGGCCGCCGCCGAGCGCCGATGGGCCGTAGGCGAGAAGCCCGTCGGCCTGAGCGCAGATTTCAGGGTCGCGCAACCAGACTTGGTCGCACTGATTGATGACGAGCCCGTTGTAGAGAAAGTTATTCACCTGGGCGCGGTCTTGGCCCGCGAAGATCACGTTGCGGATCGCCGAGCGCGTCAGTTTGGTCGCGCGCAGACCCGCCGGGCCGGCCGTCGCGGCGCCGCTCGTCGTCTGCTTGACGGCCGCGTCGATCAGGAAATCCTCGAACAGGATCTGGTTGGCTTCACCCGACCCGTTGGCGATCGCCATGACGTCGGCGGTGGCGCTTCCGCCGAGGAAGATCGTGTTGCGCCCGCATCCGCGCAGCGCCGCCTTGGTCAACGTCCAGTTCAAAGTATTGGAGGCGGCGAACACGCCCGAGGGCACGCGCAGCGTCTTCTGGAGGAATGACGTTCCCCCCAGCTCCGCCATCGCGTTGTTCCAGGCGGCCAAATTGTCCTTGTTGCCGTCGCCCTTGGCGCCGTAGCGCTTCACGAAGTCCGGGTCCTCGGGGACGCCCAGCGCCGTGCGGATGCTGAACTGGCTGGCCTGCGCCATCGTCGATAGGCCGTCGGCGTCGATCTGCGCGGCGAGCGCGGCACCGGCGACCGCGGAGGCGAGCGTCTGGGGGGAGCCGACGTTGCTCGGGATGACCGTCGCGGCGCTGGCGTCGGCCGCGAGGGCGATGCCGCGTCCGGCCGCGACCCAGCGGGAGGCGCCATCGACCCGCAACACCACGGCGAACCACGGCACGCTCAACACGACGCTCGCGGCGCCGTTGATCTTATCCGAACCGGCGGGGGCGAGGGTGACCGTCAAGCTCGTCGAGCACGCGCCGGCCTCGTCGGCGATGACGAGCGTGTGGCCCACCGGGTAGGCGGATGCCGCGGGCAGCGTCAGCACGCGCGCCTGGGTCAGCGCGGACACACCCACGTAGGTATCGGAGGCCGAGACCAGATAGGCGGCGTCCGAGACGGCGGTGCGCTTCGGGAAGAGCATCTGGCGCACGGTGGCCGCAGCGGTCCGCCAGAACAAGATCCCGTCGGCCTGCTGGACGGCAACCTCACCATCGGCGAGGGCGGCGGGCGCGTTGCCAGCCGTGCTGGATCGCTTGAGCTGGATCGCGTTGGGCATGGGATCTCGCGCAAGACGCCGCGGATGCGCGCCGACCGAGGACGGCCGAGCGCTCACGCAGCGGAGCTACCTATGGGGGGTGGAGGGGCCGTGAGGCCGCGCCGGGGCCGGCTAGAATGTTCCGCCGTCGACGCCCGCGGTGGTCGCGACCGTCACCGGACCGGCATCCGAACTCGATCCGTCGGTGTAGGACACGATGAGGTGGCTGCTGCCGTCGACCGTGACGCTGCTGACGCCGCGGCCGGTGGGCCCTGGGGAGCCGGCCTGCCCCGGCTGTCCGGCCTGGCCCTGAATGCCGGGCGCCCCTGGCGCGCCGCTCGGACCCGTAGCGCCGGCGATGAGGCCCGAGGCGTTGGCGAGCGCAGGGTCGCGGCGCAGGACGCTGATCGCGGTGATCGCCATCAGAAAGTCCCTCCGTCGATCAGGGAGGTCGGGGTGAGGTAATCCGTGCCCGGGACCGCGGGGGCGTAGGTCGAGCCGTTGCCCTTGAGCAGGCCCGACACCGCGGCCGTGAGGCCCGTGCCACCGTAACCCGGGGCGATGGCCGTGCCGTTCCAGCTTCCCGCGGTGACGGTGCCGAGGGTGGTGATCGAGGTCTGGCCCGCGTAGCTCGCCGAGATCCGCACGCCCGACGATGAGACGGCGATGCCCGTATCGGCCAACACCGAGATGACGCTGCCGGCCTTCGTCAGGCCGTTGCCGGGCGTCAGCACACCCGCCGATGAGAACTGCACGAAGGTGATCGCGGTCGAATTGATCGAACCGCTGAGCGCAGACGATGAGAGCCAACCCGAGTTGGCGTTGGCCGAGCCCAGCTCCACGAAGGTGAAGGCGCCCGGCACCTCCGACCAGACGTTGAAATCCCCGCGCCGGGTCAGCACCCAGGCCGAGCTGGACGAGCCGGCGTTGGTGACGGTGTAGATGCCGTTGTTGGCCTGATTGCCCTCATCCTTGACCAGCACGCTCTGACCGGCCGACGGCGAGCCTCCGTCGACGGTCAGCGCCCCGTTGGCGGACGCGGTGAGCACACCGTTCGAGGCGGTGTAGCTCGATAGCGCGGCGCCGGCGGTCGCGTATTGGACGCTCGCCTTGGGACTGAGACCCTGGATCGCGCCGTCGACGTAGTTCTTGGTCGCGAGGTGGGCCGGCTGGGTCGGATCGACCCCGGAGATCGGGGCCGTCGCGGCCGCGAACTGGTCGAGGCGAAACGCCGACACCTTCGCCTGGAACGCCGACCCGAACCCGGCGATGGCGGAGATGCTGGTCGCCTGTCCCGAGCCGTTGTCCCCGGCGCCGTAATACAGGTTCAGGTCGCCGGACGCCTCGTTGTAGGCCACTTCACCCGAGGCGAGGCTCGACGGCGACCCGGCGACGCCGGAGGTGCGGCGTTTGATCTTGATCGTGGCGGCCATCAGAAAAACCCTCCGTCGACCGAGGCGGCGATGTCACCGGGCGGCCCCTGCTGGCCCTGGGGGCCCTGGGGGCCGATCGGCCCCGGATCGCCCTTGGCTCCGGCCGGACCTTGAGCGCCGGGGGCGCCCGCCGCTCCGGGCGCGCCGTCGTGGCCCGGCGGCCCGGCGATCAGGCCGCCGGGCTGGATCCGCGCGGGCCGTTCGATCATCGGCACCGGGGCCGGCGCGGCGAGCGGCGCCGGAATGGCGGCGATCTGCTGAATGGGAACCTGCGTCGGCCTCAAAGCCGGACGCACGAGCGAGCGCATCTCGGTCATAGCGCCCTCAGAGAGCCGGGAGCGTGACGCCCTGGACGTGGTTGATCGGTCCGGTCACGCACCGCCGGTCGACGCCGTCGCCCGAGGCCAGGATATCGCAGACGAGCCCGCCGGGCGGCATCTTGAGCATCGAAGACTGGGGCACGGCGAGACCGAGGACGCCGGTGGTGCCCCCGTTGACCAGCATGCCATTGGCGGTCGAGGCGTCGAGGTCGATGGTGGCCCGGGACAAGCTCTCCTTGACCATCATACGGAAGCTCAAGCCGGTGATGTCGATCGGCGTCGGAAGGACGGAGGCGATGAGTTGGTCGCCGGCCACGAAGGCGGCGGCCCCGGCCAGAAGCGTGAAGCTCAGCCCCGAACGGGTGAAGGGGACGCCGAGCAGGCCGGACCCGAGCAGGTAGCCGTCCGGATCCGAGACCCGAAACGTCGTCGGGCCGGTCAGGGCGACGCTGTAATCGCCGATGTAGGCGCCGGGCTGGGTGGCGAGATCGCCGAGCGTGCCGTTGCCGGTGTTGCTCGGCGCCGCATAGCCGACCACCTCGCCCGCGGTGGCGAAGACGAGGCCATCGCGCCAGTCCTCGTTGGTCGCCGTCTCGAACGCGACCTGGAGGAGAGGCAGCTGTAGGATGGCGGTCATGCGGGGAACCTTCCGGCGGCGGATACGGCGGCGCCCGCTGACGGCGCCGCGCAATCGAGGGTCGGCGGCCGGGGATCAGTAAGCCGATTTCACCGCGGCGAAGATCGCATCGACCTGCGCCGTCGTGGCGACGGTCGGCGGACTCGCTGCGAGCGCGGCGTCCACCTGGTCCTCGGCGGCGAAGCAGGCCTGGGTGTGGTTGAACAACGCCGTGCCGATCGCCTTCAACTGGTCGAGGGTCAGCGTCACGAACCCTGAGGCCGACTTGAACGGAATGGAGGCCACGCCGGAGACCACCATGCCGTTGTAGGCATTGTTGACCCGGTTCTGGCTGTCGATGTCGGACGCGATCGCGACGCCGTTCACCGTGATGCCGCCCGCCTCAGTCGCGTCTCGCTTCGCCTTGGCGTAGGCGGTGAGGTCGACGGCGGGCACGGCTGGAGCGGCGAAGGTCTTGCCGCTGTCCGCAGTGGTCCAGCCGACCGTCGGCTGCGGGGACAGCGCGGTCACGTCGGTGAGATCGGCCGCGAAGCTCGGGAGGAAGATGTCTTTGCCCGGGGCGAGACCGTCGGGCAGTTCGATGATCTCGCGGACGGTGCCGCCGGGATGATGTGCCCAGATCTTCATCGTGCTCACCATTTGAACGAGACTTGGCCGGCCTTGCCGTTGCCGCCCTGACCGCCGGTCGAATTGCTGCCGGTCGCGTAGATGCCGCCACCACCCGAGCCCGGCGCTTGACCGTCGGACACGCTCGCCGCGTAGCCGGTCGCGGTTCGTCCGCCGCCGCCCAGGCTCGACGAGCCGCCGAGGCCGCCGGGGGAGTTCGCCGTGTAGAGGTTGCCGTCGTTGCCGGCGCCGCCCACGAGCTGCTCCTGGCCTCCGGACCCGACGCCACCCGGGCCGCCGGCACAGCCGGCCGGCGAGCCGGCACCCCCGCCGCCGGTCGCCTGCATCAGGGTCGAGATCGAGGATGTGCCGCCGTTCCCACCCTGTCCTTGGTAGGCCGCGCCTGCGCCAGGGGCGCCGACCACGTAGGGGATGGCCTGCCCGGGGGTGACGGCAAACCACCCGCGCGCCGTACCGCCGGCTCCGCCACCGGCGCCAGCGGTCACGGCGTTGGTGTTGCCGCCCGTCGCTCCGCCGCCGCCGCCGACGGCCTCCCCGAACAACCAATAGACGTCGTAGTCGTCGCCCGCCGCCACGGACGGCACGATGAAGGTGTAGGAGCCCGCGACCTTGTTGGCGAACTCGCCCTTGCCGACCGGGGTCTGGGTGATCGCGGTCGTGCTGGTCGCGGACAGCTCGGAGGCCGCCGGGCCGACGAGACGGAAGGCGGAGCCGTCGTAGCGAAAGTCGAAGGGGGCGTTGAGCGGCAGATCACCGCCCTGCATCGCCGTCCCGTCGCGGCGTAGGAGCGAGAGGACGCCGATCGCCGGGTTGAACCCGGTCAGAGCAACGGTGACGCCGCCTGTGTTGGCTGAGGTGACGACACCAGCGAACCGCATGCCCTGCAGGAGCCCGGGCAGGACGACGGAGTTCGGGATCGTTGCCGCCAGAGCGTTGGCCGAGCCGGTGAACGTCCCCAGGAAGACCCCGCGACTGATCGCCTGGACCACTTGCGTCAGGTCTGCGCCGTTGCGCGTCAGCCCCGCAGCGTCGACCGCCGCGAGGATCTCGGCCTCGACATCCGTGACGATGGCGTGCCCTGGGTAGGAGCCTTGCGCGCCTGTCGAAGGCACGCCGTCGGTCCAGGGCAGCTGCCCGGCATCCTCGGCGCCGTTGCTGTTGAGCGGGTAGTGCTTGCGCACGGCGAGGCCTCCGGTGAGCCGGGTGAGGGCCGCGCGTGCGGCCGGGTCAGAGCAGGATGGGTCGCGTCAGGACGCGATCAGGCGCAGGAGCGGGTAGCCACTGAATTGAGGCCTAGGAAGATATCGACGGCTGATCTAAGCTTAGACGTGCATTCGGCTCATGAACAAAGCCTACACATGAAGCTTTGCCTAAAATGCAGAGAGCATAGGCCGCTCGCTGATTTTGGAATTCAGGCCTCGACACCCGATGGCCTCAACCGTTGGTGCAAGGCCTGCAATCGCGCTTCGTCAGCCGCATGGCGAGCGCGCGATCCTGAAGCCATACGAGCCAAACGCGAGCTTCAACGGAAAAGCCCGGCGTCTCAAAACGCAACAAAGGCTTGGCGTGCCGAGAACGTCGAGAGGACCAAAGTATACTGCCGCCGCTGGAGAGCGAGATATCCAGCTAAAATGAAGGCTGCCAATCAAAATTGGATCAAAAACAATCCCGAGTATCTACGGCAGTGGGCTCGTAGGAACCGCGAAGATAATCCTCACCTTCGATTGATCGCTTCTGTGCGAACTCGACTATGGAACGCTCTGAACGGCAGCAAGCAGCGTAAACCGACGTTCGAAATTCTGGGGTACTGTCGCGAAATTTTCATCGCGCATATCGAGAACACGTTTAAGGACGGCATGTCGTGGGATAACTATGGAAAAGGCGATCCATGCTGGCACGTTGATCATGTTCGGCCCATCTCCTCATTCAGCCCGGATAAATTTGCGACCGCCGAGCTGTTGTTGATTGCCTGCTTTGCGCTCAACAATCTTGAGGCTAAGTGGAAATCCGACAACTTACGGAAGGCCAACAAATGGAACGGCCATAGATGGAGGCACGGCCGCGCCATATCGCCAATTTACGATGATGAGATTTTAAGTAACGGGTCCCTGCCGAACTCCGAGCCTCCAAAGCTAAAGCGCTTGTAGATTTGGGACACTTGAGGGGCGCCATAATTAAAAAATAACAACGTGTGCGCGGGCTTGATGCGCCCGAAAATGCACTCGATGTCCTCGGCGCGCCGGGTGTCGAGGAGGGGGTCGCGCCCGAACGAGGAGGCTCCGAACTGGAACCGTGTCAGGCGGCGGTTGCCGACGCGGACCGTCCAGCAGTACCGGAAGCCCGGTGGGTTGAACCGACCATGCGAGCCCCCGAACGACGAGAGCCCGAACTGGAACGGCACGTACTCGGTGATCGTGATCGCATAGCCGAGCGCAGCCGCGACCCCGATGAAGAAGGCCCGGCTCTGGCCGCCTTGCATGGCGATCTTCTGCGCGAGCGCCTGACGGCGCTCGGGCAGGGTCTGCACCACGGGCACGCACGGGTCGGGCAGGCCGTAGGCCCGCTCCCACTCACCGAGCAACTCCAGGGTGAAGCGCGGATCGGTCTCGATCTCTAGGAGGTCGGCCGCACGCGGGTCGACCACCGCGCCCCAAATCTCGGCCTGCCCGCGGATCAACTGCATCAGCGTCGAGGCGGGATCGCGTGACCACGCCGCCCCGGTGGGCAGGAGGTTGGCGAAGGCCTGCGCGTAGTCGCCACCATCGCGGCGTATGAAGGCATCGCTCATGAGAAGGCCAGACCACCGCCGTACTGAGGCAGCAGCGACGCGATCGAGCCGGCGTTCGCCATGACGAAGTCCCCCGTCGTCAGATCGAAGGTCGCGTTCGGCAGTGCCTCACTGATCGCCTCCGAGATCCAACAGGCGAATATCGTCTGGCCGGGCGCGGCTTTATCGAGCAGCAGCGCCTGCAGCGCGGTCTCAATCGCCAAGCGGTTCGACGGCGTGTCGCTCGACAGGTTCAGGATCCGCGGCGCAATCCCCTGCGGGATCGCGGCGAGCACGAACAGGTCGGCGACCGTGACCGGTCGGACCGTGTCGAGGTAGGCCTTGGCCAGCGCGCAGTCGTCCAGCGTCGGCAAGCCGTCGTTCGCCGCGCGGAGCTGATCGCAGGCGAAGCGCACGGTGACCGTGCCGATGCCCATCTCCATGGGCGCGACCCAGACGCGGGAGACGCCCGGCAGGGACAGGGTCCACTGCTCGTAGTCCGTGGCGCACCCGCCCATCGGCGGGTTGCGGATCCGCAGGAGGATCCGGGCGCGCAGGTCGTCGTCGTCCTCGGTGTCGGCGCCGCCGTCGATCAGGACGACGGCGGCCTGCGCGTTGACGTTCGAGGCCGCGACCGTGATCGACAGGAGCGCGCCTGCGTCCCGGTTGCCGATCGCGCCGGCGGTCAGGCAGGTGACCGCCACGGACGTCGCAGTGGCGGACAGGTAGACGTCGGCCGCCGTCTGGTACTCGATACCATCCGAGGTCGCGAGCGGCGAGCCGGCCGGCAAGAGCGTGCCCGCCGTGCCGGTCACGGTGATCGTGCCGGAGGCGAAGGTCGCGGCCTTGCGCCCGCCGAACAGGATGTTCGCCCAGCGGTCGAGCCAGCCCTTCTCCGCGAGGTCCGGCAGGAAGTTCCGGGCGAGCCAGGCGAGGTACTTCAGGTTCAGGAACGCGCCGCCGGCGTTCTGATCCGAGAGCACGCGCAGCGCGCTGTTCGGGACGCTCGCGTCGGCGCCCTCCAGGAAGGCCGCCAGGTTATCGCGATTGCTCCGCCGGACGGTCGGCAGGTCCGGCAGGGTGAACGGCATGGGGCAGCCTCAGGCGCGCCGCGTGGGCGGCTTCCAGCGGGACGGCTCGGGCGGTGGCGGTGGTGGTCCGGCGATCAGCCGGTCGGCGCGGAGACGACGATCCCGCGCCAGAGGTCGGCGAACTCCAGGGCAAGCAGCAGCTCGTCGCCCCGGTACATCACGATGGAGGCCGCGATCCGCTCGATGCCGGCGCGCACCACGGTGACGTCGAGGCGGGTCGCGATCTTCCGGTCGAGGAAGGGCTGCAGCGCCTCGCGGATGTCGTCCTCGATCTGCACCGTGGTCGAGCCTTTGCGGGCGGCCGTGCCGGTGATCGTGGTCCGGGACCGGAGCCACAGCTTCGAGCCGATGGGCCAGCCGTCCCAGATCTCCTCGGCGTCGAGATCGCCCCACCAGCCGCGGCGGTCGGTGTCTCTGCTGTCCGGCAGTTCGTCGTCCGGGCCGGCGAGCGCGTCCGTCATCAGCGCGATGGTCACCGCGGTGGCGAGCTCGTCCGAGGTGTCGAGCTGGCCGGCTGGGGTGAGGAGCAGGTCGAGGTCTACGGCCTGGAAGGGCTGGCCTGGGGCGGCGCCCTTCGGCGCAATCCGGATGTCGGTCATGCGAAGGTCGGGTTGGCTTCGACCACGTCGGCGAGCCAGCGCAGCAGCTCGGGTGACGGGGCGACCTGCGCGGACACGCAGCCGTGGAAGGAGCGCGTCTTGCCGACGACGATCAGCCGCTCCGGCGGCGGGGGCGCCTTGTCGGCGTCGAGGCCGATGGAGGCCGAGCGCACGAGTTTGGTGAGCGGTTCGAGGTCACCCTCGAACGCGAGATGCAGGACCCTGGTGGCCATAGCTACCTCGTAAATGGATCAGCCCGGGCCGCCGAAGCGCATCGACTTCGTCTGGCCCTGCACCAGCCGCTTCTGCGGCTCCAGAAAATTCAGTGCCGGCCCGGCCTGGTCGGCGAGTTGCTGGAGCGTCGACCGCAGGTTTGCGATCTGGCCGATCACCGGGTTTGCGCCGGTCAGCTGCTGGATCTGATCCGTCAGCTCGGCGGCCTTCGCAGCGATCGCCGCCTCCGGACCGCCGCTGGCATTCAGCGCGGCCAGCTCGTCGGTCAGATCATCGACCGCTGCGATGACCGGGTTGTTGGCGATCAGGCCGGCGATCTGTTGCTCCAGTCCCGCGATCAGGCCCTCGACCTTGCCGGACAGGAGGCTCGCGAGCCCGGCGAGGTTCGGGTTGAGGAACCGCTGCAGCGCCTGCTGAACTTGCTCCTGCAGGTAGGCTTTCGCCTTCGCCTCGATCGCCCCCTCCATGGCCTTCAGGCCGGAGGGATCCTGATTGAGGATCGGGGCCAACGCGGCGAGACCGGGGATCTGCGCCTGCGCGATCTCCCGCAGCTTCGAGGTCACGTCGAACAGGCCGTGGAGGTTCTTCTCGGCCTGTGCGACGCGAGCCGCCAAGCCTTTCAGTTGTTCGTTGAGTTCAAAAGATTGGGTCGCAGGCTTATCGCCCGCCGTGATCGTCGTTTTCTTGCCCGTAACGTTCACGCCCGCTCGGGTCAGGTGGACGTGTTGCCTTTGATCATCGTGGTGCGAGCTTTCGCCCGGTTTGAGGTTCTTCGGCCGATTGCGGCGGTCCGCAATGCCTATGACGACCGGGTGGGATCGCGAGCCATCCAGGAAGGCTACCAGGACCTCGGCCGCGCCCTTCGCGTCCGGCGGCAGGGGCACATGCGTGAAGCCGTAGTTGAGCCAGTTTTCGACGCCTGTGAACGGCTCGCCGTAGAAGGTCCGGACCTCGGTCTCCTGGAGCTTTTTCGAGTCGTCGGCCTTTGTCAGGGTGCCGCGCGAGATCGCGAGCATCGCACCCCGCGCGGCGGCGGCCAGACCACTTCCGATCATCGGATCCCCTCAAAAGCGAAGGGCGCCCCGATGGGAGCGCCCTTCTTTGGTGCCGTGCGGTACCAGACCCCGCCTTGCCAGGACCGGCCTCGCCTTGTCGGGCCTCACCAAGCCTTGCCTGCCTCACCGGGACAGGCCGTGACTAGCCGTGCCATGACGCGCCGAGCCGGACCAAGCCGTGCCTGCCTTGACAGGCCACGCCTCGCCTCGTCCCGCCGTACCGGGCCTCGCCTGCCTGGACGCGCCAGACCTTGCGATGCCGTTCCACACCGGGCCATGCCTGCCTTGCGTCGCCAGACCATGCCTCACCCGGCCTTGCCGCGCCTTGCCTGCCTCTCCACGCCATGATCCTTGCCAGCCGAACGGGAGACATTCGGCTCCGCACTACGCAACTCAGGCCGCTTCGTCCGTGGCGTTGGACGGAGCTTCCAGCTTCAAGATGATATCCTCAACGGTGTCTGTCGAGCAGCCTGCCTGAACGGCGGCGGACTGGTACCGGCTCCACCAAGAACGCAGAGCGGTGGCGGCCTGCCGGCGATGCTCGGCGAGGTGGGCCGGGTCGTCCGGGTCAGTCAGGACGTAGCCGCCGCCGGTCTGACGCCCGTCCATCGGCGAGAGCACCAGCGGCAGAGCGGTCTCCCGCACCTGGACGCTGCGCCGGCCGTTGTTGACGACCACCACGCTGAAGGTGACCCTCAGGTCGCGGGCGAAGTCCCTGGCCTGCTCGATCTGATAGAGCAGCGCCGCGCGGTTGCTGTTCCACTCGAACCACCCGTAGGCCGGGTGCTTGGGGCCGACTTTGCGGACCTCCTCGACGAAGGCCGCCGCGTTGTACGACCCGCCGTGGCGCCGGGCGAACTCCTCGACGATGCGCTGCCGGATCGCCTTGGTGAAGCCACTCATGCCGCCCTCCGCCGCGTCTCCGCCTGCCAGAAGGCCATCAGGTCGGCAGTGTCCGTGTCGGCATACTCCGGATCGGCGAGCGCCGCCGCCTGTGCTACGCGCCCGTGGTTGGCGACGAGGTCGTCCCATTCGGGATCGTCGTCGCCTTCGCCGAGCACCCGGAAGGAACCGAAGCCACCCTTGCCCTTCTCTTGTCGAAAATCACCAACCCCAACGAGGACGCCGGCGTTGCACAGCAGCGAAACTACTGATGTAGCCGAAAGTTGGGGTACGATGTACTGTACCGTGATCTCAGCACCCCATCGCGGTAAGAAGCACCGTGTCCTGATATCTGGCGTCTTATTAACATCCGCCGATCTGACAACGTCCATGCGCAGCTGCGGCGTACCGTAGAGCGGCACGAGGTCGCCCGGCATGAACAGTAGCCGCTGCGCCGAGGTCTTAGTCAGACCGGGCGTCTCCAAGGCGGCGGTAGCCATTGCGGCCTTCACCGCCACGACCCGAAGGCCAAGTGCGGTCGGGCCGCCGCTGAGGATCTCCGCGCTGTCCCGGTACTCGACGAGCGGGTCATGCTTGATCTCGGCCCTCTCGCTCTTCGATTTCTTCCGGCCGCCGGTGAGCAGGATCTGCTTCACCTTGCTGGCCATGCGGTTCTGAAACAGCGGGGTCTGCCCAATGATCCGGAGCCTAGTCTCACCCCGCCGGAGCGGGGTGATGGTGATCTCGGCGGTCTCTTTCTTCGGCGCGGCCATGTCACTGCCTCCAGTCGCAGCCGACCGCGCTCAGCACGATCGCGGCTCGGGACGAGGGCTGCGGCATGAGGCGCCGGTCGTCAGTGTAGTGCCACCGATGTCCTGCGTTGTCCGCCGGGACGATATCGCTGATCCGATCGGTCGCCGGATTGTACCAAGCGCAAACCGGGCCGGGCGGCTGCTCGCCGGCTCGCGTCCGCCGGTACCGCTCCCACTTCAAGAACTGCCGCTCGGAGAAGAGCCACGCGTCGTAGCTGTCGAGCAGCTCCCGCGTAACAGGCTCAGCCGCCGCGGTCGGCATGCCGATGAGGGAAATACCGCCGCCCACAAGCGGAAGCGTGGTGAGGGCGCGCAGGATCGCGCGCCTCGTGGTAGGGTCTCCACAAGCCATTCTCGATCTCCACAGGATCTTGGGGTGGTCAGGCCCTCGTGAGCGTTCCCGCGCTCTCGGGGGCCGTTTTCATTTTGCGCTCCATCCGCTCACGGACCGCGCGGATGAACTCGGCGTTTTGCGAGGTACAATTGCGCCTCGCCTGATCAGCCAAAAACATCCTGACGTCATCGGGCATCCGGAACGTAGCCCGGTGCTCTCGTTCCATGCTATTGCTCCGCAGTCACCGTGACTGCCAATTGAAGGTGTCACGGTGCCATATGGCTGTCAAGCGATTAAGTCACGGTGACATGCGTCCATGGCGAGTGAGGCGACGGGACGGGACTCCGACAAGTTCATGCTGCGCCTGCCTAACGGCATGCGGGACCGGATCGCTGACGCCGCGCGAGCTAACAACCGCTCCATGAACGCGGAGATCGTGTCGCGGCTCGAAGCCTCCCTCTCGGATGGCACCGAACAGGGACGCTCCCTCCTCAAGCAGCACGACCTGCTCGTCGAAATCCAAGATCGTTACGCCGAGCTAGAACTTGCTTACCAGCGGCAGACGCAACAGCTCGATCGGCGGCGGTTCCAGCAAGACGAGGACTTGGCCGAACGCACACGCGAGGCTGCGGCTGCCGCGATGCAGGTCGCATTGTTTGCCGTGACATCGGCGGCACGGGCCGCGGAACTAAAGGACGGAGGCGCTTTAGGTGAGGCACTGATGCCCACGTTGCTGGATTTGGAGAGCGCGATCAGCTCCGAGGATCCATACGCCGCTCTTCAAATGCTGCGGGGGCGTGCCGTCCATCCTCCGATATCGAGAGCTAGCAAAACCGCAGGAGCGCGCTGATGGAACGCCCGTTCAGCGAGTCGGCGAAGGTCGTCAAAGGCATCGTCTGGAAAGTCGTCGGCCCCGACATGCCCGTTGGAACTTGGTTTCAGCGGACGCAGGGCTCCGAAGGTGAGGATGCAATCCGCATCGTCGTCGTCTTCCCCAAGTCGCGCGCCGCAGAGGTCACGGGCAAGCAGCTCATTGCGATCAGCGGGGACATCCGGGACGCACTCCCGGGCATCGGAGAGGACAGGACGCCAATCGTCAGCTTCGCCCATATTGAAGACGAGCCGGAGCTGGAGCGTGCTCGATTTAGCGCACCTGCTTGAGCAGGCGGACCGCCTCGCCATCCCACTCCCGGGCGAAGCGCAGGCACGGCCGACAGATCTGCGCCGAGCAGTCTCCACGCTCTACTACGCCGTGTTCCATGCCGGCCTCACAGCTGCTGCGGATCAGTTCGCAGGCGTGCCTAACCGCGGCTCGCCTCTCTACAACCTCGTCTACCGGTCGATCGACCATAAGCGGCTGGCGGGCTGGAGCCGAACTGTAAGCTCGGCAAACCTCCCGTCGAACCTGAGGCCGTACGAACCTGCCGGCGGCTGGGATCAGCACATCCGCGATTTTGGCCGGGGCTTAGTCACCTTATACGAGCAACGAACTCTAGCCGATTACGATCCTGCCGCCCTGATCCTTCCGACAGAAGTTGCCAACCACAGCAACACGGCTCGGCAGGCTATCGCAGACTTGGCCGCGTCGAGTGCCGACTGCAAACAAGCGTTCTTTACGCTCCTGCTCTTCCCGCCCCGTTGAGGAGCCACACCTGTGCGCACCCTTCTCCGAACCGCGATCGTTGGGCTTGTTGGGTTGGCATCCACCGCAGGCCTTAGTCAAACCTCACTGTCACAAGCGCTGAGGGTCGGAAGCGACCTCAGATGGGTCAATGCAAATTGTTATGGAGCAAAGATTGATTTCGGCGCCACCGATCGAATGATGCAAGGGGTCGGCTTGTCTGATCCATTCGATCCAGACGGACCTTTCCAGTCATACCTTGTGCAGCATGACAAATTCCTGGACGAAGGGGCGAAAGCCGCGGGCATGCAGTTGATGTGTCAGTCGTTTCTGGATCGCTATCGCTCGACAGGCTTCGTGGCGCCGCGCCCGAAATTCGAGATGGATAGAATGAACCGCATCCGAGCGTCTGAAGGTTTGCCGCCGTTCATGCCGCTTCAGTGAGCTTACGCAGAGCCGATTATCCCCGCCTTGGAAGCACCCTGATCGAATGGGTTCTGCGCTTGTCCATCAGCATACCGCTGCTGGAACGCGACCTCACTCACCAGCTCGACCGTTGTTAGGCTTTGCCCCTCCGGTGATTGAGAGCACGTGACCGTGAAGACTCGCAAATCCTGCTTGTCGACGCGCCCGAACGCCATTGGCGAGTAGACGGTCACGCGATCGGCCAACTCCCAGAGACCATTCGTGCCAGGCTTTAGCCAGCCATGGTGGACCACCGTCACCCGCAGCGTCGCGAGCAGGATTTCGCTCGCATAGGCGTCGGTCGCGATCTTGTTCTCTTCCGGAGACAGGGGCCTGTCCGCGACGATCGTGGCTGTCAGACCGGTTGCCCCGGGATTGAGCGACGTCTTGGCCGCCACCTCCGCAGCCGGCTTCCCGAACATGCCGTCCGATCCCGGGGTTTGCGCCCGGCCGATCACCTGCTCCGCCCATGGAAATTCGATGTAGGCCGAGCAACTGATGATGTTCCGCCCCTCGACCAACACCGCGCCATCGCCGCCGTCCGGCACGCCGCCGATCAGGTCGCCGTTGGCCGCGCAGGTCAGTCGGATCCCACGCGCTCGGGCGAGGCCGATCAGGAACTGCCAGTCCGTCTCGCCCGGGTTCGGAGCAACGCGCGGAAACGGCAGGTCGGCGCCCGGCGGCGCGTTCTTCATGATGAAGCGGACGCCGTACTTCGCGGCGATCTTGTTGGCGATCGCCGAGAATGGATAGCCCGTCAGCTGTCCGAGATCCGCGCTTGCCTGCTGGATGTGCCCGGCCTTGGCGAGCCCCTGGATGGATACGGCGTGCCGGTTCGCGTCGAACCCGGCCTGCCGGATCTTGATGAACCCGTCCTGGATTACCGTGAAGCCGGCGAGCGTCACGTCGACCCGATCACCCGGCACCAGCTTCATCACGCCGGCCGCGGACGGCTCGGCGCAAGTCATAGTGAAGTGCCGGATAGGGTTCGTGTCGGCGTACGTGTAGGTGATGCCGACCGTCAGCCAGTTGGTGTACGCCTTACCGGCCGCGCGGACCTCGCAGATCAGGTTCGGATCGGGCATCGCCTACAGCTTGTCCATCTCGGGAGCGCGATGCCGTGACATGGTCACCCCGTGGAACAGGCCGTCCATATCGTGGCTGACCTTCGTGCCCGGGCTCGCCCCCTCCAGTCGAATGTGCAGAGTGCCCCGTCCTCCGGACGCCTGCGCGCCCGGCATCTGCATCGCCCCGCCCGGGCCAGTGCCGCGAGCGTAGAAACGCTGCATCAGGTCGGCGCCCGCGTCTTTCTGCGGGGCCGACTTCCGCGGTGGGTCCTTCCATCGGTCCGGCGCCGAAGTCTCCGCCTCGGCACGGTGCCGCCGATCCCGGAGCGCGATGCCGAGATCGCGCGCGGCGCGCCGATCGTCCTCCTCGGAGTAGAACGGCTTGTCGCCCTGGCGGCGCTCGTCGTTCGGGTCCGCCAACACATCGGGCCGCCGGCTGCCGTTCTTGAACGCCTCGCGCCGCCGCGCCGCGTCATCGGCGGTAAGGCCGGGCGCGTCCTTCATCGAGTTGGGCTTCAGCACCCGCGGCGCGCCGTTCGGGAAGAAATCCGGGTCGTTCGAGGCGACGGCCGGCTTAGCGGGCGAGAGCGGCCTCGTGGGATCTGGAGGGATTGCCTTCGCCGTCCGCCCCTCCCGCTCGTCCAGCCAGCGCCGCGCGCCCTCTGTGAGGCGGTCTCGTCCGATACTGGCGCTCTGCCCGGGATACATCCCGCCGTTGCGGCCGCGCTGTCCATAGTCACCTGGGAAGCTCGCCCACTCGCGCGCCAGCGCGGTCCGGAAGTGGCGCATGAAGTCACCACCCTGTTTCGCCTGCGCGCGCTTCGCCTCCCTGTAGCGGCGCTCGATCAGCGCGTTCGCCAGCCGGTCCTGTAGCTCGGGCGTGAACTTGTCATCCCGGGAGAGGCCGAGCTCGCCCGTCAGGCCACGATCGCCCCTGTGGCCGCCGCCGAACAGCGTGCCGCGCATGAACTGGTAGCGGCCGATCGCCGAGGAGCCGCGCATGCTGCGCTGGACCTGCTCGATCTCACCGAGCGTCTTGCCGGTTAGGTCGCCCCCGACCTGGTGAGCGAAGCTGTCGTTGTAGCCGCGGTGCGTCGTACCCTCCGCCTTCGCGATCAGGTCGAGCATGCCGCGATCACCGATGGGCATCTCGGGTTCCAGCGGGCCGCGCGAGCCGCCCAGTGCGCCCCCGCCCCTGGATGACCGACCGCCGAGGCTGTCGCCGATCGCGGGCGCGTCTGGGACATCGCGGGCTCTTCCCGCTCCCCCACCGGCACCGCCATATCCGAAGCCACCACCGGAACCACCGCCCGGACCGCCGAAGATCCCGGCTCCCCCGAACGAGCGGGGCACGCCGATGGCGGGGCCGCCCCCGAACGAAGCCTTCTGGATCGTGGCGCCGGCGCCGCCCGGCACCTCAAAGCTCGACGGCTGGGCGGTCGCGCCCTGCTCGCGCAGCTTTCGCAACTCGTCGGCGACGCGCGCGAGTTCCTCGGTCATCCGATCGCGCTTGCGCTCGAAGTCGGCACCGCGCGGCCCTTTTTCCAGCAAATCGAGCTGGCTCTGGACCTGCGCCCGGCGCCCCTCCAGCTTCTCGCGCGGGGTCGCCTCAGGACCGCCGAACGGGCTGAGCTGATTGCGCAGCGCCTGCTCGCCCTCGTTGCCCCTCAGTCCGTGCTTTTCGACGTCCTCGAACAGCGTTACGAGGCCCTTCAGGACCGGAGTCAGCGCCCAGACCTTGGCCTTCTCGACCGCCGTGTTCCAGCGGCCGAGCATGTCCTCGAATTCTTTCGCCGCCTGCCTCGCCTCGGGCGTGATGTCGGCGACGGATTTGCGGATCTCCTGGAGCTTCGTTGCGGCCTGATCGCCATACTGCTGGATGATCTTGTCGATGTCCTCCGTCCCGAAGAAAATCGTCAGGACGCGGCGGCGCGCCTCCAGGTTGCTGATCTTGGGCAGGCCCTGAAACAGCTTGTCCATCATCTCCTCGACCGACTTGGCCGAGCGGAGATCGTTGAGCAGCCAGCCGAGGTTCATCGCCGGCAGCTCTTGCATGGCTTCGCCCCAGCCACGCTTGAGCTTCGTCGCTGCCCGGGAGAAGTTGTCGGCCGCCCCGAGCATTGTCTGCCCGGAGATCCCGACGCGCTCGCCCATGCTCTCCAGGGCCTGAAGCGTCTTCGTGGTTATGCCGGTCTGGCGGCTCAGGATGTCGAGCGCCTGCGTGTTCTGGCTGAAGCCGCGCAGCGCCCCGCCCAGCGCGCCGAGCGACAGCGCCGCGCCGCCCCCGGCGATGCCGAGCGCAGCCAGCGGCGCCGCGAATGTCGACAGGGCGGTGTTCGTCTGACCCAGGACGCCCTTGAAGGCGCTCCACTCCTTGGTCATGGACGCGGCCGCGCCCTTGGTCTGGTCCGAGGTGCGCTTGAGCGCGCTCTCGACCTTGCTGAGCGGGCCGGAGACCTGATCGTCCAGTTGCGCGACGATGCGTAATTTATCGTCGGCCACGGCCTGCCCTGTCGTCGAGAGTGGCGATCACCGCGCGCCGTGCGCTCGGATTATTCGTCGTCGGCGAGCCCATCCGGCTCAGCCTGCGCCGCATCGTCGAAATCCCGCATACGCGCCTCGATGTAGGCGAGGTCGCGCGGGCGGATCTGATCGGGCGGTATGCTGAAGGGCCAGCACCGCCCCCAGAGCATCCCGTGGCGGATGATCTGATCGACGCGTGCCGTCAGGCCGCCGCCCGGTTGAAAAAACGGCTGAGGCGGGCCGCCAGCGCGATCACGTCCTCGGCCGCCATCGTGTCGACTGTCGAGGCCGGCACCTTCGCGAGGCGGGAGATCAGGGGTCGGACCTGATCCTGCGTGAGGCCGGTCAAGAGATTGAACTCGAAAACTTCCTTGCCGGACGGCGCGTCGAGGACGAGGCAAATCATGTCGTCGCCGTGCGCCTTCACCTGTCGGCTGAGCTGGAATTCGTAAGGCCACACCAGAATTTCGGGCGCGGCTGCCGGGGCTTCGGCTTCCTGGCCATCGGAGGCGGACTTCAGCATCGCGGTATCTCCGGATCAGTTTGACAGGGCGCGGCCATCGGCCGGCATGAACAGCGGGTGGACCGTTTCCCGGTTCTCCGCGAGCAGCTCCTCGGCGCGGCCGGCGTCGCCGTAGAGGCGGTTAGCGAGCGTCAGGAGCGGCATGCGGGTCGCGAACGTGTAGGGGACGATCCGCGGCAGCGGGCGGGCCCGAGCAGTCAGGTCACGAACTGCCGCGCCGTGCATCGCGACTAGCGAGCGCCAAACGGCATTGTTGAAGCGACCGGCAGCGAAGTCTTCGGCCGGCGCGAAGGCCGCGTTCACGCGCACGAGGGTAGCGTCGACGTCCTGCCGGCTCGTGAAGGTTGTCGCCGCGATGATGCGGGTCATCTGCACCAATGCCAGCACGGCGGCCGTCTGGGCCACGCGCTGCACCGGAAGGTCGGCCGCCGTGACGCTCTGTGCCTGCTGCCGAACCCGATCCATGCCCGCGAATGTGGCGCCGGCTACCGTAGCGGCCGCGAAGCAAGCGCGCAGCTGCGTGCCGAAGGTACCGGCTTGGACTTGGTCGACCGCGTCGGCTGCGAGCGCGCCGCAGAGCTGCCGGAGCGTCGCTCCGTCCGGGCTCGCGGTGTCGACGCCAGAGGCAAGCAACGCGTCGAGCACGGCCTTCAGCGCCGCGACAGCGACGCGGCGCTGGGCAAAGGTCATCGGGTCTCAGCTCCAGTCGTCGTCGGTGCCGGCGGACAGCGCTGCGGCATTCTCGGCATCGAGAGCCGCCGCCATGGCGTTTGACTGAGTGTCCTCGCTCGGTGGCGGCGCTGCCGACCCGCTCTGCGATCGGACGAAGGCCATCTCGAAGCGGCAGAAGCCGCCCTGGTCCTTCGTTTCCGTCCGCTGGTAGGTCTCACACCGCATGATCGCCCTGCCCATCGTGGACAGGACGAGCAGGCCTCCGCCTTCTTTCTGGAGGGCCGCTTCGAGCGCATCGGCCTCGTCGAGATAGTCCGAGCCGATGACGTAGGCGCTGATCGTGACGCGGGTGACGCGTCGACCCAGGTCCTCGTCGAGCGAGCGGTCGCTCTTGGCGAACTCGAAGGCGAACCCTCGGCGGCCGCCGTATCGGGTGTTCGCCTCGATCTTGAACGGCACGCCGCGGAACGATGGCGGCCGAAGCTCGTCATGCCAGGACATCGTAGCCCCTCAGACCGGGACCCCGGTCACAGCTCGTCGCAAGCGAGCCCGGTCCAGACAACGCCGACCTTGCCGGCCGCCGTGTCGATCTCGTGCGCGGACTCGGTCCAGGCGCTGCTCAGCACGTAGGCCTTGCCGTTGTTGAGTTCGGCCGTGACCGTCACGTCGGTCATCGCGTCGAGTTCGGCGATGGTCAGACCCGCCGTGGTGGACAGATCGCCCTTGATGAAGGGCAGGCGCGGCGTCTCGATGAAGCCGTGCGGGCCATCCTGGCCGGCCACACCCTCGCGCTTCACGCTCGACGGCGAGACGATGAACGAGCCGCGCAGGTCGTACTGCTTGCCGCCGGCCTTGAGGAAGGCTGTGCCGCCGATCTTTCCAGCCATGACAGGCTCTCCAAAGAAAAACCCGCCTCAGAGGGCGGGTCATGTTGCGAGTAGGACGGAGGGCCGATCAGGTGCCGGAGGCGCTGAGCGGAAATTGAAGCCTAAATTGCGCTTTGATGTTCAGCCTACGCAGCTGGTTCACGACGTCCGGCGGATCCAGGATCTCGACCGTGTTGGGCTCGGTGTTCGAGCGCGTCACCGACAGGTTGGCGATGTAGAGGTCGGCGTTCTCGACGAGGCCGTCCGTCTCCATGTCCCGGTATTCCGAGACCATCTCGGCCTTGATCATCAGCGGGGTGACGATCGGCTTGCCGGCGCCGAACTTCGTCCCGTCGTTGGCGAGCGCACAGCGCGGGTACTTGCTCGTCAGTGCCTGCCGAACCCGGGTGTAGCGCTCATCGAGGGTGGCGAGGGTCGTGACCAGCTCGTAGGCGTTGTCGGCTTGGCCGTAGCTGTTCTTCTGGTAGTTCGTCTGCTCGCGCAGGATGATCGGCTGACCCGTGGAGCCGCCGTAGACGTCGGTCCCCTGGATCGCGATGCCGACCTGGGCGAGCGCGTTCAGCTGCGCCTTGTTCCAGCGGTAATCCGCCGGCGCCGGCAGCACGCCGATCAGCGGTAGCGTCTGGAGCGGCTGGGCCGCGTAGGCGTTGATCGAGAAGGCGGCGGCCGCGGTGTAGGCGGCGGTCCACTCCCAGCCTGGGGATGGCGACTGCTGCTCGAACCCCATGGTGGAGATCAGCGCCGAGTTGTTCGACTGACCCCACAGGAAGGTGTCGGCGTAGGTACCGCGCCGTGCCGAGAAGATCTGGCCGTAGCTCTGGCGGTACGGGCCCCAGCGCCCGCTGTCGGTGAAGCCGTATTCCTGATCCCACACCGCGTAGGAGCCGCTGTCGTGGAACGGCAGGCCGACGAACTTGAACGGCCGGTCGAGGAGAGCTGCGATCGCGTTGGTGAAGTCCGGTGTGCCGGTCCCGCCCGCGAGCAGGTTGCCGGTCGGGTAGGTCAGCGCGAGGCCGGCCGGCAGCTGCTCGCCGCCATACGTCCCTCGGTAGCTGTCCAGGACCGTTACGCTGTTGCCGGTGATCCCCTTCCACTTGCAGGTCAGGGTCACGATGGCAGCCGCAACGGTCGCGGTCACCGGCAGGTCCGGGGTCGCGTTGATCGCCGCGGCGATCTTTGCGGCCACCGTCGCGGTGGTGTCGGCCGAGACGATCGAGACCGGCACGAGCTGGCCGGCGATGTACAGCGCGAGCGTACCCGCAACGGACGGCGCATTCGCCACGGTGATCGCGCCCGAGGCCGCCACACCCGCGGCCGGCTCTGGCACCGGCAGGCAGATGATCGGCACGCTGGTGACGCCCTTGAAGGCCGTCTTGAACATGCGCGCGAGCATCGATCCGGCGCCGAACTGCGCGTCCGCATCGTTGTTCGTGCCGCAGGCCACTGCCACGTTCGGCTTGGCGGCAGCTCCGGTCAGGAGATGCCCGACGAGCAAGATCCACTTCGGCGAGACCGGCGTGCCGGCCTGCGAGGGATCCATCTGAACGTTGGGGCCCGGGAGCTTGTAGTTGTCCGGGATCGTGGTGATGCCCATCGCGGCTTAGCCCTGATGCTCGGTGGCGGCGGGAGCGCCGGCGGGCGCGGCGGAGGAAGCGGTGGCGGCAGCCTCGACGGGCGCGCCGCTGTCGTGCAGGTCCTCGAGGAGGCGGATGGCGCCGTCCCGGGCGAGCGCGAACGTGAACTGGTCGGCGGGCCAGCGGGCGGTGCCGTCGGCCTCGAACCCGGTCTGCGACGGGAAGTGCTTGAGCGCGCGGTAGCGCGCCTCGGTCGCCTCGACGGCGACCGTGGTTTCACCGGCCATGGCTGTGTCCTCGGGGGTAGGAGCGGCGCGGGCCGGCTCAGGTCGTGGGGATGTCGATCGTCAGGTCGATCGGTGGCGTGCCCGGGCCGGCGCCGGCGGGGCGGGCGGTGATGCGCACGTGTTCGAGCACGTCGTCGATGTCCGGGTCGTAGGAGGTGCGGAACACGAAGGTCATCTCGACCCGGCCCTCGGCGAAGTACGAGGCGCCCTCCTGCGGGAAGAGGCGACCGCGCCGGACCTTGGTCACCGCCTCGAACAGCGGGTAGCGGTCCGGATCGTCGAGGGCCTTGGACGGGTCGATCCCGCGCACGAAGGTCGGATCCTGCAGGAGCCGCTTGCGGATGCCGTTCGTGGCCTTGTCGAGCTGCTCGTCGAGATCCTCGGGAGAGGAGTATCCGACGCAGTACGAGATCCCGATCGTGACCTCGTTCATGAACCGAGGCTGGCCCTGGTTGGCCTCATCCTCGGGGCTCTCCAACTCGTCGGCGATGACGACCAGGAGGGCGGGGAGCTCTTCCTCCTGAAGCTGCGGGCGCACCTGGCGCCGGAAGCCGTTGACCGGCAGCCAGTCCTGCCCCGTGAGGCGTTCGATGATCGCGTCGCGGATCTTCGTGGCTTCGGACGGCATCAGGCGCCCTTCGGCTTCTTCTTGAGGGTGAGCGTGGCCCCGCCCTGGCCGTCCGGGTCGACGTCGTCGATCCAGAGCTTGCCCTCGTCCGGGTACGAGCCGGCGGCGTGCACCAAGACCTCCATCCCCTGGACGGGCTTGACCGGCCAATCGGCCAGCCGGATGCCCAAGGTGATCGTGGTCGTGTTCAGGCTCTCGTTCGGCCCCATCGCCACGTCGACATTGCGCACCGCCCAGACGCCGGTGGTGGAGAACGGCGGCTTGGCCGGACGCGAGCCCAGCGGCGTCACCGTCACCGGCCGGCCGAACGTGGCGATGCCCGGTCCGAGCGCGAGCGCGGCGAAGTCGATCACGCGGCGGCCTGCGGCTTCGGCTTGGAGGCCTTGGCGTCGACCGACGCGACGCCATCGGCCGGCACAGCATCGTCGACGCCCGCCTCGAACCGGCGGATCACCTGCTCCTGGATCCGGGCCTCGGTCCAGGCGTCATAGGTCCAGACGCTGCCTTCGGCCGCGAGCGCACCATCCACGGGATGGACGAGGCCGACGTGCTCATCGGCGGTCGGTAGGACCTTGATGGAAACGCTCATGGCTGGCTCCAGCGTTGGACAGGACATCCGGGGTCGCGCCCGATTAAGATTACCGGGCGCGATCGCGTCAGGACGCGGCCTGGGCGAGCACCACCGGGCCGATCGAGGACGGGTTTGTCGCCACGTCAGCCGCGTAGCCCACCGGCAGAAGCGCGCCAGAGTTCACGTTGGTGACGACGGCGTTTGCGGCATCCCAGTACAGGCTGTCGCCCTGGTTCCAGGCCTGCGCGTTCGTCTTCGGCAGGCTGAAGATGCCCTTGCGCCAGAGGGCGAAGGTCTCGCCGACCAGGCGGGTCGAGCCACAGACGCCGAAGATCTTGCCGATGATGAGGGGCTGGCCGCTGACGACGCCGCCCGCCGGCGCCACGACGTTGAGCGCGTCGCCGTTCTGGAGGAAATTCTTCATGGGATGAGTTCCGGAAGCTCGGGAAGCGGATCGGCCGGCGCTCGGAGGTCAAGCCCGGCCGCGAGTTCGGCGGGGTGCGATTACTGCGGCAGCGCGCCCGGGTTCTTGTAGGCGCCGCGGAAGTCGATCGCGCCGCAGGCGAAGTCGTGCTCGAGCGAAATCTGGACGCCCTGCGTGCCGAAGGGCTCGTAGGTCTTCACCCGCGGGCCGTTCGAGCCGTTCAGGAAGCCGTGCACGAAGCACGGGACCTGGTTCGGGTCGGACATCAGGTACCAGCTGTTGTCGGTGATGTTGGCGTCCGACACCGACTGCAGCTTGCCCGAGAACGGGTTCACCGAGGTGGTGAGCTGGGGCGAGATGGTGGCGACCAGCTGATCCGCCGACGTCTCCTGGTTCGGGCCGGTCAGGATGATCCGGGGCGGCACGTTCAATAGGAAGCCCGAGAGCGACTTCTGCCCGCGGAGCGAAGCGCGGCCGGCGCCAACGTTCGGCACCGAGATCACACCCGCCGCCGCCGCGAGGTTGTTGTGCTTGGCGTGCCAGACCGCGTTCCCGTCCTGGGCCAGGACCGGGTTCGAGTTGAACATCGCGAAGAAGGTGACGTTCTCGAACAGCCGAACCGCGTCGCCGGACGAGCCGAGGATCTGGTCGATGGCGCCGAGTTCGTCGTTGACGATCATCTGCCGCGAGATCGGGAAGATGACGCCGTAGGGCACGAGGGAGATGTTCTCCCCGCTATCGGCCGACGTGCCCGCCTTGAGCTCGCCGGTCTGGGTCACTGGCTGCAGCATCGGGAACTCGCCCGCGCGGATCATCGGGTGCGGGCGGAAGTCGTTGAACTGCCGCTCGATCGAGATCCGCTTGTAGGTTGGCTCGGCCAGCTCGTAGCGGGCGAGCAGGCTCTTGTTGAGCACGTTCTGGAAGATCGCCGGGAAGTCCGAGGTGGACTGGAAGGCGCGCTCGACGATGTCGATGGCTTGGCGGGCGGTGCGGATGTTGCCGCGGTGACCGACGCACTCGGCGGCGATCTCCACGAAGCCCATGCCGGCGTACTGCTCGGACCGCGCGGAGTGCTTCTCGACCCACTGCTTGTCGGCCTTGCGCTTGGGCGCATAGTCGATGCCGTCCGAACCGCGCGCGGCGAGCGTGCGGGTGACGAGCGCCAGCGTCATGGCGTCGGCGCGGCCTTCGCGCTCGTCGCGGCCGAACTGGATGCGGCCGGTCTCCGAACCCTTGTGGGAACCCCTCACAGCGGTCTCCTTGCTCTTCTCGGCCAGCTTGTCGAAAGCGATCTTGCGGAAGGCCGCGGCGCTCAGGCCCCGGGTGATCGCGTCGACCACGTTCAGGGTGACGCCTTGGCCGCGAGCCTGCTCCGCGATCTCGGCGAGCTGGGCGGCGTGCTTCTGCGTGAAGGCGGGCTTGGCTGCGCGCTTGCCCTTGGCCGGGGCCGCGCGGGCGGCACCGCGGCCACGCGGGGCGGCGCGGGTATCGTCGTCCTCCATCTCGCCGTCGCGCTCGGCCTTCACCGGCTCGTCGCTCGGCTCGCCATCGACGTCCACGAAGTTGCCCTCGGCATCGACGTAGTAGCCGTCTTCGTTCACGTCCGGCTCGGCACGCTCGACCTTCACCGGCTCGTCGACGGGGTTGCCGTCGGCATCCACGAACTCGCCGTCGGCGTCGACGTAGTACCCGTCCTCGTTGACGCTGACCTCGGCGCGCTCGGCCTTGACCGGCTCGTCCACCGGCGCGCCGGACGCGTCCACGAAGTTGCCGTCGGCATCGACGTAGTAGCCGTCCTCGTTGACGGTCGGCTCGGCGCGGACCTGCCGCTTGCCGGGGGCGTTCTTGCCGTGGGTGTGCTTGGCCATACGCTTGTCCTCTCTGGGTTCGGGCCAAGCCCGCTCGTGCGGTCCGGTGGAGCCGTACCGGTAGGTGATCGAGGCATCGCCCCGGGTGACGGTGATCTCCTTCGCGCCGCGGCCCATCGGGCTGGCGCGCAGGTCGGGACCTGCCGTCGGATCGGCGGCGCCCTCTTGGGCGCGCACCATCGCGGCGGGATCGGCGGGGACGGAGACGAGCGAGGCTTCGAGCAGCTCCCAGCGGGTCGCCGTGAAGGTCAGGCCGTCGTCGACGTCGAGGATCTGCTTCTCGGGGTCGATCACGGTGCCGTCGGCGTCGGTGATCTCCCAGCCGTCGACGCGGTAGCCGATCGAGATGCCCTTGATCTCGCCGCGGGCGACCATGCCCTCGGCGGCCTTGCCGGGCTCGGTGGCGGCGAACTTCGCCCGGCCGAGGATGCGGCCTTCCGCGAACCACACGTCGACGATGCGCCCGAGCACGGCGCCGAGTCCGTAGCTGTTGTGGCTGTCGAGGAACGGGATGCCGGACGAGGCGAGCCGGTCGATGCAGACCGCGGCCTCGTCGGTCGACAGGCGTTCGGTGCCGTACCAACGCACGACGTCCGAGCCCTCGGAGAGGATCAGCTCGATCGTGTGCTCGTTGGCGTCGTAGCTCGCCGGCGCGACCTCCAGGAAGCGGCGCCCGCGGGTGCCGAGCGCCTTGAGGTCGATCGGGCGTGCGGAGCCGCCCGCGGCAGCGGCGCGCTGCCCGGTCTTCTTCGTTGCCATTGGGGGATCCGTCAGTTGGAGGCGGACGCCGTGATCGGCTCGCCGAAATCGTCCTTCAGGGGCTTCGGCTTGCCGCCGGTCGGATCACCGCCGGCCCCATCGCCATCGACGGACTGGAGCTTGCCGGACTGGTCGGTGCGGCGCGCGTCGATGTCGTAGGCGAGGCCCAGGCGATCGGCGCGCTTGTAGAAGGCGGCCGTCATGTCCTGGACCTTGCGCCAGTTGTTGCCGAAGCTCGCGACGTATTCCTGCGGGCTGATCCGGCCCGTGCGGGCCGCCTTGATGTCCGCCTCGATGTCGTCGTTCGGGTTGATCGGCTCCCAGGCCGGCGTCATCCACTGCGCCCGGTAGGGCTCGGCGCGCGCCGGAAGCAGACCCGCCAGCACCGCGCGGGACACGAAGCGGTCCCAGGTCCTGTTGCAGACCTGCGGGATCACGACGTGGTTCTGCAGCTGCTCGGTCAGGCGGCGGAACTCGACCTTGCCCGCCCGGAGACTGGAGAAGTTCGCGCCCCGCAGGTCGCCCGAGACCTGGTCGTACGTGCAGCCGACGCCGGCGGCCATGGCTTGCAGGTTGAACAGCAGGATCGGCTCGACCTGCGTCGTGCCGGTCGGCGCGGCGAACTTGATGTCCTGACCCGAGCGCAGCTCCTTGAGCATGCCGGGTTCGAGCGAGGTCAGCTGCGCGTCCGGGTTCGCCGCGTCGCGCCCGGCCAGCCCAGGTCGGGCCGGGTCGAACATGTCGACGCCGGCGTCGTCGTTGTTGGTGACGAAGCCCGAGAAGCAGGCCTCGACCCGAGCCTTGACGTTCACCGCGTCCAGGAAATCGGCGAGCTCGCGCGACGTCATCAGGATCGGCGCGAACCAGGAGACGCCGCGGACTTGTCCAGGCCGCAGCTCCTTGAACAGGTGGATCAGCTCGTCCTGCGGCACGAAGGCGGAGACGCCCGGCCGCATGGCCGCGGTGTTGATCTCGCCTGGGTGGTTCGGGTTGAGCCACAGGCCGACGCGGCGGTCGTACTGACCGAGGCCGACGCCGAGCCGGGTATGCTCCAGGCCCTCGGCGCCGGCTTGTCCGTCGTTGCCGTAGATCCCGTCCCGCCACTGATCGATGAAGTCGGACTCGAGCAGCTGCAGCTGCAGCGGTACCCGCCGCGGATCGTCGAGGGGCTGATCGATGAAGCGGATCACGCTCTCGCCGGACTCGACCATGCCGCGCACGGAGAGCGCCTGCATGCCGTAGAAGCCCATGCGGCCGGTGACGTCCGCCT
Source organism: Methylobacterium sp. GC_Met_3 (assembly GCF_026540775.1). Taxonomy (NCBI): domain Bacteria; kingdom Pseudomonadati; phylum Pseudomonadota; class Alphaproteobacteria; order Hyphomicrobiales; family Methylobacteriaceae; genus Methylobacterium; species Methylobacterium sp. GC_Met_3. Next base: position 60,178 of record NZ_JALNUL010000005.1, read on the forward strand.
GGCCCTCCCAATCGTCCCAGAGGTTCTCCAGGCGCCGATCGAGCGCGTCCACCCCCGTGTCGGGGATCGGCGTGATGCCCGTGCCCACCACGTGTGAGGTGATGATGTCGAGCATGCGCGCCGCGTAGGGCGTGTTGCGCGCCAGATCCCGGGCGCGCGAGCGCAGCGGGCGCAGCGCCCCCTGGATCTCGGCGTTGGCCGAGGTGTTCAGCGCCTTGAACGAGGACGCGCGCCGGCCGACGCTGGCGCCCTCGTAGATGCGCAGCGCGTGGCGGGCGCGGGCCCGGGACAGCGCCGTGCGCGGCGCCACCCAGCCGATCGCGCGGTCGAGGGCATTCATCGTGGCGACCCGCTACCAGCCGGAACGGAGGCAGCCGTCGGCCGAGATCCCGCCGGGGAAGCCGCGATCGTGCGCGACCAGGATCGTCGCGGACTTCTGCGGGTCGAGGCCGAGCGCGCGCCGGATGATCGAGCGCACGCGCAGCATCTCGTCGAGCGAGCGATAGGTGGCCGTCTTGCCCTCGTAGGAGACCGACGTGACGCCGGCGGCGATGCCGGCCTCGATCGCGTCGAGCTGCGCTTGGCTGAAGGCCATCAGTCTCTTCCGCGGTTCATCCAGCCACCGGGCCGGCCATGGTTGATGAAGCCCGAGTGCTGCGGGCGGGTGTAGGCGGGCGGCGGCGGTGGCAGAGTTGGCGGCGGGGGAGCCGCCGGTACGTGAGCGGCCTCGGCGATCTGCGCCGGCGGTTCGGCCGACACAGGGGCTGGCTCGCCGTCGTCCGGTGCGACCGCCTCGGGTTCAGCCTCGGCCTCAGCCTCCTCGGCCTCGTCCCGCTCCGGTATCCGCCCGAGCGCCACGTAGCGCCCGCTGGAGGCCTGCAGGCCGCACATCGCGACGTAGGCGTAGACGAAGCATACGCCGGCCTCGTGGGCGGCCTTGGGCTTCTCCCACTCGCTGTAGCCCTGGCGAACGTTCACCAGGGGCTTCTCACGCGTGAGCTGCTCGAAGTACTCGGCATCGATCGGGCGCGAGCCGGAGGCCGGCACGAGCGGGAAATGCACGTAGCGGGGCCCCGGCTCGACGAGCGCGAGCGAGCCGTAGGCGAAGTCGCGAGCGGCGTTGCCGCCGATCATGTACAGGTTCGCGCCGAGCTTCGTGGTCGGCAGCCGCGGCCAGACCCTGGTCCGGGCTCCTCGCGCTTCGGATTTGCCCTTGATCGCCCAGACCTTGCGGCGGCGGCGCTCGTTGCAGAAGGCGTAGACCTCTGACGTGTGGTGGCCGCCGGAGTCGATGGCGGCCGCGCTGATCCGGAGCGCCACGCCGTCGCTGCGGGTGAACCCGCGCAGCAGCAGCCGGTCGAGGTTCTGCCAGACCTCCGGCTTGGCCGGGTCGCCCGGAAGGACGAAGTGTCCGATGAGCGCGCATTCGAGGCCCGCGCCCCAACCCCAGACGGCACCCTCGAGGCGCGCGTTGGCGCCGGACTGGACGTCGCCGCCCAGCGTCAGCGTGCGGACCCAGTCGGGCAGCTCGGCGCCGTAGGCCTCCCGGCGCTCCAAGAAGGTGTCAGGCCGGATCTCCTGACCGTAGCTCTGCCGGTGCACCCGGCCGAGCACGTTGTTGTTGAACGTCTGGACCTTGCCGGCGGGGTCGTCGCACGCCTCCAGCCATTCCTGCACGATCACGGGCCAAGCCGCGTTCGCGTTGAGCGACATGCCGGTCCAGAGGTGGAAGCCGGCGTGGGGCGTCTTCGGGACCGCCGTCGGGCGCCAGATGCCGTTCTCGTCCATCCAGGCCTTGCGGCCCTCGTCGATCGTGTGGCCGCAGGTGCCCTGGTACCAGACGTCCCTGAGTGACCCGTCCGGGCCGAGGTCCCATTTCATCCCGTGGGGCAGGTCTTTGCCGCCCCAGTCGAGGTACTGGAACACGCCGCAGCGCGGACAGGGCACGAAGTACCGACGCTGGTCCGAGGCCAGCCAGCGCTTCCAGATCCGGCTGGTGCTCTCCAGGAGCGGCGTCGAGCCAAAGATCTGCTTGCGGTTGTAGAATGTTTCCCCGCGCGTCCAGAACAGCTTGGCCTTGTCGCCCTGGCTGCCGGCACCCGGGGTCCAGCCATCCGCGTCGTACTCGTCGCCGACCTGGAACCGCGCCGAGTAGCGCCGGAACGCGTCGTCCGAAGCCGCGCCGGGCACCCGCACAATGGCGCCGTTGGCCAGCTGGAAGAAGGTGTTGCTGTCCTGTTTGTGGCCCTTCCGGACCGGCCGCAGCAGCTCGGCCAGCACCGGCGTCTCGCGCAGCATCGGCGCGATCTCGGTGGCGCCGAACTCCTCCGCGTCCTTCGCCACCGGCTGGGCGAAGGCGCAGAGCGTCGGCTCCTGGTGGAGATGGTAGCCCAGCGCCAGCAGGGCGCAGCGGGTGTAACCGACGCGGGCCGCCTTCAGGACCGATACGAGCGGGATCGTCGGGTCACAGAAGGCGTCGAGGAGCCCGCGCTGATACCCGTAGAGGGTCACCGCGCCACTCTCGGCGCCCGTGCTCTTCGGGATCCGCCCGTACTCCTCGGCCCAGGCCGAGCCGGTCATCTCGGCCTTGAACGCCAGCGCCTCGTCGAACAGCGCGTCAATCGACCCGCGCAGGGCTTCGCGGCCGGCCGGGTACTCACCCCTCCGGTGGCTGCTGATCCTCTCCGTCAGGCTCATCGTCGGCGTCGCTCTCCGGGAGCCAGCGGCGGCCGAGCTCCAGCCGCGCCGCGGCGAAGGCCCGGTTGGTCTCTTTGCGGGCGAGCGCCTCGATCTCGGGGGCGCTATCCATCGTCGTGGCGCGCGCGGCGATTTTGGCCGCCATGTTCGACAGGCCGGTCCGGAGGACCTGGCAGAACGTCGCCAGGTCGGCGAGCGCATCGTGCCGGGAGACGACGGACTTCAGCGCCTCGTCGGCGCCGATCTCGGCCACCACCGCGTTGGCCACCGCGCGGCGGCAGTCCGCATCCTCGCGTCTGGCCTTGCTGCTGTCCTTGCAGCCTTCATCGCCGGCGCTCATCGTCACGTTCTCAACGGCGCGCTGGATCTTCCACTCGATCACAGCCGCCGAGTCGAACTGGTACTCCACGCCGTTGCTGCCGCGCTCGACGTAGGGGCAGCCCTTCTCGACCCAGGTCGAGATGGTGTTGGTGCTGACGGCGAAGATCTTGGCGAGCTCGGTGCGGTTGAGCAGCCGTCCGTCGATCGCGCCGGACATCAACAACAACCCCGGTTTTCAAAATTTCAGAGACGGTGAACCAGTGGGGTCCGAATTCCCCTCACCCCGTCCCCCCTCCCGGAAGGACCCTGGGGATTTGGCCCCGGGGGGTACCCCCCTAGGGGAGGGGTGGGTGCTCCCCGATGCCCTCCCAGTGGCCTGCGCGGCCCGCTGGTGGCCTCCGCCCGATCAGCCCTTCCGGCGCACGTCGTTGACGACGAAGCGCTCCCAGGCCGCCCGGAAATGCTTCCGGTAGGCGACGGGCACCACGGCGCCCGCCTTCTCGTAGTAGGGGAACCGCTTCTTGTAGCTGACCCCCTTCACGAACAGGAAGACCGGGACGGCGAACTTGTCCTTCTGCAGGTAGATCCCGTTCGGCGCCTTCCCGTGATCGCGGAAGACGACGTACTCGACATTGCGACCGGCGTTCCGGCGCTTCGAGCGCGCCGTGGTGTTCTGATGACGGTCCGACTGGGCACCGACTGCCGAGAGCATGCGGGTGATGAAGGCGCCCGAGACGTTGCCGTTGCCGTCCCGCGGGCAGCGCGTGCTGGGCACCGCGAACTCGCCCGCGAGCATCAAGCCCTTGCGGATCAGCAGCACCTCGAACCGCTTGTGGCGGCGCGTGCCGCCGGCGACCTGAGGCCCGAGATACTTCCAAGCCGGGATCGAGCCGTTGCCCTCCTTGAAGCCCAGCTCGGCCTGGAGTCGCTGCTTCGTGGCAGGCCGGACCATCAGGCTGTTGAGCGTGAACTTCGATGGCTGGTCGAACACGGACCGCATGGTCTCGCGCTCGGCTTCGCGAGCGTCCTTCATGGCGTTGGTCAGCGCGAAGGCGGCGACGAAGGGGACCTGCCGGGCAGCCCGTCCAACGGCCTCGGCCTTGAGGCCGAACTCGCTGGCGTCGAGCTTCAGCATGCGATCAGCGCCCGACGGTGATTGTCTTAACCTTGCCCGAGACGGGATCGAGGATCGTCAGCGTCTGGGCGGCCATGATCAGCAGACCTGCATCGGTTGCGGCACGTCCAGGCTCTGCTGCACGAGGCGCGTGGCCGGCCGCTCGATCGACAGCTCGGCGGCGTTGTCGAGGACGACGACGGTGACGTCCCGGACGCCGGCGGCCGCGCACATGCGGATCAGGTCGTCCTGCCAGCGCGTGGCGGTCTCAGGCTGCAGCTTCTGCGAAGTCCGCAGCACTAGGATGTCGCCGTGCCGGACCTCGAGGCGGTCGAGCTGGCGGTCCATTTCGCCAACACCGTGCGCGCCGGAGACGATGATCTGCCCGGGCTCAAGGTGGCGCAGAAGATGATGCTTCAAGTCTTCGGTAAGGGCACCGGGTGCGACCGTCGCGTACCGGAGCTCGCAGAGGCGCTCGTAGCAGCCCTGGCTCAAACAGGAGGCGCCACGTTCGGCGGTGCAGTCGGCGCAGGGCATGGATCTACCGGACGATGCGGGCGTGCGCGCCCTGGCGGTTGACGTGGGTCACGGCGCCGCCTGTCACGAAGACGACTTCGATCCGGCCCGCATACACTTGATTGTTGAGCACGTAGCTGACCGTCCCGGGCCACCACTTTCCGCCCTTCGGCGAAGCGATCTCGTCCCGGTTCAAGCCATCGGCGATCGCCCGGACCGTGCGACCGGCGCCATTCTCCTCGAAGATCCGAAGAACCACGGGGGCGCGTTCCGGATCGACGACGAGGCCGCCCTTACTGTCCGACAGGTAGCCGAATGGGATGCGGCCGCAGCTGAACCCGCCCTGGCCGGCCTTTTGGACGCGGCCACCCTTCGTGCGCTCCACGATCGCGTCGCGTTCGTTCTCCGCCATGGCTGAGAACACCGAGAAGATGAGCTTGCCCGAGGGCGAGCCCGTGTCGATCGCCTCAGTGACCGAGCGGATGGTTACGCCGTGCGCCGTATCGAGCTCGGCCGAGGTGGTGACCGCGAGCGCGATGTTGCGCGCCAACCGGTCGAACCGCTTCACCAGGAGCACGCTGAAACGGCGCTCTGCCGCGAGCTGCACGATCCGGCTGAAGCCTGGTCGATCGAAGGGCCGCGTCGTTCCCGAGACACCTGGATCGGCCACGACGTCGATCAGCTCCAGGCCGGTCGCATCTGCGAATTTTCGGACCGCATCTTCCTGCGCGTCGAGGCCGAAGCCCGATTGCGCCTGCTCTTCGGTCGACACCCGCAGATAGCCGACCGCTTTGGTGCGGACGGTCTCGCGCTCGGCCGCCTGGACTGCATTCCTACGGATTGAGCGGCGGGCGCGGGCGCTACTTGCAGCCACCCGCAAACCCCTGTTAATGTTAATGTTTTCGACGTGACCCGAGCCGCTGTCTGATTATTCAAGAATTATCAGGCAAGGCCGGTTTTCGAAGGCGTTTTTAGCCCCGGAAGGCTCGGGCCACGCCGAGCGCGAACCGCAGATACCATCCACGGAACATCACTCGTCCCGCAGGATCCGGCCCCACTCCGCGAGCAGGGCCATCGGCAGCTGGTAGTTCGCCTCGACGATAATGGTCGCTGCGGCGGTGTAGATGCCGATCAGCGACCAGAGGTCGAGGTATCGGGGCGGGTCAGAGCGCGTCATCGCCGATCAGGTCCTCGACGATCGCGTCGCGCTCGAAGTCGAAATCGGCCAGATGATAGACGTGCAGCTCGGTGGCTCGGTCATACCGGGCCCACTCCAAGGCTTCCCACATCTTGCCGCGATGGCCGGCGCCGACGATGCGGGCGATGCCGTCATCACCGCGGCGGACCGCCAGGAAGACAGCGCCAGGCGCATCAGCCCCGACGGCCTTATCCAGCGTCCAGACACCGACGACGTAGCGACGACCGGACAACCCGCGCCATGCGGACAGGGCGACCGTCAACGACCGGGTCACGTTGAGGCGTTCCTCGCGGACCTGCGAGCGGGCTAAACGATCAGCTTTGAGCCGCGAGAGTTCGTTCGACCAGGCGAGGCGGCGGCGCGCACTCATGGACGCGACCCGCAGACCACCTTGGTGTAGCGGCCATCACCGAGGAGCTGATCTCGGGCGACGGTCGCCTGTCCCGTCATCATGCAGGCGAATACGGAGGGCGTCTTCATGGTGATGACGTCGAGCGCGGTGTCGCGCTGGCAGTCGGGCTGCGCAGTTGAGGCGGCGCACACCAGGATCAGGGCGAAGACCGTGTTCATGCGCCGGGCATCCCTTCGACGGGCAGGCAGCGGGCGGTGATCCGTGCTCCGGCCGGCAGCAGCTTGGTGAGGTCGGCGAACTCGGCGATGCGGGTCGCCCGCGTCATGCAGACGTACTTGCTCTCGGTGCGCTCGCGGCCGAGCATCACTCGGCAGGCCTTGGTGCAGGCCTGGACCTCGATGCGCCAGCCGAGCGTCGCAGCCTCGCCGAAGCCGATGGCGCCGAGCAGGATCGCGGCCGCCAGCGCCATCTCCAGAATGAGGAGCGCCAGTAGACCGCGGATCGTCATCTTCAGCCCTTGGTCGGGGACAGCGCCGAGCAGAGCAGGATCACCAGCGCGATCACCAAAACCTGCGCGGTCAGCGGCGACAGGCAGACCGGCGGCACGAACGGGGCGACGTGCTCCGGCGCGGGAAGGTCGAGAATGAGACCGTCCATATCAGGCAGCCATTCGGATCGCCGCCGGCGAGCCGCCGAGGTGATCCGTGGGCAGACCGCGCCAGGGCGCGACGCCGACATCGAACTGGGCATGGCCGAGGTGCTGCTGCGCGTAGGCGCGAGCACGGTCGGCCGAAGAGAACTTCTCGGCGCGGCTCAGATCCTTCGTCCACACGAAGGGTCGATGCCCGTTCTCATGCGCGCCGGTGGTCTCAGCCTGAGCCAAGTACCGTTTGAAGCGACCGAAGCCGAAGCGGACGACGTGGACGAGGTTCACAGGCGGAAGCCCTGTAGGAAGGCACGCCGCACCTGCACGCACTCGGCGGCGTTGCGGCACTCCTCGCTGACCACGGCCGCAATCCGCTCGTGCATCGCCGAGGGCGCCTTGGACGCGTAGGCGTCGAACGCGTCGGCCGCGGCCCGGAAGCTGGCTGGCGAGGTGCCGACCATCGGTGCGAGCTGCTCTACGGCCTGATCGACGAGCTCTGAGGCGCTGAAGGTCATGCGGATCGGGCTCTCAGCCGAAGATCGAGCGGAAGAACGAAGCATCGAATACCAGCCGGAACTGAAGGCTGTGCGCGCGGAAGCGGATGTCGGCCGGGGCGCAGTCGCAGCGCTGGATCGCGGCGCACAGGTCGAGGAGCGCGGCGCGCTGACCAGGCGTCACGACACGATCCCCAGGCGCTTGTGGGAGATGCGGCGCCAGCCCTTGGTCGGATGCAGCACGTGGATCGCGTCGGCACCGTACTGGATGGCGGCGATGCGCTTCGGAGCGATCGCGTTCCACGCGGCATCGACCCGTGCCCGGTAGGCCTCGGTCAGGTTCATCTGGGGCTTCCAAAGAAAAACCCCGCCGAAGCGGGGTTGTGGGTCGGGGCGTAGGACTGGCGGTCAGGCGCGGGCGGCGCGGGTGCGTTCCCGGTGGCGCAGGATGGCGGCCGGGACCGGCGCCGGCGCGCGGCGCGGCGGTCCGGAGGCCTCCTGGTCGGGCCAGTGCCCGGTGAGCTCGCGGTAGAAGCGGCGGAGGCCGTCGCGGATCTCGTCACGGTCGACCATGAACGACTCGGCGCTGTGCCGATGGCTCGGCATCTTCAGCCGGTCGGCCTGCGTACAGAGCTGCCTGAGGCGCTCGGCGATGGCGGTCTCAGTCATCACCGGGCGCTGTGCGCGCGCGTCATGGTGGGGATCATAGCCGATCGCCTCCTGCGCTGCGACAACCCTCGGGGCGTGCTTTCGGAAGAGCAGGAAGCACCCGCTCCTTTGGCGCCGACCCCATCAGGACGCGAAACGCCTGTGCGTTCCGGCGACGGCGCTGCGCCTTGCCCGTCGACATGCGATTGAGACGATCGCGTAGGGATGCGCTCGGCCGCACGGCCACGACCGGACCAGTCTGAGACCAGCACGCCTGCATCTGCGATCCTGAAGTTTGGGGAAGGTGCGGGCCGGGGCTACAGCTTCAACCACTGCCCGAGAGCAGCTGCGGGTCTTTCAGGCGTCCTGGCTGGCCGGCTTACTGCGATGCCTTTTTCACGGACCCTGTCCGCCGCACCATCTCGATGCCCGTTCGGGCGAAGGTCTGGAGAGTGGCCTCGCCTGCGTTGCGGCGGTCCGGCCTGCTCACGGGTGGGCTTTCGCCCTGACGGTCACATGGCCGACCCCGGGAACGACGAAGGCCCCGCGCGTTTCCGCCGGGGCCTTCTAAATCTCTGCAGGGTCCGAACTACCGCAAGCCTCAGACCCGGTCAAGCCTAGAGCGCGATGCGCTCATCGTCATCGTGACACTCCTGCTCGCGCAGGACGCGCTCGACGACCTTCGGCTCGTGCGCGATCACCAGCAGGTAAGCGCGTGCGGAAGTGTCGGGGCGTGCGCGCCCCTGCTCCCAGTCACGAAGGGTCGTGATCGGGAAGCCGTAGGCAGCCGCGAACGACTCCTGGGTCATGTGCACGCTCCTGCGGATTGCGCGCACGTCGATGCTGCTCGGGACGTGGACGCGGTAGGTGCCGCGCTCGGCGCGACCCTCGGCGATCGCGATCGCGTCTTCGAGGCCCGCGGCGATGTCATCAAAGATGTCTTTAGCCATGACGATCAACCTGCACGCGCGGGGAGAGTGACAACCTTGTTCGCATATGAACGCACAAGTGTTGCTGACAGCTTGTCGAGCTTGTTTCGCTCGGCCTGTGTCAGGTTCACCTTCACGCCTTTTGCGAACACGGTTAGCAGGAACACAGGAATTGAAGTCGACGTGTACAGGGTGATGGCCCTGAACCCGCCGCTCTTGCCCTTGCCCTTACCCCCAAACCGAACCTTCCGCGCGCCCCCTGTTCCAACGATCAGGTCGCCCGCATCAGGCTGCTCGCCGAGCATGGTGACGAGATGGAACCGGTCCAAATCGGTCATGCCCGCTTCGGCGGCCTGACGCAGGAACTGCGCGGTTTCGATCACGGTGTGCATATAGTGCGTGTACCGGTAACCGGTAGTTCCGTCAATCGGAATGTACCGGCTGTCGGTAGTTCCGCTAAGCGCGCCGCTCGCTCGGCGGCGTCCAATCCCGCGGGTCGATCCTCCGAACCGGGGACGCCCGGAGCGGCGCGGCGCGCCGACCGGCCACTCGGCGCTCCACCTCGATGTGACGGCGCGGGCGCAGGTTCGGCAGCGGTGCGCGTTCTTCCGCCTCCGTCTCGACCCACGGCGCGATCGGAGCCTTCGGCGGCAGGACCTCGATGCTGGTGAGGAACTGCAGCGCTGGCACGAGGTAGACGAGCGCGGCGTGCCAGTAGGCGTAGCGCAGCTGCTCCTCCAGAACCTCGTCGCCGGTGCGGGTGTAGTTCAGCTTGCAGAACAGACCGGCGTCGCGGCTGTCGCCCTTCACGGCCGCGACTTCGTCGTGGCTGGTGAACCACGGCTTGCCATCCGGCCCCTCGCCGCAGGGCGTCTGGACCGTGCGCCAGATGGCGACCTTGTTGTTCTTGGCCATCACCGGCTCGATCTCGATGCCGCCAGCGACCTCCGGGGGCCTGCGGATCGCGCCGGTCATGAGCCAGGACGGGGTCGCGTGCAGCACGGCCGAGGTCAGCACGCCGAGGTCAGCCTTGCCGCGCAGGTTGAACTGGATTGGGTAGCAGGTGAGGTCGAGCGGGCACACGGCCGAGCCGGCCGCCGCTTTCTGCAGCGTCTCGCTGAGGACCTGGAGGTGCGCCTCGATCGTGATGGCGTCCGGATGTGGATCGCCCATCGCCGGCGGCATCCCCGGCTCACGGGACCAGTTGTCGACCCGGCCGCCCATGGCGACCATCCGCCAGACCGGATCGGAGGCACATTGCGGACCCCGGATCGGGGCGTCGGCGCGGCGCTTCGGCAGCTCGTCCCGGATCGCCCAGCGCAGCGCGTCCTCTATCGTCATCTTGCGGCGCTTGGGTGCGCCTTGGGTGGTGCTCTGCGTCGTTGCCGGCACGGTGGATCCCCAATGCTGTGCCGGTTCGATACAAAGCGGCAACGGCCCAGTCGTCCGGCGCCGGTTTGGACATTGTCAAGCTGATCTCGCGCGGCATCTCAGCCGCGACCGTCGATCCTGTTCTTCTCTGCTGCGATGTGCTCGCAAGCGCGCACCCGCTTCCTGTCGAAAGTGCGCCTGTTCCAACCTCTCGCTTCGCAGAACTGCGCGATCGAGCCGCCGATCTCGCCCTCGGTGACGATCGCCCGCGCCCAGACCAGCAGGATCTTGCGCTCATCGGACCTGTCGCCAAGCACGGTGCCCGTGAAGGCCAGGATGTCGAAGGTGGCGCTGGGCTGGCTCTTGTTGGCGCTCTGCAGCGTGTTCCCCCGCGGCGCGTAGATCGGGGTGTAGGGCATCGCCCGGAACGCCGTCTTCAGCCAACGCTCGACATCGGCGCAGGTGAAGGGTTCGCGAGGGGGTTCAGGACCTTCCGGACGGGTGAGCATCAAACGCGGTGGCGCGGCCCAAAGCGCCGCTCTACGTTCCTAGCATGTTCCTTACGGTGAGAGCGTGGCAGGAGTGCCGCTTACCCCGACCATAAGCTGGAGAATGCGGAACGTTTCCCTACGAAACAATATTTCTGCACCGATATAGGTAGAACAAGCAGTTCAAAAATAACCAATTGTTAACCCCATAGAAATACCTTGGGTATTCTCGGGCGCCGGGCGCAATCGATGACATCGATCGATCTAAGCGGTTATAAACTGACCTTCGATGACGAGTTCAACACTCGCAGCATCTCGCAAACAGGTGCTGGAACGACATGGGCCGACATCCGTTCGGAATGGCGCTATGATGCCAACTCCGACATCGGCTTCGGGCACTCGTCGTTTGTCGACTCTGCCTCCGGTTACGATCCGTTCAGCGTCCAGAACGGCGCGCTCACCATCACGGCGGTGCCTGATCGGACCTCATCGGGGTACCCGGGTAGCTGGGAGTCGGGCCTAATCACCACGCAAGGCAACTTTTCGCAAACGTACGGGTACTTCGAAATTCGAGCCGACTTTTCGAAATTGGCCGGCGCTTGGGATGCGTTTTGGTTGCTGCCCGACCAGCAAACGCCAGACCCTAATAATGCAGGTGGCTGGCAAGAGCTTGATGCCGTTGAGCATTACGGCGCCAATGACGCGGGCGTCTACAGCACGATCCATACCACAGATCCGCAGAACGGCATCGCATGGCAGGAAAACCGCCAAGTCTACAGTGAGATGTCCAATCCTTCCGGCTATCACACCTACGGCGTCGATTGGGAGGCAGACCAAATCAAATTCTACGTCGATGGTCAGCTTGTGGGCTCGCAAGCTACGCCGTCGGATATGCACAGTGCGATGTACATACTCGCGGATCTGGCTACGCAATCCGACGCTTCGGGCAACTCGATTTCGTCGAGCATTGACTACATCCGTGCATACTCCAGCGACCCGAACGCTGTTGCCGTGGTGCAAGACACAGTCTCCTCGCCTGATGGCCAGGATCCGGGACTGTACGGGGCCGTCTCGGGTTCCAGCATCGCCACGAGCGCCGACAACGCCGCATCCACATCGTCCGATGCGCATGCGTCCGAAATCGCACGGTTGTACTACGGCCTGCTCGATCGCGCCCCCGACGCCGGCGGGCTGCAAAGCTGGACTAACGCCATCACGAGCGGAGGCATGTCGCTTCATGATGTGGCTCAAGCCATGCTCAGCTCCGCCGAGTACGCCAGCGACACCGGCGCCGTGACCGACAGCACCTACGTGCAGGACCTCTACCAGCAGGTGCTCGATCGGGCCGCAGAAGCTTCTGGCCTGCAGGCCTGGACCAGCGCACTGGCTAGCGGCGCTGATCGCAGCAGCGTCGCGCAAGCATTTGTCGATTCGTCCGAGTACCAGGGCCATTACGCCGGCCAGAGTAACGCGGCTTACGTCGAAGGGCTGTATGAACACGTGCTTGGCCGAACGGGCGACGCGGCCGGCCTGCAGGCGTGGTCGAGTGCGCTGGACAGCAACGCTACGACCCGGGTCGACGTGGCCAATAGCATCGTGCACGCGGCCGAGTTTCAATCGCACTTGAGCCAGCTGGCCGGTGGGCAGAGCGACAGCGCGTTCGTGGAGAGCCTGTACGAGAACGCGTTGGGCCGGCAGGCGGACGCGGGCGGACTGCAGGCGTGGACGGACGCGCTGGCGCACGGCACCTCGCGGACTGATGTCGCGGTGGGGATCGCGGAGAGCACGGAGGCGCAGCAGCACCTCGCCGCGCTAGTCCAGCAGAGCTATCACCTCGCCTGAACGGGCGACGTGGTCGCGAGTAATCAGGTGAGTGGCGGAGACGGTCTATCTTCTTTGGCTTTGCCAATGGAATGCCACCGACGAGGAGCAACGCGTCCAAGGCGCCCGGCCAAACGGGCTGCGTAGCCGACGAGCGCGATGGCCGCTTGCACGTCGGGCCGGGTCTCGGGCGGCAGGCCCGCGAACATCATCGCCTCTGCCCGGCCGCCGACCGGTCGATCTCCCACTGCCAGAACTGCTCCTCGCTCAGGTAGACGAGGGCGCCGTTTTGCCGGACCGGGATGTTGTGGACCTCGTCCGGCTCGTGCCGGCGGACGTACTCGCCTCGGGCCCAAGCGCCGAAGAGCGTCAGGAATGCGCCCCGGCAGCTCTTGCAGCAGTCGAGCGAGTAGATCTGCTCTTCAGCCAGGCGGACGCCGCCGATCGGATCCTGGACGGTGCGCATCCGGATCAGCGGCGTACCGCCCTCGGTGATCCCACCATCCTCCGTGATGAACCGGTCGCGCGTCCCGGCCGGGTAGCGGCGGGTCGCGCCCCAGATCGCGCCGTCCTCCGGGACCTCTCGGAAGATCGGTTCGCGAGCAGCCTCCGGTGCCACCTCGCTCACGTCGTAGAAGCACTCGACGGAAACGTGGCGCATGTCGTCCACGTCCGCCTCGAGGCAGATCGGGCAGGTGCGGGAGCGGTCGCCGGCCATCGCGCTACTCCGCCGCTTGCCGCTTCGCCTGACCACCGGGGACGCCCAGTCCGATCGCCTTGGCGAGGGCGGAGCGCTGCTCGGCGTAGGCCGGGGCGACCATCGGGTAATCGGCCGGCAGGCCGTAGCGGTCGCGGTAGGCCCGCGGGTCCAGCCCGTGGCTGGTCAGGTGACGCTTGAGCGTCTTGTAGGTCTTGCCGTCGATGAAGCTGACGATCCCGTCGGGACGGACCGACTTGCGGATCTGGGCCGCGCTCGGCCGGTCGATGTCGGGCTGCACAGACGTCACCAGGGCCGTCGGTCCCTGCGCCAGGTCGCGGAGCGCCCCGTGGACGGTGTCGATCAAGCCAATCAGGTCCTGCGGCCAGATCGGGTTGTGGCTGACGTAGGCCGCTACGATGCCGGCGGTGAGGTCGAGGATCGGATCGTGGGCGTCGGACATGGTGGTCTCCTGTGGTGAAGCCGGCTGGATCGCGCGCCGGCCGGGCGCGTGTTTCAGTGGATGTCGGCTTGCTCGTGATCTGGCACGGGCACCCGGAGGCCGATCTGCCGGGCGAGCTCGTCACTGATGGGCAGACGGCCCCAAATGGCCTGGCCGCGGCCCTGTGCCTCGGCCTCGGTGCGGGCGCGCTCGCGGAAACGGTCGTTCACCCTGGCCATCGAGGCGCGCTCGGCGGAGATCTCGTCCTCCGTGCGCTCGGTGATCGCGGACTCACCGCGCATCTCGGCCTTTATCGCCTCCCAGTAGGCAACTGCTCCGGCACGCTCGCCGTCCGTTGCCCCTGTCTCGTAAGGGACAGCGTCCAGGATCGTCTCGATCCGGGCCAGCTCGGCCTCGAACGGCAAGGTCTCGTAGCGGCACTCGGCGCCGACATCGGCCTCGGACGGGCACCCGGAACCGTCCCATAGGCAACGCCAATTCGGGCGGCTGAGGCGTTCGATCGCCCGCTCAATCGCCCATGTGGGCTGGCTTGCGAGCGCCCGAGCGTAGGCGGCAACCTTGATCCCGATCTCTCGATCCGACGCGCCGTAGACCGCCTTGCTGCCAATCAGCAGAAGGATGGCTTGCGTCGACTGGCGTCCCGGAGTGGCCGTGAGAGCTGCTCGTAACACGTCGCGACGCGTCTCTAGTGCGGCGCGGTCTTGGCCGGTGGGCACGTCGACAGCGGCGATGGTTTTGCGCCGGAAGTCGGCAGGGTGATCCTCAAGCTTGTTCGAGAAGACGCGCGTGAGACGGTCCACCCGTTCCGTAGGTGGGAGAGGCATCGCCGGCAGCGCCGAGCCCGAGGGTATCGAGGATATCGCGTGCGTCATGGGGCATTCCGACCATTTCAGCGAGGAGGGAGAGGCCACCGTTGGTGGACCGGCGGGGGTGGGCAGAGCTGGTTGAGGAGGCGCGCCGGGCGGCCCGAGCGGCCTGCTCGGCAGCTTCGCGCAGGGCGGTCTTCAGCATCCCATCGAAGGCAAGCGACCAGTCGGTCTTCCAGGCCTTCGGCTGATGCGCGTTGGCGTGCGACCACTGGCGGATCGCCTCGGCTCGCTCGTGGACGAAGACCCTGTCGAATCCGGCTGCCTCGGCCGCCGCGAAGTGGCGCTCCTCCGGCTGGAAATCGTCAGGGCATAAAACCGCCCGGAGAGAGAGAGCCCCGTCAGGGGCGGCGTCCGCGTGAGCGGACGCGGGACGGCGACCCGGTGCAGAATATGTCTCTCTCGGGGGATTCGGCTTTGGTGAATCCGTCCTTGGTTGGGTTCGTCCTTTGTTAGGAGTCCGTCCTACGGACTCCGGGTCGCCGGACTCCGGCTGGGCGGACTCCAGAGGCGCTGACGCAGCGCCGCCCGCGCCCTCGGTGCCGTCGAGTGGAAGGTCATCCTGAACCTCCTGGCGGATGTTGAAGACCTTGTAGTCTCCACGGGAGAAGGACCCGTTCGCCAGCTTGCGCGGCGGCAGGCGTTGGACCCAGCCCGCGGCGATCAGCTCGCGCATGATCCGCTTCAGGCGTTCGAGCCCGCATCCCCATCGTCGCCGGAGGTCCTGCAGGCAGACCGTCCAGTCGTGCGGCAGGGCGAGCAGGCGCCCCATGGCCGCGATCGCGTCGAGCGAAAGCTGTTGGTCGTTGAGAAGTTCGTTCGGCAGGACTGTGAAGCGCTCAGTCAGGCGCGGGGAGATGATCATCGACCGCCCCCCGGAAGCCGTGTCGATGCGGTCTCAAAGCTGTCGTGATACGGTGCTGATCTGCACATGCGGGCGGTCTTTCCGGACAAAGCTTCACCGTCGCCTCGCGAGGCCTATTCAGCCTCGGGCGTTTGAGGACCCTTCGCCGAAATCGCTGGGCAAGCGCGGCGTTGGATCAGCAGTGGTGGAGAGCTCGCAGCGCGGGCCGGCCGCTCGATCCCGCCGAAAAAGACGGCTTTGGGATCGAGCGGTACGGGCCTGCGGGTCGGGCGGGATGGCTCGGCCGGACCGGGCGGTATCAGTCCAGTGTCGTGGCTATGTCCCGATGCAGGGCGCGCGAGGATCTATGGGGCCGGGCGCGGGGGACCGCGCGGCAGGGGCCAGAGCATGATGATCATGGTGGTGCTGCCCTCAGAGTGAGGTGGCCGACGGGGCGTCGGCCGGCGCGGTCGGGATCGCCGGCACGGCGATCGCGAGCGCGGGATCGACGTCGGTGGCGAGCGTGGTCATGGCGGGCGCGGGAACGTCGGCCGCGCCGGCGCCGGCGCCGGCGCCGATGCGCGGCGTGCCGCCCGGTCCCTGATCAGGGCCGAGGAGATCGAGCCGCCGGAGCGTATCGTTCTGCCGGACGCCGGCCAGCGCCAGGCAGTCGATGATGCCGAGGTTATTGATCCGGATCGCCCTGGACGTCGGTGAGGCGTCGCCTTCCAAGGCGTCGTTCTTGATGCGCAGGTCCTGGGTGATGGCGGACAGCAGCTCTTCCAGCTTGAGACCGGATGGATTGCCGGCCGACATCAGCAGCTTGGTGGTGGGCGTGCTCATCGATGGCCTCGGGAGGGTTGCCGCGCGCAGGCGGAGGGACGGCCGGAGCTGGCTGAGGGGGATTCAGAGTCCGACTCTGGTGGGAGTCTGGGCCGCCCTGCGGCCTGCTCCCGGACGCCACGCTAGGCGTCCGGTCCGGGTGACGCTGGGAGCGTCGGGGGTGGCTGTACAGGGGCATCCAGGCGACCGCGGTGCGGACATTCGAAGTCGCACCACTCTGTGCCAGCGTTCATGCAGGCGCCGTGGTCGGTCAGCCCGCAATCGTCGGCCGGGTCCCAGTCATCCGGCTCCTCGTTCCAGTCGTCGTCGGGATAGTCGAGGTCGTGCTCGTCGAGCTCGCGCCGCGCCTCGGCCTCGACGCGGACGCGGCAGGCCTGGCAGACCCGGTAGACCGGGCCGCTCATCCCCTCGTCGTAGTCCCGCGCCCACGCGAGGTCGGCCGCCTCGCGCTTGCACCAGTCGCAGGCGCCTGTGTGCGCTTCCTCGGTCGCCTCGTAGGCGCGATCCGCATCCGGGCATTCCTGGCACATGAGGATCGTCTCGAATCCGAAGCTGTCCGTCTCGCCCTGGACGTTGGCGACGGCCGCGCGGTCGGGATGTTCGTCGCACATCGCGCCATCGGGCAGCGGGTGGCGGCGTCCGGGCAGGCCGCTCATGGCGCGCCTCCTGTGGTCGATGGCGAGCCGTTGGCGGCAGCCAAGCGCATGGATTCGCGCACCAGCAGCTCGGCGTAGAGCCGGCGTCGCATCGGGGCGCCGAACGAGTGGTAGGCCGCGATCTCGGGCGGGTAGACGAGCGCCAGGGCCGCGATCGCACGGGCCTCGTCGGCCTGCTGCGCCGCGATGCTAGCGTGATTCGAATCGAGACCGGCCGCCAATCGCGAGAGATGATTGGGGATCGAAGCCAGACGCTCTGCAGGCTCGATGTCGAGCTCGATCGTGGTCCGATCGAGCGCTTCAGCGAAGCGGCTTAAGCCGGCGAACCGCTCCTGGCTGAAATCGCCCGCAGATCCCGAGCTGAGGCGTCGGAGCAGCCCCGCGCCGGCGGGGCCGGGCGGCGCACCTGCGGCCGCGGCGAGGGGCGTGGCGGCGAGCAAGCCGAGGAAGTGGCGGCGCTGCGGATTCGCGCTCATTCGGCCGCCTCGCTCATCGCGGGCGGGGCAGCGTACAGATTCTTGAAGTCCGGCCGGGCGAGCCGCTGGAAGGCCTCACCGTAGGGCGGGTAGCTGCAGGCGCGGACCAGGTCGTAGAAGCCCTCGGGCTTCTCGCTGTTGGCCCCCACCGGCCAGTCGTGATCGGTCCGGACCGAGCGGGCGGGGCGCAGCGTCCGCAGTTCACCGCGGACGGCGAAGAGCACGTGCTCGGTGCTGTTGCGGAAGTACCGGCCCAGCCCGATCGTCGACTTCGTCCAGGTGTGGACCGTCTTGTAGGCGAAGCCCCAGCCCGCGATCAGCTCGAAGGCCAGCCCGAGCGTGTTGTTCGTCGCCCAAAGGTAGAGGTGGCAGTTCTCCTCGGCCCAGTCCGCGACCGGCATCGCGCGAATCTGGTCGAACGGCATCGTCGCATAGTCGTGCCCGGCTGCTCGGGAGATGTTGTCCTCACCCCACGGCGGGTCGACCACGAGCGTGCGGAAGCGACCGGCGACAGGAGCGAGCGACAGGACGCGCTGCTCGTCGAGAATCCGGTTCAGCTCCTTGCGTGCCGAATCCGGGCCGCCGGCCTTGTCCATCATCGCCACGAGGTGGCCGAAGCGGTCGGGGTCGGCCGCCGCGGCCTCGGCGACGTCGAAGATCTTTCGCAGGGTCCGGCCGGTGATCCCGTACCGCTCCGCGGCCCGGTCCATCGCCAAGGAAGGTCGTGAAATTTTCACGCCCTTCCCGCCCATAGAAATGCGCGCGCGGGCCTGCTCCTGCTCCTGCTCCAACAGGGGGCGTGCCGACACAGCGATGTCGCTCGGCTTCCACCGCGACAGCTCACGCATGAACGAGCCCTGATCCGGATTGGGATTACGAGTGGGGATGGCGCGCGGGGAAGCACGCCGGGGCGTCATGCCGGATCGAATCCAGGCATGGGCGAACGGGCCGACATCAGATGAACCCCCGCCGCAGCGGCACGCGCAGGGCCTTCTCGGCCGCCCGGCCCTCGCGCCGTGCCTGCCACCGCAGGGCGATGAGTAGCCCGAGCTGGACCGGCGCGGTGAGCAGCGCGGCGAAGCTCGGATGCACCATGATCGCGGTCACGACGACGACCGCGATCAGGAGCCAGAGGGACGGGGAGCGGGCGGCCATCGCGTCAGTTCTGCGGCTGCGCGATCGCCTGGATCTGCGGCTTGGCGGCCGTGAAGGCCCGCAGCAGACCATCGTAGGGGCGCTCGTTGGCGTTCACCCAGGGCAGCGCGGTCACGAACAGGGCGTCGACCGCGATCGTGTCGAGCGCCTTGGTGCCGAACACGAGGCCGCCTGGCTGGATGCGCGGGTACGTGCCGGCCGGGATCTCGCCGTAGTCGTAGACCGGCTGGCCGCGGGCGTCCTTGGCCGAGCCCACCATCTCCCGGTCGTCGGAGCGGACCAGCACCACGCGGTCACCTTGAGCCTGGGCGTCATTCTTGATGAAGGATGCGTTGAGCGCCCCAACCCAGAGCGCGCACTGCACCTGGCTACCGTCGGCCACGGCCGAGAGCGCGCGCACGCCCGAGCGGGGGTCGATGTTGACCGGCCCAAAGCGCTTCTTGTCGGCGAGCGCGAACGCGTCCCACGTTGTGCGGCCGCCCGAGCCATCGGGGCCTACCGCCACCGTGGTCGCCTTGCCGAGGTCCGTGATGCGGGCGATGCCGGCGGCCCGATTGCACAGGAGATGCACCTGCTCTTGGTAGAGCACGCCGGCCCGCTCGATCGTGGACAGCGCGGCCGCGTTCTTCGAGCTGTAGACCAACAGTGCATCGGACTGGACGAAGGCGCCGTCGCATTGCCCGGCGCTGACCTTGTCCAGGTTGTCGAGCGAGCCCTGCGTCGGGACGACCTCGACCTTCAGGCTGCTGGCCTTGCTCTTCAGGATATGGCCAGCGCGGAAGTAGTTGCCGGATTCGGATCCGGTGCAGAGGCGGAACGCGGGCGGCTCGGCCGCGAGGGCGGCAGAGGAACTAGCGAGGACGAGGGCGAGGGCGGCGAGCGAAGCGCGCATGGGCGGGTCTCAGGCTTGGGAAGGGAGGGCTTCGGACGGGGCGGCGGCAGGATCGCCAGAGCCGCCGTTCTTCGAGCCATTGCCTACGGTGGGATCGGCCATGGGGCCTTCGGCGATGCCGACGACGGGCTCGTAGGCGGCGAGCGCGGAGCCGGACCACCACGCCTCGGTCAAGCGTCCATCGGCGGCGCGGTACCGAACGAAGTAGCTCGGCGCACTCTCCAGGTAATCAGCACGTCCTGAGACGTAGCCCTGCTCGGCGCTGCCGATGAGTTTCACTTGCTGACCCAGTTCGAACTGGAATGTCATAGGTCTCTCCTCAGGCTCCGGGTGGGGGGTGAAGGTCGGTGTGCTGGCCGCGGGACCAGAGACGGCGGTCCCACTCCGTCGGCGGGCAGATCGCGTCGGCCGCTGCGCCGTGCCGATCGGCATCGCCGACCCGGCGGTCGCGCCAATCGCGCAAGCCGCGGATTCGCGCGTTCGCCCATTCGATGTCGCGGTGGGCGAACCACTCCAGGAAGCGGTGCCAGTGGAAGGCGAGCGGCCTCATGTGCCGGCCCTCCGCTGCCAATCCTCGGCGAGCATGGCGTCGATCGCCTGCCGCTCGGCCAGGAGCTTGCGCTTACGGTCCTCGCGGGCGAGGTCGTCGAGCCACGGCAGCGGGGCGGCCATGGCGCCGACCACGAAGGCCAGCCCGTAACGGTTGAGGATGGGCCCTACGTAGTCCAGCGACGGTTTGGCCTCGCCGGAGAACCACTTCTCGACCGTACGGACTGGCGCGTCGATGGCTTCAGCCACGCATTGCGCTGGCTTGACCGGGTGGAGCTTGTGCCACTGGTCTACCCAAAGTTGGGGTTTAATCACCCAACCGCGGGTCTCATCAGTCCCAGACTTCCGCATATCCTTCCTCGACACTGCGGGTATCGAGGCGGTGGTTCGAGCCAAGCGGCCGGACTGCGGGAACGAGGCGCTCCCGCTCATGGGGCGCCCCGCGAAAGGAGGTCGGTACTGTGCAGATGATCGCGCGCCGGGGCTGCCAGGCTGTGAGGCGTGCGAGGGAAAGCGGGGGCGGTTCGCGTCATGCGGGCCGCCCCGTAACTATGAGGCCGAGCGCGATCGCGCCGGCCGCGGCGCAGAGCGCCCAGAAGATGGACGACAGTCCCACCTGCAGCGGCAAGCGCAGGGCCTCGTCGATGAGGCCGATGCTCATCAGCGCCAGCGCGGTCGCGGGAAGGAGGAGCAGGAGCGCCATGTCAGGCCCGCTCCCGGCGGTAGTGCTGGACGACGTCGATGCCGATGTAGAGCCCAGTGGCAATCGAAATCGGTACGATCCAGGCGAGCCAAGGCGCCACCGTGCCGGCGCGGATCAGCAGCACCAGGAACAGCGCCCAGGCGAGGTCGATCGCAGCGAGGGTAAGGCCGTAGGCAGCGAGGCGCGCCGACATCAGGCGCCTCCCAAAGGAGCCGGAGCCCGAAGGCCCCGGCAAGTCGAAGGGAGGAAACGCCCACCATGGGCAGGGGTACGGCTTGCACATGGCGTGCTGGCCGAAGCGGGATGCGTCCGGTGAGCGCGCACCATCTACACGGCCTCCGGATCGAGGACGGTGGGGATTGGCTCGGCGCCGTACGGCAGGAGCTTGGTCTGGACCTTCGTTCCGTTGGCGAGGATGCCGACCGCGTCCTGGCGGGTGGGGAGCGGCACGCCGACGGCCGCGGCGAGGTCGAGCGTCAACTGCTCCCGGCTCGGGATCGCCTCGCCGGGGAGCTTGGTACGGATGTGCCAGAGGCCGAGGATGAAGCCGGCGCCGCGCACGAGCTGCTCGGCGTTGAGCGGGAAGCCCGAGAGTGTCGGTACGTGGTGTCCGCTCGGCGTGGTGGGGCTGCCGCAGTAGGGGCAGCGGTTGCGGGCGCCGGTCATGCCGCGGCTCCCTCGGTGGGCGCGCGGCCGAACGTTGGCGGCTCGGGGATGTCCGCAGGCCAGTCGGGCACGAGCTTCGAAATGGCCGCGCCATGCTGAGCACAGTACGCCTCGAACTGGGAGCGGCTGTTCAGCTCTCGGTGGATGCGCGCGTCGATCCGACGGTCGAGCCAGCGGGAGAGGCTGCGGGAGAGGCTGCGGATGGGCCGGCGCATCAGGCGGCAGCTCCCTCGGTGGGGGCGAGGAGGCGCTTGGCTTTGCGTTCGTCAGATTGGGTTGCCCAATCCGAGAGCCCAACCCTGCCGTCGGTGGCGCGCTCAATGCGCACGATCGTCGACGCGTCCGGTTCGCGCTCGCCGTACTTCCACTTTTTCACGGCGTACGAGCCGCACTCGCCGAGGCGTTCAGCGAACGCCTCGTCGTCGAGCCCTTCCTCGCGCATGTAGTCGAGCAACCGCATGGCTGAGACGATTCCCCAAAACGGGGATCCACGTCAAGTGGAGTCTGCCCCAACTTGGGGAGCGACGCGCGCCCGCTGTTCGGCGATTGTCCCCGCTATGGGGAAAACGACCCGTCCAAACAACAACCTGAAACGGCTGCGCGAGGCGTCTGGCATGACGCAAGAGCAGGCGGCGACAGCATTTGGCCTGTCGAAGGGCGGGTACATCAAGATCGAAGATGGGGATCGCGGCCTGAAGGCCGAGCGTATCGCCAAGGCGGCAGAGATTTTCAAGGTTCAGCCAGCCGACGTTATTGGCGAACTAGGAAACCTTGGACCCGACACCTCGCCAGCATTTGAGGATGTTCTGCTGGAGCGTGCCCGCGCCGCAACCGCGGATGCGAGTCCCGACTTTCTTCCGGTCGTGGGCGAAGTCGCCGCAGGCCGATGGCTGGAGATCGACGATTTTGTGGACGAGCCGGCTTTCGATCCGGTGCCGGTCCGCGCAGACCCGCGCTGGCCGGCCGAGCACCAATACGGCCTAGTGGTGAGAGGCGAGTCGATCAACAAGTTCGCGCACGATGGTGACGTGCTCGTCTGCGTCTCCGCGATCCCGACCCGCTACCAGCCCAAAGACGGCGACCTGGTCATCGTGGAGCTGCGCCGCAATGCCGGCCTGCTCCGCCAACGTACGGCCAAACGGTACGTACGGACGGAAACGCACGTCGAGCTCTGGCCCGACTCCGATCACGAGCGCTGGCAGAAGCCAATCATTATCCCAAAGGGGCTGACGCCGCTGGAGTTCTTCCTGGAGGAGGAGGGCGGGGGCATCGAGGCCGAGATCGTCGCCTTCGTGACCAGCGCCGTGCGCCAGGTTCAGCGTTGGAGGCGACCATGATGCCTGGCGCAAAGCGCTTCAGGATCAGATGGTCTTTTCTCGGCTCGCTATCGATCCTTTGCGCAACGCCGGCCTGTGCGTGGGATGTCGGCATGCCGGCCGCCGAGGTGGGCGCGCGCGTGACTGCCGCCTCAACGAGGATCGGCGAGCACGTAGACTGGGGTGCGGGCACCTGCGGTGAGCCGAAGTATCTCAAGGGTACGTGTGTCTGGGAACTCGGATCCCAGCTGTCGTTGACCGCCAACACGATCGGCCCGCAGTCGGCCGCGACCATGATCGTCAGCCGCTGGTCGCACTTCGACATGCGGGATGCCACGACGCGCAAGGTCTTTGATCAGGCCTGTCGCGCCCTGGTGGCGGCGCTGCGCCCCGACTGGCCGGCCGCGAAGGTCGCCAAGTTCACGAGCGCGCTGATCGGACCAGCGAAGAAGGACCACGAGGTGAAAGCCGAGGGCATCGCCTTCGCCTTCTACACCTATCCCGAAACCCTGACGTGTGAGGCGCAGCCGGCGACATGACCCAGCCCACGCCCTTCCGCCCCGACAAGGCCGCCTACCTCCAGCTCGGCGAGCTCCACACCGACTTCATCCTGCCGATCTGCCTGCCGGATCCCGAGCTTCAGGTCGGAGACGCCCTCGCCGTCCTGGTGGTGACCACCGTGGAAGGACACCGGGTGGGGGTGCCAATCGGGGTGAATGCGCTGGAGCACCTGCGGGGGGTCGTGGAGGCGGGGCTGCGGGTGATGCGCGAGGGGCACGCGGACGAGGGGCAGTGAGCGCAATGCCAAATGTTTCGACGCCACTGCGACTCTGAGGATCAGATGGATATCACTCCACCAACCGATCCTATAGCGCGGCTGGAACTTACATTTGACGAAGCTGCGAAGTTTCTCACCGAAGTTGCGCCAAAATGGAGCTGCCAGATCTGTGACAATAAATCCATAACGCTGTACGTTACTCAGCCGGACGGGAGCATTCCTGCGCACATCCGACTTGATCAAGCGGGCGGTGGCTTGGTCGCTTTCCGCTCCTTTGCGGGGATCTGCGATAGATGTGGCTTCGTACATACCTTTGATGTTGGTCCTCTCCTGCGCTGGAGAATGGCAAAAGCCGGAGACGCGAAGTGAGCGGCTTTCGGCGTCCGACAGAGGCTGATGCTGGCGCGCCAGCTCGGGTCTTGCCGTTCCCAGGAGGGCCTATCTCGCGCGAAGGCGGCGGTGATGGTATGCCACCCGATATGGAACGCGTCTGGGATAAGCTGCGGGAGCACGACGATCGCTTCGGCAAGATCGAGGCGCGGCTAGAGAAGATTGGCGATCAGATCGGCCAGCTTCATCTGTGGATGGCCGGTACGGCAGTAGCGACGTTTCTCGCAATGGCTGGGCTGATGGTCGGCCTGTGGTCGTACAGCGCTACCAGCAATCAGACAGCCCTTGCGGCGATCCAAACAATACTTGCTGCACGGCCGCCCGAGCCATCCTCGCCTCAGCAGCCTACTATCATCGTTGTACCAACGCCCGCCCAGCCGGGCGCGCCTGCGCCCGCGCCCCAGGAGCAGCCGAAGGGCGGTGGTGGTGGGGGGAAGCTTCAAAAAGAGCTGATGGCTCCGGTCACGCCACCGTAGCCCATCAGAACGGCAGCTGATCCGCCAGACCCGGCGGTACCTTCCCGAAGATCGCCAGCGTGATCGGCTCTCCGCCATCGTCGTAGTCCGGATCCACGACGTGCGGGTGAAGGCGGCCGCGCCGATGGCTTCGCTCGGCGGGGCGCCGCAACTGTGCAACACGCCTTATGTGCATCGCTGCCGCCGATCAGCTCGCTCCGCCTTATCGTTCGCCAAAATCTCCTGAGCAAACAAAATTGTCTTTCGGAGATAATGCCGAGCAAATGCGCCTACTAGCGAAACTGTGAAGTGGGGCAACGTTACGACTTGGCCCAGATGATGCAACGGTGCCGTTACGATAAACATATCGTGGTATAGCAGCTGGCCGCCTTGTATTTAAAAGATTTGTTGCCGGCACCACGTCGTGGCCGCATGGCTGTTAGCTTGCCGTGCCGGTTTCCCTGTGAGTCTGAATGACCGTTCTGGCAGTCATTCAAGGACCGCTGCGGTTTCTTCTGCAACGCGTGGAGCGCTGGTCGCTGGTTATCCGCTCGGCCATGTCGTTATCTGACCTTCAGAAGGGAGCGGGATACGCTTCTCCAGAGTGTACCCGGATCCCCCACACCATCATTCCGGCCTCTCCACACAGTGTATTGGCTGAAACGTCTCATCAGCGTCAGACGGCAGAACTGCAAACGACCGGAACGCTAGACATTCTGCTCGTAGGTGACTCGCTCGCCGAACATTGGCCAGCCTATGCCTGGCATCCATGGGGAATATATAGCTTAGGCGTCGGCGGGGATTTGACCCAGCATATCCTGTGGCGCTTGGATCAAATCGTTTGGGGTACTTGTCGGCCGAAGCGCATCCTCATCGCGGCCGGGACTAACAATCTACTGTTCGGCGAGAACCATGCCGACGTGGCCTCCGGCATTGAGGCAATCGCGGAAAGACTTGTTGCCGTTCACCCGGCCGCTGAACTGTTCGTTCTCCTGCCTCCTCCGTTCGGTCTCGATCTGCGGCGCGCTGATGAAGAGCGCCAGCGCTTGAAGGCACGCCTCAACGCCTGGTGCGGCCACCGACTGATAGATGCCGACGCGGCTTTGCTGGCGGGAGGTCGGCAGTCGAGCCCGAACTACCAGCCGGATCTCGTGCACCTCACCGCGCGTGGGTATGAAGGCCTCACCGATGTAGCGCGAGCTGCCTGCGAGCGGGCCAATGGTGATCAGAACGGCAGCTGATCCGCGAGCCCGGGCGGCACCTTCCCAAAGATCGCCAGCGTAATCGGCTCTCCCCCGTCATCGTAGTCCGGATCCATGACCGTGCGGGTGAAGGCGGCCGCGCCGATCGCCCGGCCGAGGCGAACCTTCTCTTCGGCCACCCTACAAGCCTCAGCTACTCCCTTGCGTTCGATGTAGCGGCCTTGGGCGAACTTGCCTTTCAGTAAGATAAACAGCTGCACACCGTGGGCGACGATTGGCTTCAGGGCCATGGGTGTTCCTCAGGACTGCGTTGGCCAATGGGAACGCTAGATTAAGAACAAATCAAGAACGTTATCGAGGGCCTGTGGATGAATGTGGATAGGTTCTGAGGACTGTCGACGCATCAATTCCCCATAATGGGGTTGACTGCATTCCCCGTTTTGGGGAGGATGGCCCATCGCCCCTTGCGACGGAGCCGCCCCGGTGCTCACCGCCTACCTCGACCACCTCCAGCACGCCCCGGCGGCCATCCAGGTCGCGAGCTGCCTGCTTGGCTCCCTCAGCGTTTTCGCCGCGTGCTTCGCGCCGTGCGTGATCGCCGATCACGTCCGCGTCTACCGGGCGAGCCGCTGACATGGCCGCCTCGCTCCCCCGCGGCACCCGCATCGGCCGCCCTCGTGCGGACGGCTCCCTCGTCCCCGGTACCGTCCTCGGTCCCGCCTTCGGCGAGGGCTTCTATCGCGTCGAGTTGAGAGGCAGCGGTGGTCCTCAAATCGTCTGCCTCCACGTCGGCGAGGTCGTGATCGAGCCGGCCTTCGGCGATCTGCGCGCGATCGCTGCGGCGATGCAGGCGTGTGATCGCGCTGCGGCCCCTGTCGCTCCGGCTGTCGGCCCGCGCCGTCTCGTGGGAGCGTTCTGATGGCCGCCCGCCCGCAGAACGTCTCCGGCGACCGCGCCGAAGCCGAGCGTGCCTTCAACTACGGCCTGACTTCCCTCGCAGGCGTGGCGCTCGGGATGGCTGACCGGCTGGGCGCCGACACCCAGGCGAACGCGCGCAAGCTCGCCGAGGCGATGGAAGCCGGCATCGGCCAGCTCGTCACTGCGCGTCGCCTGCTGCTCCAGCGCGCCGGGGTGCTGTGATGCGAGCGCTCCGCATGAACTTCCCGGGCCGCGTCCGCGAGGCTGCGCTCGATCGCGCCGAGGGTCGCTGCGAGCACGTGGATGCCGACGGCAACCGCTGCCCCTGCGCCCTCCACTCAGGCCACTACGAGTTCGCCCATATCCTGGCCGACCGCATGGGTGGGCGCCCGACGCTCGACAACTGCGCTGTCTGGTGCACGCCCTGCCACCGTGCCGAGTACGCCGCCGACGCGGCCAAGATCGCCCGGCAGCGCCGCGTGGAGAAGCGCGAGCGTGGCACCAAGGCGCCATCTCGTCCGATGGCGGGCTCGTCCTTTTACCCGACCTCCCGCGGCATGGATGGGCAGGTGCGTGACCGCGCCACCGGCGCCGTCCTGCCCCGCCGCGGCTCGATCGACGTGCGGGACTTGTGATGGCCGTTTCCGCCCACTCCCCCGAGCCCTGGCATCAGGACAGCGCGCGCCCCGAGATGGTGTTCGACGCCGTCGGCCGCCTCGTGGTCGATTGCGATCATCATGGCCTCGCGCCCCGCCAGCGAGCCGAGGCCAACGCCGCGCGGACCGCGGCGGCGCCTGATCTGCTGGCGATGGCCCGCGCGCTCGTGGAGCCGTTCGCCGACGTCAGCTCGGAGTTCTTGGCCGAGTGCGCGGACGAGTGTCCCGGCGATCTGCACCTGATCGGCGGGCGCGGGCTCACCGCGCATTTCGCTCGAGCGATCCTGGCGGCGCGGACCGCCATCGCAAAGGCGGAGGGTCGCTGACATGCCCCACGCCAAGGAGCACCCGCTCGCCGGCCGCCGCGTCGTCCCCGACGCGCAGACCGGGGCTGCCCTCTACGTGGTGGATTGGCTCGATCGCCTCCCCGGCGCTGGCTACTTGCTGAGGCTCGGCAATCCGGTCGGAGACGCCTTCCGCCGCCGCATCGCGGGGCTCGACCTGCACGTATCGGGCGCCGTGCTCGCCCATGCCGCCCCCGGCGTCGCCCTCGTCCATCACGCCGAGCTGCCGTCCTATGATCCTGTGCCCGTGGGGGTGATCTCGTGACCGACCGCGCTTTCCTGGGCGTCTTCGCCCACCTCGATCCCCGTGCTCCAGGACAGACCATGGAGCTCAAGATCATCCTGCCGCGCGGCGAATGCGACGCGGTCGTGAAGGTGCTAGGCGCCCCGGATCCGGAGTTCGGCCCCCACGTCGCCCTTCTGCCCTCTCTGCGCCCGGACTACCCCCGCAGCGACGACGGCGCGGTCCTGTTGGCCGCGCTGCGCACCACCAACCGCCTTCTGGCGGCGGGTCTGCCCCGGCTGACCCCCGAGCTGCTGCACGAACTCGGTCTGCTCGCGACTCTGATCCCCGGTCGAACGCGTCGCCGGGACATCACCGCACCGCCCTCTGTCCCGACCCCGATCCGGGAGCGGTGGTGATGGCCTACGACCTGATCAAGCAGACCCATCCCGCCGCACCGACCGTCATCGGCGCCCGCGTCGTCGAGCGCCTGTCGGGGCGGCTCGGTACCGTCGCCCCGGCCCGTGCTGGACTCGCCGGCATCGCCGTCCAGTTCGACGGCCGCTTCGGCGTCGTGGACTGCCAGCCCGAGCGGATCCGGTACGCGGCCCCGCCGCCGGCGGCCTCGCAGAATTGGAGCGTTCGATGAGCGTCGCCCCCGCCCGCTCCGCCGAACTGCTGGACCGGATCGCCGCCGCACTCGGTGTGCCGGTCGCGACGTTCAGCACAGTGCCACCGCCGACGACTGAAACGGCACCAAGCGCGCTCGTGGCTACCCTGCTCTTCGATCCGGACGGTCGGCGCTTCGTTGCGGCGTTCCCAGCGCTGTCCCCGCAGCTCCGACGCTCATTCGCGGACAACGCCGAGGCACTCGCCGCAGTGACGGCAGATCCGAAGGACGCGCCCTGATGGCTTGGCCCGCGCGCGACCGCCGCCGTCACCCGATCTCCGGGGAAACCTACGCGAACCTGCGGGATCGCGCCCGGTCCATGCGCTCCGACGGCTGCACTATGGCTACCATCATGGAGGCCCTCGGCGTGTCCAAGCCGACGGCGTGGAAATGGGTCCGGGATCTGCCGTGCCACGCGGAGATCGCCCGGGCGAACACGCGCGCTGGCGCCGACCAGCGTCGGATCTACCCGCCCGGATCGCTGGCCTACGTCCGGCAGCTGACGCGGAAGGGGTTCACGCCGATCGAGCGCATCCGCCTCGCACAGGAGGCTGCGCAATGACCGGCCGCTCTGCGCCCCTCGGCATCGCCATGGCGGTCCTCGTCCTGTTCCTCGTCCTTGGGATCGTCCTCATCCCGTGGCTGGACGAGCTGCTGCGGGATGCGATCGCGCGGAAGGAAGCGGCCGAGGTGGCAGTCAACGACAACAGCCGGGCAGCAGCCCAAAAGCCAGAAAGGCAAGTCGGATGAGCGAACGCTCAGCCCTTCACCGGGAGGTGGCGAACCTCCGTGAGCGCGTCGACGTGCTGGAGGAGGAAGTCCGCCAGCTTCGCGACGCGTTCGAACCGTCCGTGGCGATGCCCGAGGCGTGGAAGCTCACCAAGAGCGAGGCCCGCTTGCTGGCTGCGCTCGCCCGCACGCGCGGCGGCTACCTGACGAAGGAGCGGATCCTAACGGCGCTCTACGGACTGGAGCCCGACGTCGATATGAAGATCGTTGACGTCTACGTCTGCAAGCTCCGCAGGAAGCTCACGGATGCCGGCAGTGCGATCGAGATCCGGACCTATCACGGGATAGGCTTCGGGCTCACCGCCGAGGGACATGCCGCTTTCCGTGCAGAGACTGCGCCGGTTGCTGATGTCCGGGCCGAGCGGGACGCAGAGGTCGAGGCGTGGCTGCAGGAGCGGCTTGCCGCCCTGGAGGTCGAGAACGACCGCCTGAGAGAGATCGCTGGGCGCGCGCTCCCGTCGGCTACGGTAGTCCGCCCGCGCTGGTCTTGGCGGGATCACGCATCGCGTGATCGGCGGAGGCGCGCATGACCGCCTCGAAGCTCTTCCGCCTGCGCGCCGAGGTGCACGTCTACCTCGACCCGATCTGGCGCGAGGCCGCGCAGACCGGCGGTTACACCCGACGCGAGATCCGGAAGTACGCCGGCCCGGCCGCCTACTACTTCGAGCAATCGGCCCGCTGCCGCGTCTACGGCTGGCTGGCCGAGCAGATGCTGCTCACGGTCGACGAGTGCCACGCGGCCAAGTTCACTGCGGCTCAGTGCCGGCAGGCGATTGATCTGCTGGCCGGCGTCACCTTCGCGGAGATCCGCCAGTGGGCCGCACGGACGGGCTTCAAAGTCAGACGCCGCTACGACCTCGTGTCGAGGGACGCCGCCTGATGGTTGCTTACTCATTCAAGAAGCGGTTCGGCCCGCCCATCCTCGCCGGCACCAAGGCACAGACGATCCGGGCCGAGCGCGCGGGCAAGTCCCGCCATGCCCGCCTGGGCGAGCTCGTCCAGCTCTACACCGGCATGCGCACCCGCCAGTGCACCAAGCTCGGCGAGACGCGGTGCCTGGAGGTCCTGCCGATCAGGATGGACCTGATCCTCAGCCTCGTGGTCGCTGGCGGCGAATGCATCCGGGAGATCCGCGAGCTTCACGCATTCGCCCAGCGGGACGGCTTCGCGGACTGGTGGGGGCTCGTCGCCTTCTGGGTAGCCGAGCATCCGGGCGTCGACCTGTTCGAGGGCGTGCTGATCCGTTGGCAACCGCTCGTGCCGGCGTCCGAGCTCGACATCGCCGGAGTGGCGGCATGAGGAAGCGCGCCCCCAAGCTCCCGCCGCCCACCATGCTGGAGCGCGCCGAAGCGGCGATCGCTGCCCGCGCGTTGGCTGCTGCCGTCGCCGATCCGTCCAGCCGCGGCGAGCGCAGTGTCGCGTTCCTCGACTTCAGCAACCCGCGCCGGGGCGAGTGCCACATCACCTGGTCGAACCTTCCCGGCTTCCTCCAGGTCAACGACCGTTATTCACACGTCTGCCTGCCGGGCTGGGAATACACGAGGGCCGAGATCGCCCTGGAGATGATCCCGGACCTGCGGGCGCTGGCCGAACACGGCGTGCGGCCGTGTGTGGCGACGGATGGCCGACCGCTGACCCCCGATCTGTTCGGGGGCATGGCATGACCGAGGCCTACCCGCTCCAGTGGCCCGACTTCATCCCGCGTTCGACGCGCCGAGAGACCGGCCAGTTCAAGACGTCGCTCTCGGCCGCGCTGGAGAACGTACGCCGGAGTCTGCGCCTCTTCGGCTCGGACAGCGGCAAGCCCACCGGCGACGTTGTGCTTTCGTCGAACGTCACGCTCGGCCACGAGAAGCCGTCAGATCCCGGGATCGCCGTCTGGTTCACGTGGGACGGCGAGCAGCGGTGCATCCCGGTCGACCGCTACGCGAGCCCGGCTGCGAACCTGCAGGCAATCCATCACATCATCGAAGCCCGCCGCGTCGAGCTGCGACACGGGACGCTCGCGCTGGTGCGCGCCTCGATGCGCGGCTTCCAGGCGCTGGCGGCACCGGGTCGAACGCCGTGGTGGCAGGTGCTCGGCCTCGGGGCCGCGGTAACCGTCGAGGAGATCGAGGTCGCGTTCCGCCGCCTCGCCCGCGAGCGCCACCCCGACGTCGCCGGTGGCTCCCACGAGCTGATGGCCGATCTGAACCGAGCCCGGGACGAGGGCCTGCGGGAGAGAGCGCATGGGTGAGAGCAAGCGTCGACCGAGCGTCGCCGACCTGTCCTACGAGGCGCAGCAGCGCATCGAGGCGATGAAAAGCCAACTGCTCATTGCCTTTGTGAACCGCCTCGGCGGCTCACTCACCATGCCGGTCGATGAGGTCGACGGCACGGGGCAGTTCAACCTGCTCATGGGCACCGACGACGTGGCGCGGACCTTCACATTCCGTGTCGAGCGGAAGGAGCGGTAGGCATGGCGGAGACCACCGGCATCTCCTGGTGCGACCGGACGTGGAGTCCATGGTTTGGATGCACCAAGGTCAGCATCGCCTGCGACGGGTGCTATGCTGAGAACCTGATGGACCTACGCTACGGCAAGGTCACGTGGGGTCCCCACGGCGAGCGCGTCCGCTCCAGCGCCGCCTACTGGCGCAACCCGCGCAGGTGGGACCGCGAGGCCGCGGCGGCCGGCCGCCGGTTCACCGTGTTCCCGTCGCTCTGCGACCCGTTCGACAACCACGCCGATCCGGTGATCCGCGCCGAGTGGTTTGCGCTCATGCGGGAGACGCCGCACCTCGTATGGCTGCTGCTGACGAAGCGCCCGCAGAACATTGTGGCGATGTGTAAGGCCGCCGGCGGCCTGCCGGAGAACGCAGCGCTCGGTGCCACCTGCGAGAACCAGGAGATCGCCAATCGCAACGTGCGGCACCTGCTCGACGCGGCGCGCGACCTCTACCCGGTCTTCACGTTCGTGTCGGCCGAGCCGCTGCTCGGGCCCATCGACTTCACCAAGATCGTCTACGGGACGGCCGGTGACCATACGATCGTGCGCGACGCCCTGAAGGCCTCCGACATCGAGCGGATCGACTGGGTCATCACGGGCGGAGAGACCGACCAGGGCAAGCACCGGGCGCGTCCGACCGCCACGACGTGGCTGCGCCAGATCCGGGACGCCTGCGCCACTGCCGGCGTGCCCTACCACCACAAGCAGAACGGCGAATGGCAGGGTGGTATCACGGCGCGTGATGGCGAGCCTGGGCAATTCGCGCTGCACTGGGCCGAAGCGCCGGGCCGCTGGAGCTACCTCGACTACGGGCCGCGCCAGTTCGCGCAGTTCGGCGCCGACGCCCGCATGACGCGTGTCGGCAAGAAAGCCGTCGGCCGCCTCCTGGATGGCGTCGAGCACAACGGCTTTCCGGAGATGCGCGCCTAATGCCGTTCTTCCGCTGCCCGTCGACCGTCCCCTGTAGCGTCTGAGGAGATCCGCCCATGCCGTCGCCGTCCCTCGTCCAAGATGCCCGCCGCGCCCCCGACGCCCTCGATCACGTCATCCGCATGGTGCGGGTGATGCAGGAGCGGATCACCGGGCCCGAGGAGGCCTGCACGATCGTCCACCTGTTCCAGGCGGGCTTCACCGAGGTGCAGGTTCATGCCTTTCGGGATCCAGCAAGAGCCCTGATGCAGGGGCAGCCGACCGGGCTGCGCCACAACCCGCCCGGGCGACTCGCCGCAAAGCTCGCCTTGCAGCGCGTCCCATCGATCCGCGCGGCGATGGCCGAGCGCCAAGCGGCCGATCGGCCCACGTGGTCGGCACCGGCAGTCCAAGAGCGTGCCTCTGAGGTGGCGGCATGACCGCGGGCCTCAACACATCCAGCGACGTCTCCCCAGCTGAGGGCGTGGCCGCCGACGAGCTGAAGCAGTTCATCGAGCGGCTCGAACGGCTCGAGGAGGAGAAGGCCGGCATCATGGGCGACATCAAGGAGGTGTTCGCCGAGCTGAAGGGCCGGGGTTTCGACTCCAAGGCGGTCCGCACCATCCTGCGGATCCGCAAGCAGGATCACAGCGAGCGGCAGGAGCAGGAAGCCATCCTCGAGCTCTACATGCAGGCGCTGGGGATCGCGTGATGGCTCAGCTCCGTCTCATCCCGCCCGACGATTCCGACTGGACGATCGACGCGGTGCCGACGCCCGACGGCGTCGAACTCGCGATCGCCTTCACGCTCCAGGGCCAGCCCGTCACCGCGCGCTTCGTGATGGATCGCCCGGACGCCCGGTCCCTGTCGGATGGCCTCCGCGCGGCCGCCGGCGACGGCACGATGCGCACCTTCCCCCATCCGCAGATCCCGGAGGCCTGATCCATGTCCGAGCATCCCGACCTCCGCACCGAGAGCGATCGCACGCCGGGTCCGTACAAGAGCCCCGTCGAGCGCGGCGAGTACCGCAACATCTACCGCCGGTCCGACGGCTCCGAGCGGCACGGCTGCACGTGGCACGATCCGGTCAGCGCCGAGGCGATGCGCGTGGCCTTGGACGGGGAGACCTTCGTCGAGCTCCGCGACATGCGCGATGCGACGAGCATGGCCCTGGTGGGCGTCTCCGGCGCGGCGGAGGGCGGCCGTGGCTGAGGAGTCCGCTCCCCTCGTCCAGGTGTTCGTCACCAGCGATCCGCTGACGCACGGCGTCATCCCGGAGGTCGGGGCTCGGATCGAGGGCGATACCATCGTCCACAGCGCCTACGAGTATCGGCTCACGGGCGAGGGCCGCATGTGGCACCGGCGGCGCTGGGCGGCAGAGAATTACGCGCGCCAGCTCCAAGCGGCGAAGCTCGCCGAGCTTCGCGCCGAGGTCGCCCGCATCGAGAGGCTGCGCTTCGGGAGGCCGGGATCGTGACCAAGCCTCGCACTGCCCGGCCTGGCCGCCCTGCCCTCACCCTCGACGATCTGCCGTTGTTCGCGTCCGACCGGGACATCGCCGAGGCGGTCGTCGGACCGGACGAGGACGACAAGCGCGCATGGTGCGCGAGCGTCGTGAGCCTGGAGGCCTGCGGGTTCCCGGCTCCGGCGAAGCTCTACGGCAAGCGCTACGTACCGGCGGTTCGTGCCTTCTACGAACGGCAGTATGGTCCCGCGGGTCGGTCGCCTGCCGACTCAGGCATTGCAGAGGCTCCGGCGGAATGGACAGGCCGCAGATCAAGGCCCCGGGTCTGAAGTTCAGACCGCGCAGCGACGGTTGGGCGGCGTACTGGCTCCCCTCCCCCGAGGCCCAGCGCCGCGGCTACCCCTCCGGAGCCGTGCCGCTGTCGCACCTCATCGCCCTGCCCGAGCTGCTGATCGACGCCTGCCAGCGCCTGCAGACGGATATGCTCGCGTGGCTCGACGGGCTGCGCCGCACACGCAACACGTACGATGGCACGCTCGGCAGCGTGTTCCGGGTCTACCAGACGCACGCCCAGTCGCCGTTCCACGGTTTGAAACCGGGCACGCGCCATCCCTACGTCACCTATCTGCGGCTGCTCGATGCCGAGCTCGGCGACATTCGGCTCGACGGGCTTACCGCTCTGCATGTCAAGGGCTGGCATACTGGCTGGACCGGCGGTGGTGCGCGGCCGGCCGCTGGGCACATGCGGCTCGCCATCCTGAAGGCCGCCCTCACCTTCTGCGTCGTCGCCGGTCACCGAGACTGTCGGGCGCTCCGGGACGACATCCGGGAGCTGCGCCTTCCGGGGCCGCGGGCGCGCACGCTGGTAGCGAGCGCCGAGCAGGTGCGCCGCGCAATCACGGCTGCGCACGTGCTCAAGCGCCCCTCGCTCGCCCTGGCTTACGCTGTCCAGTTCGAGACTGCGCTGCGCCAGTGGGACGTCACCGGTCAATGGTACCCGCTCGCAGACCCGACGCTCTGCTCTGTGGCTCACGGCGACCGTAAGTGGGCCGGCCTCGAATGGCGCCACATCGGCGACGACGGCCTTCTGCGCTACACGCCCTCAAAGACGCGCGGATCGAGCGGCGCGGAGATCCTGATCGACCTCAGCCTCTGTCCCATGGTGTTGCAGGAGATCGAGCGCGTGCCAGAGGCTGCACGGACTGGCCCGCTCATCGTGAGCGAGAGGACCGGGCGGCCCTGGCTCGATGTCGATTTCCGCCGGACCTGGCGGCGCGTTCGTGAGGTCGCCGCGTTGCCGCCGCAGCTATGGAGTCGGGACCTACGCGCCTCGGCGATCACGGAAGGGCGGCGCGGCGGCGCGGTCAACGATGACGCGGCCAAGGTCGCCGGCCACACCAACAGCCGCATCACCGCCGACGTGTACGATCGCGAACGGCTGGAGGCCCACCGGCGGTTCGCCACCGCGCGCCTCGGGAAACGCGCACCGAACCCCGACGGGACAGCTTGAGAACGTTCCGCGGAACGCGCTCGGAACGCCCTCAACAAGGTATTGCGTTGACATCGTTAATTGAAACGATCTGTTAACGACCCCTTAACGCCGTTTGCCTTGCAGCCCCTCCGGCGTGGTATGGACTCGTCCTTGCCGGGCGCGGACCAGCGGCGGCCGGAACGTGCGAGTGCGTAACCTTGCGATGGCTGCAATCCGTGTTCGGTTCTGACGGCTCCCCCATCGTTCAATATGTCGTGATCTTCGCCGTCATCTTTACGGCGCTGGCGGCAATCGTCTTCACGGTGCGGCGGCTCACGGGGCGGAACCTTGCGCTGCCGGGGCGGAACGGCGGCCGCGGGCGGCAGCCGCGGCTCGGCATCGTCGACGTGTACGAGCTCGATCGCGCCCGCCAGCTGATCCTGCTGCGTCGGGACAATGTCGAGCATCTGCTCCTCGTCGGCGGGCCCAACGACGTCGTGGTCGAGCGCAACATCCAGCGCAGCCAGCGTCCCCTGACGGAGGCGTCCCTGAGGGCGGATACCGCGCCGGACGCCCT
Source organism: Methylobacterium sp. GC_Met_3 (assembly GCF_026540775.1). Lineage (NCBI taxonomy): Bacteria > Pseudomonadati > Pseudomonadota > Alphaproteobacteria > Hyphomicrobiales > Methylobacteriaceae > Methylobacterium > Methylobacterium sp. GC_Met_3. The sequence continues at coordinate 96,234 of NZ_JALNUL010000005.1, forward strand.
CGACGAACCGCTGTCGGATCCTCTGGTCCAAGGCGGGCGCCTGTCCGAGCCGTCACGCGCTCTGCCCGAGATGTCCGGGCTGCGCGCCGAGCCGCTGTTCGATCCCGGCTTCGAGATGCCCGTGATCGTGCCCTCGCCCGTGCCGCGCTCCGGGGCGGGGCCGACCGTGAACCTGCCGCTTGATCCTGCGCTGCTCGGCGGCGACGAGCCCGGGCAGGACGTCTCCGAACCGCTGTTGCCGCTGGCGCCTGCGCCTCCTCAGAAACTCACCGAACCGCTGCGCGCTCCGGTTCGCGAGCCGGTCGCTCCGCGCCGGGTCATGAGCCGGACTGCGCCGCCGCTGGTCGATCCGCGGCCCGGCCCGGCCTCGGAGCGCGCCGCCGATCCGGCGCCCGCCGTGGATCAGACGGCCCGGCCGGCGCCGAGCCTCGCGGTCCCGTCCGAGCGCCGGAGCGTCGATCCGGCGATCCTCTCCGACATGGCCCGGCAGCTACAGGCGGCTTTGTCGCGTCCCTCGTCGGCGGTGACCCCGGCCCCGCCGCCCATCGCGGCCTCGGCCCCGGACGACGGCGTCGATCCGATCGCCGCCGCGATGGCGACCACTCCGCCGGTCTCCGCGACGCCGCCCGAACCGGTGCTGCCCTCAACCGTCGACATGCCTGTCGACGAGCCTGCAACGCCGAGCGTTGTGGCCGCAGCTCCGTCGGTCGCGGAGGTAGAGCCTCCGGAGGTGCCGGCTCCCGCACCGCCTCCGCCTGCACCCCCTCCTCCTGCGCCGGCCGTGGCCCGGCCCGAGCCGAAGGCGCCGCCCACGTTCCGGCCTCCGCCTCCGCCCGAGCCGTCCTCACCCCCGACACGCCCCGACGCGAAGACGTCGGGAAATCCCTTCTCCGTGGAGGAGATCGAGGCCGAATTCGCCCGGCTGCTGGGACGCCCGCTCGACAAGCGGAGCTGAGCCCGATTCTTCGTGACCACACGGCGGTAACGCGGCGTTAACCATCTGCTGGAACGCTCGGGTCTGGAGGATGACCCGATGCTCTCTCTGAACGCCGAGACCGCCCGCCGCAGCCGCGCCTACCGCGCGTTCAAGCTCGATCGTGCCGGCCGCGTCGCCTCGGCCGAGATCGTTGCGGCCGAGGACGATGGCCATGCGCGTCGACAGGTGCGTGCCATGGCGGAGCGCAGCACGATCGAACTCTGGGAGCGGACGCGGTTCCTCGGCCGCTTCGAGCCCGCTGGGCCGGGACGGAACTAGAGCCGCGCTCGATCGCACTGCGATCGCGACTGGCTCCAAACCCCTGTTGTGACGCGCTCTCTCGCGCTGAACCGATACCCACGGCGGCGGTGCACGCTTTAGCGGCCCGCCGTCTCCGGCATTGCCAGCACGGCGAGGAAGCTGAGGATCGCCGCGACCCCCAGGTAGATCCCGACGAAGCCGATCCCGCCGATGTTGACGAGTTCCTGGGCGATGTAGGGCGCTCCGGAGGCGCCCAGGATTCCCGCTAGGTTGTAGGTGACCGAGGCGCCCGTGTAGCGGACCCGGGTCGGGAACAGTTCGGGCAGGACGGCGCCCATCGGGCCGAACACCCAACCCATGGACAGCAGCGCAAGGCACAGGAAGCCGAGGACCGGCGGCCATGTGCCGGTGCCGGCGGCATGGCCGAGCATCGGCCCCATCAGGAAGCCGAGCCCGAATACTGCGGCCATCCCGGAGAGCAGCACCGGACGGCGGCCGAAACGGTCCGCAGCGGCGCCCGAGATCACGATGCCGAGCGCCATGAAGCAGACTGCGATGCACTCGAACAGCAGGAAGGTCGGCCGCGCGTAGCCGAGCGTGCCGGTGCCGTAGCCCAGCGCGAACACGGTCGAGAGATAGAACACCGCGTAGACCGCCACCATGGCGAAGGTGCCCATGACGACCGCGCGCCCGTGCTGCGTCAGCATGGTGGCGAAGGGCACGCGCTCCGGCCGCGCTTGGCTCAGCGCAGCCTTGAAGGCCGGCGTCTCGGTGAGCTTCAGGCGGACATAGAGCCCGACGCCCACGAGGGCTGCCGAAGCCAGGAACGGCAGGCGCCAGCCCCAGCTCTGGAAGCTCTCGGGCGTCAGGCCGAAGCTCAGCGCCAGGAAGCCGAGATTGGCCAGGATGAATCCGACCGGCGCGCCGAGCTGCGGAAAGATCCCGTACCAGGCCCGCCGGCCGGGCGGCGCGTTCTCGACCGCCAACAGGGCCGCGCCGCCCCACTCACCGCCGAACCCGATGCCCTGGCCGCAGCGCAGGATGCAGAGCGCCGCCGGTGCCCACCAGCCGGCGGTGGCGTAGCTCGGCAGGCAGCCGATCAGAACCGTGGACAGCCCCATGATCAGGAGCGAGGCCACCAGGGTCGCCTTGCGGCCGACCCGGTCGCCGAAATGCCCGAACAGGGCTGCGCCCACCGGCCGGGCGACGAACGCGATCGCGAAGGTCGCGAAGGCGCTCAGCTGCTGCACGCCGGGCGCCCCGGCCGGAAAGAACACCGGGCCGATCACGAGCGCGGCGGCGGTGGCGTAGATGTAGAAATCGAAGAACTCGATCGCCGTGCCGACGAAGCTCGCGGCCAGGATGCGCCCGGCGCTGGGCGGGGTGGCGGTCGCGTCGGCGCTTTCGACGGTCTGAAGCATGGCGGCGTTGCGATTTATCTTGACGGCAAACGGGATTGCGGCGCTTTCGCACGGGGCGGCGCCCGCGGGAACCCCGAAAGCGCGTCCGGTGCAGGTCGCCTGTGCGATGCACCGGCGCCGGCCTTGCGTTCGCCGGCCCCCTTCGCCAAGCTGATCGGCCCTAATCCGCGCGGGACGCCGGCCGCCGCGCCGTCCCTACCAGTCGAGTTTTGCGATGAGAGTCACTGTCGAGCGCGCGGCCCTGCTCAGGTCGCTCGGCCACGTGCACCGGGTCGTCGAGCGCCGCAACACGATCCCGATCCTGTCGAACGTGCTGCTGCGCTCGGAAGGGTCCGGTCTCCAGCTGCGTGCGACCGACCTCGACATCGAGGTCACCGAGAGCGTGCCGGCGGATGTCGCCGATCCGGGCGCCACCACTGTCCCGGCGCACGTGATCTACGACATCGTGCGCAAGCTGCCCGACGGCGCGCAGGTCTCGCTGGAGACCGGCGGTGAATCCGGCCAGATGACGATCCGCTCCGGCCGCTCGCGCTTCGCGCTGGGCGCCTTGCCGGAGGGCGACTTCCCGGATCTGGCCGCCGGCGAGATGCCCCACGGCTTCGAGATCGCCAGCGCGGACCTCAAGCGCCTGATCGACAAGACGCAGTTCGCGATCTCCACCGAGGAGACACGCTACTACCTGAACGGCATCTACCTGCACACGCTGGAGACCGAGAACGGCCCGGTGATGCGGGCGGTGGCAACCGACGGGCACCGGCTCGCGCGGGTCGAGATCCCCGCCCCCCAGGGCAGCGTCGGCATGCCGGGCGTGATCGTGCCCCGCAAGGCGGTGGCCGAGATCCAGAAGCTGCTCGACGACGGCGGCGATTCCGTCGCGGTCGATCTGTCGCCGGCCAAGATCCGCCTGCGCTTCGCGGGCGGCCTGACGCTGATCTCCAAGCTGATCGACGGCACCTTCCCGGATTACCAGCGGGTGATCCCGGCCAACAACGACAAGCGACTCATCGTCCAGCGCGACACCTTCGCCAAGGCGGTGGACCGCGTCTCCACGATCTCATCGGAGCGCGGGCGCGCCGTGAAGCTCGGCCTCGCCGAGGGCCGCCTCGCCCTCTCGGTGAACAACCCGGATTCCGGCAGCGCCACCGAAGAGCTCGACGTCGATTACGAGGCCGCCAGCCTCGATATCGGCTTCAACGCCCGCTACCTGCTCGACATCACGGCGCAGCTTGAAGGCGACACCGCCCTGTTCAAGCTCGCCGACCCGGGCTCGCCGACCCTGATCCAGGACCGCGAGGGCGCCCCGGCGCTTTACGTGCTGATGCCGATGCGGGTGTAAGCACGCTGCCATGCCAAGAACCGTCGTCCTTGACCCCGTGCAGGAGGCTTCGCTCGATCGCCTGATCGCGGCTGGCCGTTATGGCTCGTCCGAAGAGGCGATCGCCGCCGGTGTGGCGTTGCTGCTCCGGCATGAGGACCGCCTCGCGACCCTCCATCAGTCTTGGCACGAGGGCGTCGAGAGTGGCGACTATCAACCCCTCGATGCCACGTTGGACGCTTTGGAAGCGCGCTACGGCGCTCTGGAAAAGGCCAATCCTTGACGCCTGTCGTGGTGTCGCGGCGAGCCCGGGCGGACCCGCGCGAGATTGGTGATTTCATCGCCGCCGACAATCCATCCCGTGCCCGCAGCTTCGTCTCGGAGCTGCGCACCCGGTGTCAGGCCCTTGGCCGGCAGCCCATGATGGGAAGACCCGCGCCGGAGGTTGCGCCAGACGTCCGGATCCTCGTATTCCGGTCTTTCCTCATCCTCCATCGCGTCTTCGACGACCGAATTTCGATCGATCGCGTCGTGCATTCAGCCCGTGATCGCTCCACCTTGCCATCCAATGAGTGACTCCGACACGGCCGGCAGCGCGCGCGTCACGCGCCTGATCGCCCGCGATTTCCGCAACCACGCCGATCTCGAACTGAACCCTGCTGCCCGCTTCGTCGCGCTGGTCGGGGAGAACGGGGCGGGCAAGACCAACCTGCTCGAAGCGCTCTCGCTGTTCGTGCCGGGCCGGGGCCTGCGCCGGGCCGAGTTCGCCACCATGGCGCGTGCCGGGGGCCCAGGGGGCTTTGCCGTGTCCCTCACTCTGGACCGGGACGGGGCCGAGCACAGGCTCGGCACCGGCTTGGAGCCGCCGGGCCCGGACGGGCGCTCGAGCCGGCTCTGCCGGATCGACGGCGCCCCCGCATCTTCGCCCGTCGCGTTCTGCGAGTTCCTTCGGGTGGTCTGGCTGACGCCGGATCTCGACGGGCTGTTCCGCGGCGCGGCCGGCGACCGACGCCGGTTCCTCGACCGTCTCGTGCTGGCGGTCGATGCCGGCCACGGGGCGCGGGTCTCCGCGATGGAGCGCGCCCTGCGCTCGCGCAACCGCCTGCTGGAGGACCGGCCCGACGACGACCGTTGGCTCGACGCGGTGGAGCGGGAGGTGGCCGAACTCGGCGTCGCCGTGGCTCTCGCCCGCCGGGAGACCGCGGAGCGCCTGGACCGGCTGATCGCCGAGACCCGGGACGACGCGCAGCCCTTCCCCTGGGCGTCGATCCGCCTGGAGGGCGACCTCGACGACCTCGTGGCGGTCTGGCCGGCCATCGAGGCGGAGGACCGCTTCCGCCTCGCCCTGCGCAACGGCCGCAACCGGGACCGCGCGGCTGGACGGACGTTGATGGGGCCGCAGACCAGCGACCTCGTGGTCCGCCACGGCCCCAAGGACGTGCCGGCGGGCACCGCCTCGACCGGTGAGCAGAAGGCCCTGCTGATCGGTCTTGTGCTGGCCCATGCGCGCTTGGTGCGTGCCATGAGCGGTATCGCCCCCGTGATCCTCCTCGACGAGGTGGCGGCGCATCTCGATCCGCGCCGCCGCGCTGGCTTGTTCGAGGCGCTGGAGGCCCTGCCCGGTCAGGTCTGGATGACCGGCGCCGACCCAAGCGCCTTCGCGCAGGCCGGCGACCGGACCGAGGTGCTGCGGATCGGAGCCTGAGCCTCAGGCCGCGCGGATCGTGCTTAGGAAGCGGGACACTTCCGCCCCGAGCTGTTCGGACTGCCGCGACAATTCGCTTGCCGCGCCGAGCACCTGCGTGGCGGCCGCGCCGGTCGCCTCGGACGCCTGCGCCACGCCCACGATGTTGCTGGTCACCTGATCCGTCCCGGTCGCCGCCTGGGAGACATTGCGGACGATCTCCTGGGTCGCCGCGCCCTGCTGCTCGACGGCCGCGGCGATGGTGGTGGCGACGTCGTTGATCTCCCGGATGCGTGCCGTGATGGTGTCGATGGCCGAGACCGCCTGCCCGGTGACCCCCTGGATCTGGCTGATCTGCTGGCTGATCTCCTCGGTGGCCTTGGCGGTCTGGCCGGCCAGTTCCTTCACCTCTGCCGCCACCACAGCGAAGCCGCGACCCGCCTCGCCAGCCCGCGCCGCCTCGATCGTGGCATTCAGCGCCAGCAGGTTCGTCTGCCCGGCGATGTTGGAGATCAACCCGACGACCTCGCCGATGCGCGTGGCCGCCTGCACCAGCGCCTGGACGAGGTGCTGGGTCTGGTCGGCCTCACCGACCGCATTCTGGGCGAGATCGGCCGAGCCAAGCACCTGCCGGCCGATCTCCTGCACCGAAGAGCCCAACTCCTCGGCGGCGGCCGCCACAGTCTGGACGTTGGTGGAGGCCTCCTCGGCCGCCGCCGCAACGGTCGTGGACTGGTTGGCGGTCTCGGTGGCGCTGGCCGTCATGTTCTGGGCGGTAGCCTGCAGCTCGGTGGCCGAGGACGAAACCATCCCGACGATGCCGCCCACCGCTCGCTCGAACCCGTCGGCCAGCTCCAGCATCATGCGCCGGCGCTCCGTGGCCGCCGCCTCGTCGGCGCGGCGCTTGACCTCGGCCTCCTCGGCGGCCTTGCGGGCGACCATGGTCTTGATGCCCTCCACGGCCTTCCCGACCGCCCCGATCTCGTCCCGGCGGGCGGCCTCGCGGATCTCGGCGTCGATCTCACCCTGTGCCATGCGCTGCAGGACCTTGACCAGGCGATCGAGCGGCCGTGTGATGCCCACCATCGCGATGAACACCGCTGCCAATAGGCCGGCCAGCATCCCGAGGGCGCTGACGGTCATCAGGGTCTGACGGGTGGCGTTGGTCTGGTCGGTCAGGTCGTCCGAGCCCTTCAGCATGTAGGCGGTGATCGCATCGGCGAGTTCGTTGCCCTCGGCCAGCATACCTGTGAAGGTCGGATCGATCGCCGTATGGATCAGCGCGATGGCCTGCTCGTTCTGGTTGCTGGTGCCGAGCCGGCGAACCTCGCTCACATCCTTGACGTAGCGCTCGATTCGGACCGTCATCGCGTCGATGCGCGGCGAGAAGGTCTGGGCATGCGCCCGCAGGTTGGGGAGCAGCGCCGTCACCTTCGGCAGGACGGCCTCGAAGCCCTGATTGGCGTCCTGCATCTGGCCCGGGTCGGTCTCCGCGATGACCCGATACACCCAATAGTTGAGTTCGACCATCAAACGGTTGAGCCGGCGCGCCTCGGCGACGGCCGCCGCCTCGTTGTTGATGAAGCGGCTGTATTCATCGTCAATTTTGGTCATGCGCGACTGGGCATACCAGACGCAGCTGCCGACAATCATACTAATCAGTGCGATGACTGATGCTATCTTCGGCAGAATTTTGACGTTGGACAGGCGTAACACGGCTTTGGGCCTCCCGATCGACATCGATGGCAGACGAGTGCAGGGCTGCGGCGTCGATTTCTGGATTTCTAGTAAAATGGTTTTAACAAATGGTTCTTGTCAAGGGATGATCTGCAAGCTTCGATTTGGTTCATTGTTGCGTCGCGCAACATAACTTATTGCAGCGATCGAATATGAAGACCTATGAATTAAATATTTGATTTGGAATGATCTAGTGTCCGGTATTGCGTCTTCAGCTCATATATTTGGGTTCGTGTGCTTGAATGTATACCATCGGAAAATATCTTCGCCGTTGCGCCCGGCGTTTCGCGACCATGGCAAGCGCTGCGGGCGACCGAACGACACCTCTGGGGCGTGCCGACCTTTTCTGCGGACGCCGGGGCGCCACATAGAGGTTCGGCACGCAGCAAGCGCGTGCGCTCGGAACTTTCTAACGCATGTCCAAGCCCGTCCACGCCATGATCCGCGTCCTCGAAGAGGATCGCGCACGCGACTACTATGCCCGCGCCTTCGGGCTCGAAGTGTCCGACCGCTTCGACTTCCCGGATTTCACCCTGATCTACCTGCGCGCCCCTGCCTCGCCGTTCGAGCTGGAGCTCACGGTCAACAAGGGGCGGGACAGGCCCTACGACCTCGGCGACGGCTACGGCCACATCGCCTTCGTGGTCGACGACGTCGAGGCTGAGCACGCGCGGCACAAGCGCGAGGGCTTCACGGCCACCGATCTGAAGACGCTCAAGCACGGCGAGGACGTGCTGGCGCGGTTCTTCTTCGCGACCGATCCGGACGGGTACAAGATCGAGGTCATCCAGCGCGGCGGGCGCTTCGCCTGACCGCATCAGACCGACCGAACCCGTCGCGGAATACACAGCCGAGATCCATGCCGAACAACACCCGACACGAGACCCGTATCGTCTGCATCCGCCACGGACAGTCGACCTTCAACGCCGCCCACAAGCATGGGGGCGGCGACCCCGGCCTCCTGGACGCACGGCTGACCGAGATGGGTCAGGCCCAGGCCCGGGCCGCCCGGGATCGGCTGCGGGCGATCCCGTTCGAGCTCGTGGTGGTTTCGCCGCTCACCCGGGCGATCGAGACCGCGGCGATCCTGTTCGGCGACCATCCGAGCCGGCCGCGCGTGCTGGTCGAGGTGCTGCACCGGGAATGCCAGGAGAGCAGCTGCGATGTCGGGCGGGCGGCCTCCGAGATCGCGGCCGAGTTCCCGCATCTCGATGTCGGGCATCTCCCGGAGGTGTGGTGGCACGCCGAGCCGGGCTGTGAGGTCGGCGGCTATCCGGTCGAGCCGCGCCCCCTGTTCGACGCCCGGGTGGCGGCGTTCCGGGAGTGGCTGCGGGAGCGGCCCGAGCGGACCATCGCGGTCGTCGGGCACGGCACGTTCTTCTACCACCTCACCGGCACGTTCCTGGAGAACTGTGCCACCATCGAGCTGGACCTGGACGCCGCGCCGGCCGCGGCCTGATCAAGCCGGGGCGCGCGCGCGCGCCGCATCCAGCCGCTCCCGGGCGCCCGCGAGGGCGATCTCGGGCGCCTGCCGGCCGATCGCCAGGGCCATGTCGAGGATCGCGCAGGCCTCGGTCCAAGTGCCGATGACGAAGGGCGCCGCGCCCTCGGCGACCTCGGCGGCGCAGCGCGCATCCTCCCCGGCCCGTTGCGCGGCCGTGGCGGTGCGGGCGACGGCTGCCGTCAGCGCGCCCTCGCGCCAGCGCCGCGCCCGGGACGCCGCCTGCGAGAGTGCCCCACCCCGCCACGCGGCCGAGCGCGCCGCCGCGAACGCCGTCGGCCAATCCGGTGCCCCGGCGCAGGCCTCGGCATCCTCCGCCATCGCGGCCAGGGTGCAAAGCGGCGCGAGGATGCGCCGGACGCTTTCGAGCGCCAGCCGCCGGGTCCGCGCGGCTTCGATCTCCGGTGTGTCGGCACTGCCGGACAGGCGCAGTACGAAGGCCAGGAGCTGCGTCCGCACGACGTCCGGCATGGCGTCGTTGAGCCCGAGCGCGTAGGCGGCGATCGGCCGCGAGAAGCAGGGCGGGCAATCCGTGCTGGAGCGGATCGCCCGGTAGGGCAGACCCGCGGCCACCATCGCCGCTTCGTTGATGCAGGTTCCGCCGTCAGGGCCGGGGAAGGGATGCGATCCGGCAAGCAGGCGCCAGTTCAGGATCGTCTCGAAGTCGGGATGCATCGGCGCGCTCTCCGTCTCGGGCACGCAGCGTGGCACGCCGCGGGCCGGATGGCGAGGCCCCTCAGCCGCCCAAGGCCGGCGCGAGGCCGGAGAGCATCGCCGTGCCGAGCACCAGCACGAAGGCGGCGGCCAGCAGTTCGAGGCCGCCGAGCGCCAGGAGGCCGACCCGGCCCCGCCCGCCCGCAAGGCGCAAGGCCGCGCGCTTGGCGAAGACCGCGAGGCCGGCCAGCGCCGTGGTGGTGAGCGCCGTCCCCAGCGCCATGGCGAGCACCGCCAGCACGCCCGCCCCGGGGACGCCCTGCGACACCGCGAAGACCAGGACCAGCACAGCCCCCGCGCAGGGGCGCGAACCGGCAGCCAAGACAACCCCGGCCCGCTCGCGCCACGTATCCATCGTCTCAAGCGCCTCCGGTCCGGGCAGGTGGCTGCAGCCGGGCCCGCATGGGGCGTCGAGATGGACCAGGCGCCCGGCCTTGCGCCATGTCAGCACCAGCCCGATCAGGGCGACGAGGGCGAAGCTCGCGGTTTCGATCACGGTGCCGGCGCGGGTGATGCCGGCCGCCGTGGCGTTCAGGATCAGGCTTCCGATCCCCACGATCGCCCCGGCGACGAGCGCCTGGAGCAAAGCCGCGCAGAAGCTGAGCGTGCAGCCGCGCCGGAACGCCCGCTCGCCCGCCAGGATGTAGCCGGCGATCACCGCCTTGCCGTGCCCCGGGCCGGCGGCGTGGAACACGCCGTACGCGAAGGCGAGTCCGACCAGCGGGCTCCAGCTGCCGCCGCCACGCAGCGCCATGACGGCCGCGTTGAGGCTGCGCGAAAAGCTGGCCTGCAGCGCCAGGATGATCCCCCCGAGGCCGGTCGCCGCCGGGGCCGCTTCGCGAAACCCGATGCCGAAGGGCGAGCGCGGCGGCGGGGCGGTGAAGCCGGGCGCCACGAGCCACGCGATCCCGGCCGCCAGGAGCGCTGCGAGCCCGATGGCCAGCGCCATGAGGCCGAGCCTCAGGCCCAGCCGTCCAGCCCCGGCGGGGGCGGCGATCCCGATGCCTACGGACACGCGACGAGCACCCGGCTGGAGAACTGAACCCCGTAGGAGGATGCGGCGGTCAGCGCCTCGAAGAAGGCCTCGGTCATGCCCGGGGATCCAGCCTCGGCGGTCTTCGGCTGCTCGGTCTTCGGGCGGGTGACGGTGGCGGCGCAGCCCTGCGGCGCGCCGGCCAGCGTCGCGGCCTCGGGCCCTTCGGCGAACGAGAAGGCGACGAAGTAGGTCGGGTCATAGACCTCCAGGGCGGCAACCCCCCGCCCCTGCTGGACCGGACTCTTCAGCGGCAGCAGGAAGGTCATGACCAGGGCCTTGTCCTCCATGCGGGCCGCCGGCTCCTTCGGATCGGCGAAGGCCTGCTCCCTGCCGCCGACCTTCAGCTTCGTGAAGTAGCCGAACTCGGCGAGGTTGGCGGTGTTCTCGGCGGCGAGCCCGGCGAGTTCGTCGGGGCTGAGTTTGCCGTCCTTGTTGGTGTCGAGGCCCTGCGTGACGAAGGCGGTGTATTCGGGGTCGAAGCTCCACGTGTCGCGCACGCCCACGAGCTTGCCGTTCTCGTAGACGAGCTGCGCCTTCGCGGTCACCCAGACGTGTGGGTGCGCGGAAGCTCCGGTGGCCGCGCAGGCGAGGATGGCGGCCAGTGCGGCGGCGCGAAGGGTCTGGCAATGCGCGGCGATCGGCATGGACGGTTGGCGCTCGCGACAGGAAGGGACCGGTGGTCCTTCCTCGCGCTCCGGTTGGGCAAAAGCGAGGCGAGTGCCGCCTACTCGCCCGCGTCGAGGCCCATCAGCTGGAAGCTCACCCGCAGGTCGTTCGACATCGGGATGTCGAGGCGATCGCCGTTGGGCAGGCGCTTGAGGAACCAGCGCTCGTAGGTCCAGCGCAAGGCCCGGGACTCGGCCAGCCGCGTGAAGGTCTGCTGCACGATTCCGGCAAGCTCCGGATCGTCCTTGCGGAACATGATGCCATAGGGCTCGTAGGAGAGCTTGTCGGGCAGGACCGCGTAGTTCGCCCCGTCCTGCGCGTCGGTGGCGATCAGCCCGTAGAGCAGCACGTCGTCGGTGGCGAAGGCGTCGGCCTTGCCGGCCTTCACCATCGCGTAGGACGCGGCGTGGTCAGGGGCGGTCACCACCTGCGCGGCGATCTTCAGCCGGGCGAGCTGGTCGCGCACGGCCTTCTCGTTGGTGGTGCCGGCGGTGACCACCACGGTCCTGCCGGCGAGGTCGCGATAGGAGGCGATCCCGGAGCCTTGCTTCACCAGCAATTGCGTCGCGCTGATGTAGTCCACCGGCGAGAAGGCGACCTGCTTGCGCCGCTCGGCGTTGGCGGTGGTCGAGCCGCATTCGAGGTCGATCTTGCCGGAGGTCACCGCCTCGATGCGGGTCTCGGCGCTGACCGGTGCGTAGCGGATCTTCACGGGCCGGCCGATCGCAGTCTGGACGTCGTCCGCGATCTCGCCGCAAAGATCGAGGGCGTAGCCGATCGCCCTCGGGCTGCCGTCCGGGTTCTTGCCGGCCACGAAGGAGAACGGCACCGAGCTTTCCCGGTAGCCGAGCACGATCTCGCCGCGCTCGGCGACGCTCTTGAGCGTGCCGGTGAGCACCTCCACGGCATAAGCCGGGGTCGCGCCCGTCAGCGCCAGAACAATCGCTGCCACGAGCCGCATCGTCATCGTCCGCTCCTTCGAAGCGTATCTTTGGCTGCCAGCAGCGTCACATATCGCGATCTTGCGCCAACCCCTCCACACAGGGGGTAGGAGAGAGCCCTGCGTCCCGCGATGTGCGAGAACCGGAGCCTCTGGATCAGGCCCCGCTGCGAAATCTCTGCAACTACTCCGCCGGCGACGGCACGGTCCCCACATGGTCGAGCCGCTGATCCGTGGCGGTGAGCTGCCCCTCCCACTTGGCCACCGCCACCGTGGCGACGCTGTTGCCGAGCACGTTGGTGGCCGAGCGGCCCATGTCGAGGAACTGGTCGATGCCGATGATCAGCAGCAGCCCGGCCTCCGGGATGTTAAAGTGCGACAGCGTCGCCGAGATCACCACCAGCGAGGCGCGCGGCACACCGGCCATGCCCTTCGAGGTCACCATCAGCAGGAGCAGCATCGTGAGCTGCTGCCCATAGGTCAGCGGGATGTTGTAGGCCTGGGCGATGAACATCACCGCGAAGGTGCAGTACATCATCGAGCCGTCGAGGTTGAACGAGTAGCCCATCGGCAGCACGAACGAAGTGATACGGTTCGGTACGCCGAATGTCTCGAGGTTGGTCAGCATCTTCGGGTAGGCCGCCTCGCTCGACGCGGTCGAGAAGGCGAGCACGAAGGGCTCCTTGATCAGGTTGAACAGGCGCACGATGCCGCCGCCGCCGAGCAGCAGGAAGCCGACGCCCATCAGCAGGGCCCAGAGCACGCCGAGACCGATGTAGAACTCGACGAGGAACTTTCCGTAGGTCACCAGCACGCCGATGCCCTGCGTGGTGATCGTGGCCGCGATGGCGGCGAACACCGCCACGGGGGCGAACATCATCACGTAGCCCGTCACCTTCAACATGACGTCGGCTACGCCCTCGATGCCCTTCGCCAGGAGTTGCCCCTTCTCGCCGAGCGCCGCGAGGCCCACGCCGAAGAAGATCGAGAAGACGACGATCTGCAGGATCTCGTTGTTGGCCATCGCCTCAACGGCGCTCTTCGGCACGAGGTGCGTGACGAACTCCTTGAGCGACAGCGAAGCCGCTTTGAGACCCGTGCCGGCGCCGGCATCGGGCAGCGGCAGGTTCAGGTTTACGCCCGGCTGCATGAGGTTGACCAGGATCAGCCCCAGCATCAGCGAGCAGAACGACGCGCCGACGAACCAGAGCAGCGCCTTACCGCCGACCCGACCCACTGAGGCGGTGTCCCCGAGATGCGCAATGCCGACCACCAGGGTGGAGAATACCAGCGGCGCGATGATCATCTTGATCAGCCGCAGGAACACGTCGGAAATCAGCGCGATGTAGCCGGCGATCTCCTTCGCCGTCTGTGGATCCGGCCAGGTGATGCTGCAGGCATAGCCCACCGCGATCCCGAGGAGCATGCCGATGAAGATCATCGTCGTGAGTCGTGAACCCTTCATCGGACGGCTCCTCGCCTTGGCTCGGGATGAACGCATCTTAAAGTTCGTTAACGTGACGCAGGAATTGCGCCATGCGCAAGCCCAATCGGGGGGCGTGACTCGGGTCTTCGACTGTTTTCGCGCGACGCTTCCACGGGGATGAAACCAGTGGCCCACGTGCTACGGCTGCGGTACGGGACTTGCCCTGCCAAGCTGCCTGCTGTTTCAACAGGCGGCCCGGAACCTGCGCGCGAGAGTACATGGACGTCTTCGTACAGCAGCTCATCAATGGGCTGACGCTCGGCTCGATCTATGGCCTGATCGCCATCGGCTACACGATGGTGTTCGGCATCATCGGCATGGTGAACTTCGCCCATGGCGACGTCTTCATGGTCTCGTGCTTCATCGCGCTGATCACCTTCCTGCTGTTGACCACTTGGCTCGGCATCAGCTCGATCGCGCTGGCCTTCCTAGTCGTGCTGGTGGTCGCCATGGTGCTGACTGCCCTCTGGGGCTGGGCGATCGAGCGCATCGCCTACCGCCCCTTGCGCGGCTCGTTCCGGCTGGCGCCGCTGATCTCGGCGATCGGCGTGTCGATCTTCCTGTCGAACTTCGTGCAGGTGGTGCAGGGCGCGCGCAACAAGCCGACGCCACCGATGTTCTCGGGCGGCATCACCCTGTTCGAGCGCGATGGTTACGCGGTGTTCCTGGCCTGGAAGCAGGTGCTGATCATGGCGGTGACCGCCGTGCTGCTCACCGGCTTCTGGTATCTCGTGCAGCGCACGCCGTTCGGCCGGGCGCAGCGCGCCTGCGAGCAGGACCGCAAGATGGCGGCGCTGCTGGGCATCGATGTCGACCGCACGATCTCGCTGACCTTCGTGCTCGGCGCCGCGCTGGCAGCGGTCGCGGGCGTCCTCTACCTCATGTATTACGGCGTCGTGTCGTTCTCCGACGGGTTCGTGCCCGGCGTGAAGGCGTTCACCGCGGCGGTGCTGGGCGGCATCGGCTCGCTCCCCGGGGCTGTGCTCGGCGGCCTGATCATCGGGTTGATCGAGACCTTCTGGTCGGCCTATTTCTCCATCGAGTACAAGGACGTGGCGGCTTTCTCGATCCTCGCGATCGTGCTGATCTTCATGCCCTCGGGCATCCTGGGCCGGCCCGAGGTCGAGAAGGTCTGATGGCTGTCTCGCAGACTGCCCTTCCCGGCTCCGTCATGGCCGGCATCCTGCGCGACTGCGCCCTCTACACCCTCGTGGCCTTCGGCCTGTGCGTGCCGATCATCGCCTACCGCACCGATCCCGGGCCGGGGACCGACCTCGTGCTCGTTCCGCGCTGGGGGCTGGTGGCGGCGCTCTGCGCGGCGGTCTTCGTCCTTCGCCTCGTCCAACGGCTCGTGCTGCTGCGCCGGGACGCCCGGCGGGCGCTGACCCCCGCCCCGACTCAGGCGACCGAGGCGGTGCACGGTGAGCCCGATGCGGGTCAGAAGAACTCGAAGCTCGGTCTCTGGCTGTTCATCGCCGTCGCGCTGACCCTGCCGATTCTCTCCACGCTCGCGACCGGCGGCCTGTCTTCGGCGCGCTACTGGATCGATCTCGGCATCCTGATCCTGACCTACGTCATGCTCGGCTGGGGCCTGAACATCGTCGTCGGCCTCGCGGGGCTGCTCGACCTCGGCTACGTCGCCTTCTACGCGGTCGGTGCCTATTCCTACGCGCTGCTCTCGACCACCTTCGGCCTGTCGTTCTGGATCTGCCTTCCGCTGGCCGGCCTGTTCGCTGGCCTGTGGGGTATGATCCTGGGCTTCCCCGTCCTGCGTCTGCGCGGCGATTACCTCGCGATCGTGACCCTGGCGTTCGGCGAGATCATCCGCCTCGTGCTGATCAACTGGACCGACGTGACCGGGGGGGGCGCCGGCATTTCGTCGATCCCCCGGGCGACCTTCTTCGGGATTCCGTTCACGGCGGGCGATGATGGGTTCGCCGCGACCTTCGGCATCCCGTACGATTCGATGCACCGGCTCGTGTTCCTGTACTACCTGATCCTGGGGCTCGCCCTGATCACCAACTTCGTCACCCTGCGCCTGCGCCGGCTGCCGATCGGGCGGGCCTGGGAGGCCCTGCGCGAGGACGAGATCGCCTGCCGGTCGCTCGGGATCGACACGACGGCGACCAAGCTCACGGCCTTCGCGCTGGGCGCGGCCTTCGGGGGCATCGCCGGGTCGTTCTTCGCCGTGCGCCAGGGCTTCATCAGCCCGGAGAGCTTCAACTTCCTGGAGAGCGCCATCATCCTGGCGATCGTCGTGCTCGGCGGCATGGGCAGCCAGGTCGGCGTCGCCATCGCGGCGGTGGCGATGGTCGGTGGGCCCGAGATGCTGCGCAACCTCGGCTTCCTGAAGGCCGTGTTCGGAGAGGGCTTCGATCCGAACGAGTACCGCCTGCTGCTGTTCGGGCTCGCCATGGTGGCCATGATGGTCTGGCGACCGCGCGGGCTGATCTCGGAGCGCCTGCCCTCGGTGTCGCTGGGCAAGCGGCGTGCCGTCTCGGGCGCGCATGTAAGCGAGGGGCACGGCTGATGGCGGCCCATCCGGATAGCCGGGCGGCTGCCGCCCCGCCGGTGCTCGCGGTCGAGCACCTGACCATGCGATTCGGCGGCCTGGTCGCCGTCTCCGACCTGTCCTTCGAGGCCCGGCGCGGCGACATCACCGCGCTGATCGGCCCGAACGGGGCCGGCAAGACCACGGTGTTCAACTGCATCACCGGCTTCTACAAGCCGACCGAGGGCATGCTGACCCTGTCTCATGCGGACGGCACCACGCACCTGCTGGAGCGGCTGCCGAACCATCAGGTCAACCGCACCGCCCGGGTGGCCCGGACCTTCCAGAACATCCGCCTGTTCCAGGGCATGACCGTGCTGGAGAACCTGCTGGTCGCCCAGCACGCGCCGCTGATGCGCGCCTCGGGCTATACGATCCTGGGCCTGCTCGGCCTTAAGACCTACCGGGACGCGCAAGCCGCCGCGATCGAGCGCGCCAAGGCGTGGCTCACCCGCATCGACCTGATGGACCGGGCCGACGACCCGGCCGGCGCCCTGCCGTATGGCGCCCAGAGGCGTCTGGAGATCGCCCGGGCGATGTGCACCGATCCGGTGCTGCTCTGCCTGGACGAGCCGGCGGCGGGCCTCAACCCGCGCGAATCGGCCGAGCTGAACACGCTGCTGCGCCACATCCGGGACGAGCACGACACGTCGGTCCTGCTGATCGAGCACGACATGTCGGTGGTGATGGAGATCTCCGACCACGTGGTGGTGCTCGATTACGGCCAGAAGATCGCCGACGGCACCCCCGCCGAGGTGCGCTCCGACCCAAAGGTGATCGCCGCCTATCTCGGCGTTGAGGACGAGGAGGTGGAGGCCGTGGAGGCCGAGGTCGGGATCAGCGTGCCGCATGGGCACGACGTTCAGACGGGGCAATCGGCATGAGCGTCGCCGGCATCAACGTCCTGGTCGAGGAGACCCGGGCGATCCAGGCAGGACAGAAGCCGCCGCTCCTCGCGGTGCGCGATGTCTCGACCTATTACGGCAGCGTCGCCGCCCTGCGCGGGGTCGACCTCGATGTCGCCGAGGGCGAGATCGTCACGCTGATCGGCGCCAACGGCGCCGGCAAGTCGACCCTGATGATGACGATCTTCGGCAGCCCCCAGGCGCGCTCGGGCACCATCACGTATGACGGGCGCGACATCACCCGGATGCCGACCCACGCCATCGCCCGGCTCGGCATCGCCCAGTCGCCGGAGGGCCGCCGGGTCTTCCCGCGCATGAGCGTCTACGAGAATCTCCAGATGGGCGCGGCGCTCCATGACGGGCGCTTCTTCACCGAGGATCTGGAGAAGGTCTGTGTCCTGTTCCCGCGGGTGAAGGAGAGGCTGACTCAGCGCGCCGGCACCATGTCGGGCGGCGAGCAGCAGATGCTGGCCATCGCCCGCGCCCTGATGAGCCGCCCGCGCCTGCTGCTGCTCGACGAGCCGTCGCTTGGCCTTGCGCCGCTGGTGGTGAAGGGCATCTTCGACGCGATCCGGGAGCTGAACCGGACCGAGGGCATGACGATCTTCCTCGTGGAGCAGAACGCCTATCACGCCCTCAAGCTCGCCCATCGCGGCTACGTGCTGGTCAACGGCAGGGTGACGATGAGCGGCACGGGCCGTGCGCTCCTGGACGATCCCAACGTTCAGGCCGCCTATCTGGAGGGGGGCCATGCCGGCCCGGTCGGGGCATGAGCATGCTGCAGGAGATCCTGTACGAGGAGCCGTCAGCCTGGCTGTTCCTGCTCGTCACCGTGGTGATGGGCGGCTGGGCCGGCTGGATGGCGGCCCGCGGCATCGCCCGGGGCTGGCGGCCGTTCTGGCAATGCGCCCTTGCGCTTCTGCTCGTGGCGGCTGCCGTGCGCTTCATCCACTACGCCCTGTTTTCGGGCACGCTGCTGTCGCTGCACTACTATGCGGTCGACGCTGTCGTGGTCATGATCATCGGCGCGGCGGGCTTCCGCTACACGCGGACGCGCCAGATGACGAGCCAGTACCGCTGGCTCTACGAGAAGACCTCACCGCTGACATGGCGCGAACGCGCGCCTGCAGCGGGCGGGGTCCGATGAGTGCGGCCGGATCCGCACGTGCGGTCCTGACGATAAGGGGAAGTACGCGATGAGATCGATTCTGCTGGCCGGGCTCGCCCTCGGCGCCATGATGGCCGGAACGCAGGCCGCCGAGGTCAAGCTCGGCATCGCTGCGCCGATCACCGGCAACAGCGCTGCCATCGGTGCGCAGCTCAAGAACGGCGCGAGCCAAGCGGTGGAGGACCTGAACAAGGCCGGCACCCTGAAGGGCACGACGCTGACCGTGACTGTGGGCGACGACGCCTCTGACCCGAAGCAGGGCGTCTCGGTTGCCAACAAGTTCGCCAGCGACGGCGTGAAGGTGGTGGTCGGCGACTACAATTCCGGCGTGTCGATCCCGGCCTCCGACGTCTATCTCGACGCCGGCATCATTCAGGTCACCCCCGCCTCCACGAACGTGAAGTTCACCGAGCGCGGCATGTGGAACACGTTCCGCACCTGCGGCCGCGACGACCAGCAGGGCGCGGTGGCCGGCACCTATCTGGCCGACCACTTCAAGGGCAAGAAGATCGCCTTCGTTCACGACAAGACCCCCTACGGCAAGGGTCTGGCCGACGAGACCCTTAAGGCGCTCAAGGCCAAGGGCGGCAAGGACGTGATGTACGAGGGCATCAACCCGGGCGAGAAGGATTATTCCGCCCTCGTCTCGAAGCTGAAGTCGGCCAATGTCGATGTCGTCTATTACGGTGGCTATTACACCGAGGCCGGCCTGATGCTGCGCCAGATGCGCGATCAGGGCCTCAAGGCGCCGATGATGGGCGGCGACGGCATGGTCGACCGCGAACTCGTGGCGATCGCCGGCCCCGCGGCCGAGGGCACGCTGACGACCTTCCCGCCGGATGCCCGCAAGAACCCGAACGCCAAGGCCGCGCTCGCTGCCTTCAAGGCCAAGAACATCGATCCCGAGGGCTATACCCTCTACTCCTATGCGGCCGTTCAGGTGCTGGCCAAGGCGATGGCCGAGACCGGATCCAGCGACGGCAAGAAGCTCGCCGAGTGGCTGCACCAGGGCAAGGCCGTCGAGACCGTGGTCGGCCCGATCGCGTACGACAAGAAGGGCGACATCACACGGCCCGACTACGTCATGTACGAGTGGAAGAAGGGCGCTGACGGCAAGATCGACTACACGGGTAACGAGTTGACCAAGTAAGACCGGACGGTTCTTTGATCCCGTAAGTCAGCCCGACGCCGCTCCGCATCCTATCTGTGGGGCGGCGTCGTCGTTTGAGATGCGGTGCATTCGTCAGTCTTGATGGCGGATACGCCGTCGAGCCCCCGTGCGTACGCCTAAGAAGTGTGCATGATGCCGCTGGCACGAGCGGCAGGCCGGCTCGACGTCTTGGAGGCGTTCATGAGGGGGGTAGGTATCGCGTCTGCGCGTATGCATACGAGCGTGGCCGCGCCCTATCCGCATTCAGCCGCGTTCGCGCGCGGCGACTCGATCCTCCTCCCGGCACCATCATTGCAAAGGCGTCGCCCGAGCGGGCGGGCCTGTAGGCTCAGCCGCCTGCCGACACCGTTCGGCCCGATCCAGGAGTTCCGTACCGATGCAGTCTGATATCGCTCGCCGCGGCGTTGCCGCGGCGCTGGGTCTGACCCTCGCCCTCGCCCCCATGAGTCTCCGGGCGCAGGAGCTGACCGGCACCCTCAAGAAGGTCAAGGATTCCAACGCCATCGTCATCGGCTACCGCGACGCGTCCGTGCCGTTCTCGTATCTCGGCGGCGACCAGAAGCCGGTCGGCTACGCGCTCGAGATCTGCAACAAGATCGCCGACGCCGTGAAGACCAAGCTCAACCTCCCGAACCTCGAGGTGAAGCTCAACCCGGTCACCTCCGCCACCCGCATCCCGCTGATGGCGAACGGCACGATCGACTTGGAGTGCGGCTCGACCACCAACAATGCCGAGCGCGAGAAGCAGGTGTGGTTCACCAACTCGCACTTCCTGACCGCCACGCGCTACGTCTCGAAGAAGTCGGCCAACCTGCACACGATCGAGGACCTGAAGGGCAAGACCGTCGTGTCGACCTCGGGCACCACGAACATCAAGCAGATCAACGAGGCCAACACGGAGCGTAAGCTCGGCCTGACGATCCTGCCGGCCAAGGACCATGCCGAGGCGTTCCTAATGGTCGAGACCGGCCGCGCCGCCGCCTTCGTGATGGACGACGTGCTGCTCGCCTCGCTCGCCGCGTCCTCCAAGGACCCGTCAGCCTACGAGATCTCCACCGAGGCCCTGTCGAAGCCTGAGCCCTACGGCATCATGCTGCGCAAGGACGACACGGAGTTCAAGAAGGTCGCGGACGACGCCACCGCCAAGCTCTACACGAGCCCCGAGGGCAAGGCGCTCTACGACACGTGGTTCACGAAGCCGATCCCGCCGCGCAACATCAACCTCAACCTGCCGATGAGCGCGGAGATGAAGAAGCAGTTCACGACGCCGATCTCGAGCCCCGATCCGGCGGCCTACTGAGATCCAGCGATACGATGATGCGCACCGCGGGCAAAGGCCTGCGATGCGCCTCTGTAAGTTCACAGTAGAAGCGGCGCGATGAACTATAACTGGAACTGGCGAATCTTCTTCGATGCCTCGCCGGAGGGCAATGGTACCTACCTCGACATGCTCTTGTCGGGGCTCCTGTGGACGATCGCCACCGCGCTCTGCTCGTGGATTATCGCGTTCTTCCTCGGGTCGCTGGTCGGCGTGCTGCGCACCCTGCCGTCGAAGCCCGCCAACGCGATCGGCACGGCCTATGTCGAGCTGTTCCGCAACATCCCGCTGCTGGTGCAGATGTTCCTCTGGTACTTCGTAATGCCGGAGGTTGTGCCGACACGGATCGGTGACGCGATCAAGCAATTGCCGGACGCGCCATTCTACACCGCGGTGGTGTGCCTCGGCTTCTTCACCGCCTCGCGGGTGGCCGAGCAGGTCCGGGCCGGCATCCAGGCGCTGCCGCGGGGCCAGCGGATGGCCGGCACCGCCATGGGCTTCACCACCTATCAGACCTACCGCTACGTGCTGCTGCCCAACGCCTACCGGATCATCCTGCCGCCGATGACCTCGGAGTTCCTCAACAACCTGAAGAACACGTCGGTGGCGCTGACCATCGGTCTCTTGGAGCTGACCGCGCGAGCCCGCTCGATGCAGGAATTCTCCTTCCAGGTGTTCGAGGCGTTCACGGCGGCCACGATCCTCTACGTGATCATCAACCTCGTGGTCGTCACGGCGGCGACCTTCCTGGAGAAGGCGGTCACCATCCCCGGCCAGCGCTGAGGATAGCCCGCACCCGACCACCCGCCCGACGGCCACCGCGAACAGGCGCCGATGCTCTCGAATTTCGACTTCTCCGTCATCGTCTCCTCCCTGCCCTACCTGTTCGGGCAGGGCATGGTCTTCACCGTGACGCTCACCGCCATGGCGGCCGTCGGTGGCGTGATCATCGGCACCTTGCTGGCCATGGCCCGGCTCTCGGGCGTGCCGGGACTCACCCAGGTCGCGAAGGGCTATGTCGAGCTGTGCCGCTCGCTGCCGCTGGTGCTGGTGATCTTCTGGTTTTACTTCCTGGTGCCGTATATCGGCGCCTATCTGACCGGGGGCTCGACCCCGATCCAGGTTGGCGCCTTCCCGTCGGCGCTGATCACCTTCATGGCCTTCGAGGCAGCCTATTTCTCGGAGATCATGCGGGCGGGCATCCAATCGATCCCCAAGGGTCAGACCGCTGCTGCGCAGGCCTTGGGGATGAATTACTGGCAGACCATGGGCAACGTCGTCCTACCCCAGGCTTTCCGCAACATGCTACCGCTGCTGCTGACCCAGACCATCGTGCTGTTCCAGGACACCTCGCTGGTCTACGTGCTGTCGCTCACGGATTTCATGGGCGCCGCCTCGAAGGTGGCCCAGCGCGACGGCCGCCTCGTCGAGATGTATATTTTTGCGGCGGTCGTTTACTTTGCGATCTGCTTCTCGGCCTCGTTCCTGGTGCGCCGCCTGCAGCGCCGCGTGGCCATCATCCGCTGACCGACACTGGAGACTGCCTATGACCTCGTCCCCGATGCCGGCTCCACACGCCACAGAACCCGCCGCCGAGGCCGCCTACGCGCCGACGGATGCGGGCCTCCAGCCCGGCCACCTGATCTCCGGCGCCCCCGCGGCGGCGCCCGGCGAGACGATGATTTCCATCGACAACATCAGCAAATGGTACGGCGACTTCCAGGTGCTGACCAATTGCACCACTAAGGTCGCCAAGGGCGAGGTCGTGGTGGTCTGCGGGCCCTCGGGCTCGGGCAAGTCGACCCTGATCAAATGCGTCAACGCCCTGGAGCCCTTTCAGAAGGGCCAGGTCACGGTGGCGGGTACCAAGGTGGTCGACAAGGCGACCAACCTGCCCAAGCTCCGCTCGCGGGTCGGCATGGTGTTCCAGCATTTCGAGCTGTTTCCGCACCTGTCGATCACCGACAACCTGACCATTGCTCAGCGCAAGGTGCTCGGCCGCAGCGCCGAGGACGCCAAGAAGCGCGGGCTGGATCTGCTCGCCCGGGTCGGCCTCGGCGCGCACGCCACCAAGTTCCCGGGGCAGCTCTCGGGCGGCCAGCAGCAGCGGGTGGCCATCGCTCGGGCGCTCGCCATGAACCCGGTGGTGATGCTGTTCGATGAGCCGACCTCGGCGCTCGACCCCGAGATGGTCGGCGAGGTGCTCGACGTGATGGTGGAACTTGCCAAGGAAGGCATGACCATGATGGTCGTGACCCACGAGATGGGCTTCGCCCGCAAGGTCGCCGACCGGGTGATCTTCATGGATCGCGGCGAGATCGTCGAAGACGCGAGGAAGGAAGACTTTTTCGGCAGCCCCCGGTCGGAGCGGGCACAGACCTTCCTGTCGAAGATCCTGCAGCACTGATTGAGACACGTGACGCGTAGGATCCCGAACGCTCCAACATCCTGATCTTTCAGAGCAAAGCTTAGGGCTCTAGCGAGGGAGGCTGTCCGCATCTCAGGATGCGGTCGAGGGTGGGAGAAGCGAAGCGCGGTTGCTAACCCAACGCCTCCTGAGCCACCCGGTATTCCCGCCCGTGCCGGCAATAGCCCTCGACGATTCGGATCATCGTGGCGCGCTTCTCGGCGTCGAGGGGCGCGAGGATCCGCGCCGGGCGGCCCCCCCAGAGATAGCCGGCCTCCAGGATCTGGCCGGGATCCGTGGTGGCGCCGGCGGCCAGCATCACATCGTCGGCGATCAGAGTGCCGGGCGCGATCGCCGCGCCAATTCCGATGAGCGAGCGGGCGCCGATCCGGCAGTCGGCGATCCGCACGTTGTGGGCGATCGTCGTGTCGCGCCCAATCACCACGCCCTCTCCGCGGGTCCGTATGAGGGTGTTGTCCTGAATGTTGGTGTCGGCGCCGATCACGATCGGCCCGGCCTCGGCGTTGAGGTCGCAGCAGAACAGCACGCTCGATCCCGCGCCCAAGCTCACCCGCCCGCGCACGGTCGCGGTGCGGGCCACGAACACGCTGGCCTCGACCTCGGGTGGATCTCCGGCGGGCGGCGTGGATCCTTCGCCCATCCGTTCGCGCAGGCGCTCGGCACGCTCGGCGACGTCTTCGAGTGTCACCGGCTGCTTCGGCCGCGCCGGGCTGCCCGCGTAGGCGAAGCCGCCGGTCAGCTGCGCTCTCGGGAAGACGGTGGAGCCCGCCTCGATCACCACGCCGTCGCCGATCTCCGCCCCGTCGAGGATCACAACGTCGTCCTCGATCACGACATCGGAGCCGACCGTGCAGGCATGCACGACGCTGTTGCGCCCGACGGTGACCCGGTCGCCGACCTGCGTGCCCCGCGCCTGGGTGGCGATGTGGACGGTGGAGCGCGGTCCGAGCCAGAATCGCTCGCCCAGGATGACGCTCTGCCCGTCCGCGCGGATGACGGCGTCGTCACCGATCCAGGACTGGGCGCCGATGCGGGCCGCGCCGATCACGGTGCTGCCGCGGCCGCACCAGACGGGCCGGCTCGCGAAGTCCGGCAGGACGCCTTCGTAGGGCAGGATGAGCTCGGGGGTCACGTGGATATCCTTCTCCACCGCCGGCCCGGGGCAAAGCACCCCGGCGCCGGCAGGGCGCGGTAGACCGTGTCATATAGAGGCATCGACCGGTGTGACAGGCAGAGGGCTGGCCGGAGCCGTCCCAGACCCCTATGGACCGAAGCATGAGCGCGCCCGTCCCGAGCATCGCCATCCAGGCCGAGCCCTTCGATACCGCGGCCGAGATCGCCCGCATCACCGCCGATCTCGGGGGTCGAGCCGGCGCCGTCGTCACCTTCTCTGGCTTGTGCCGGGACGAGGACGGCCGCCTGGCGGCGCTTGAACTCGAACATTACCCCGGCATGGCCGAGGCGGAGTTGGCTCGCGTCGCCGCGGAGGCGTCGTCGCGCTGGCCGCTCCAGGCCGTGCGGATGATCCACCGCTACGGGCGTGTGCGCCCGGGCGATGGAATCGTTCTGGTGATCACGGTCTCGAGCCACCGGATCGCCGCCTTCGAGGCGGCGAGCTTCCTGATGGATTATCTCAAGACCCGCGCGCCGTTCTGGAAGCGCGAGCACCTCGCAGACGGCACCACCGGCGCCTGGGTCGAGGCGACCGCGCAGGACGACGCCGCGGCCGGGCGCTGGGGCTGAGCCGGCCTACACGATCAGCGCGTTGAGCAGCACGGCCAGGATGCCCCCGGCGATGGCGATGCCCATCAGGACCACGCTGCTGAGCTGATCGGCGGAATCGACCGTGTGGCCAGGGCCGAGGGAACGGATCTGCGTCTCGCCATAATGATCGCTCATCGCGTGTTTCCTGCTTGTGCCCCCGCCGGAATCGGTTGGGCGGCCGCAACCAACGCGCGAACGACCTTTCGGTCCCCGGTCTCGGGATGCCCGCGTCGGTCATCAGCACGGAAACGCGCGTTCGCGAATCGCACATACCGCGCCGCGCGCACTTGACCCCGGGTGGTACCGCGGCGTTCGTGGAGCCGCACTGCGGGAGCGATGATGTTGGACAGGAAGCTTCAGGACGTCGAGGGCCCGGCCAGGCCGTGGCGCGGTGCGGCGCCGCTCGCCGCCTCGGGTATTGCGGTCGTCTGCTTCGCGGCGGCGCTTGCGCTGGCCTGGATGTCGGTGGGGACGCTGCTGCTGATTTTCGCCGGCGTGCTGTTAGGCGTCTTCCTCGACGGTCTGACGCGCGGGCTCGGCCATGTCGTGCCCCTGCCCCGGGGTTTGCGGCTGACCATCGCCAGTCTCGCCGTCGCGATCGCGGTTCTGGCCTTCGGATCCTACGGCGGCGCCACGATCGTGCAGCAGGGACGCGACCTGGGCACCACGATCAAGGATCAAGCCGGAACGGTGACCAGCTGGCTCTCCGCGCGCGGCATCGATGTGCCGTCTTTCGCGCCACAGGGCGGCGGCAAGGACGGCTCGACCGAATCCGGCCAGCGAGAGGGCGGGCTCGGCGGTCTCGCCAACGGCCTCCTGAAGGGAAGCGGCTCGATCGTCTCGGATGCCGGCAGCGTGCTGGGACCGGCGGCCGCGGTGATCCTCGGGCTGTTCGACGCGCTGGGCAATGTCCTGGTGATCGCCTTCCTGGGGCTCGCCTTCGCGGCCGACCCGAAAGCCTACCGGGACGGCGTCGTGCGCTTCGTGCCGCCACAGAAGCGCTGGCGGGCCAGCCAGGTCCTCGACGGGGCGGGCGAGACCCTGCGGCACTGGCTGTTCGGCCAGCTGATCATCATGGCGGTGATCTTCCTGTGCACTTGGGCGGGGCTGGCGTTCCTCGGGATCGGCGGTGCGCTGATCCTCGGCCTCCAGGCCGGCCTGCTCGCCTTCGTGCCCACAGTCGGACCGCTGGTCGCGGGGCTCGTGATCGTGCTCGCCGCCCTGGCTTCCGGCACCAAGGCGGTGATCGGTGCGATCGGCGTCTACCTCGCCGTGCAGTGCCTGGAGAGCTACGGCCTGACGCCGTTCATCCAGAAGCGCGCCCTCGACATCCCCCCAGCCACGATCTTCGCCGGGCAGCTGATCCTCGGCGTGATCTTCGGCCTCTGGGGCATCGCCCTGGCCCTGCCGCTGATGGCGGTGATCAAGGTGCTGCTGGAGCAGCTCTACGTCGAGGACACCCTCCACGAGCAGCCGAGCACGTAAACTTCTGGTTTCGAAAGGTCCGTGACCTTTCGCGGGTGCAGGGTAGAGCCTTGCTGGGTTCGGGCGAAGCCCGATCGTCTGGGCTCCACCCCGACACCCCGCCGAAGGGCTCAGCCCTTCGGGAACCCTTGGTATGCCGTGCTAGCGCAGGGCGTCCTCGAGCATCCGGGCCACGGCCAGGGCGCGCCCGTCGTCGCCGAAGCGGCCGATGACCTGGACGCCGATCGGAAGCCGGTCGCCCGGTACCGGTACGTTCACGCAGGGCACGCCCATCAGCGTCCAGAGCTGGTTGAAGCGCGGATCGCCGGTCGCGGCGAGCGTCGCGGGGGCCGGTCCCGGCGCCGAGAAGGTCAGGATCGCGTCGTAATTCGCGAACAGGTCCTTCAGCACCCTTCGGGCCCGGTGGGCATGGCGGCGGGCATCGTCATACGCGGCTGGCGCGATCGCGGCGCCGGCATCGAGATGCGCCCGGACGAGCGGCGGGAGGGCTTCGGCCTGTGTGTCGTACTCCCAGGCCAGCGCCAGCCGACCTTCGTAGTTCTGGATGATCCGATGGCGCTCCCAGGCCTCGCCTAGCTCCGGCGGCAGAGCAAGGTCGATGACGTGCGCGCCGGCGCGCTCGGCCGCCTGTCGGGCCCGCGCCAGGGCGGCCTCGGCCTCCGGCTCCGGCGGTTCGGCGAAATCCTGTCGGACGAGGCCGATGCGGGGCGCGGATCCCGTCTCCGCCCCCTCGATCTGTGGTCGGCCGGTCACCAGCGCCAGGGCGTGCGCGACATCCGCGACGCCGGCAGCGAACAGGCCGACCGTATCGAGCGCCCAGGAATAGGTCTTGACCCCCACGGTCGGGATCAGCCGGAACGAGGGCTTCACCGCCGCGCAGCCGCAATAGCTCGCGGGCCGGATCACCGAACCCGCCGTCTGGGTGCCCAGCGCCAGCGGCAGCAGCCCGGCGCCGACCGCCGCAGCCGACCCAGCCGAGGATCCCCCGGGCGTGTGGCCGGGATCGTGCGGGTTGACGGTTTCCGTCGGATCGCTGCTGGCGAAGGCCGTGGTGGTGGTCTTGGCAAGCGCCACCGCGCCGAGGCCTTTCAGCCGTGCCACCACGGCGGAATCCCCCCGCGGGTGCCAGCCCTGGTAGATCGGCGAGCCCATCTGGGTCGGCAGGCCGGCGCTGTCGATGATGTCCTTCACGCCCACCGCGATCCCGGCGAGCGGCCCTGTCTCCGGGACCGTGGGTGCCGCGTCGAGGGTGACGAAGGCGCGCAATTCCGGATCCCGGGCAGCGATCGCCGCCCGGCAGAGATCGATCGCGCCCGCGGGCGTCAGGGTGCCGGCAGCGATGCGGGCGCGGAGATCGAGGAGCGAGAGCATTTTGTATTCAGTGCTCTGGACGGGGCCTCTGTCAACTCAGTCAAGGGTCCCGGCATTCGGGAAACGGCGTTGACGAACGCTTTACGGGACCATGCGCATCGTCCGTGTCATGTGGCGTGGCGTATCCCTGATTTCGGCCCTGGCGCTGTTCGGCGCAGGGCTCACCGCGTGCTCGATCAATCATTTCGAGCGGCGCGAGCCGTGGCGCGACCAGGCGGAGCAGGTCTGCCTGGCCAAGAAGCTGGTGGAGCCCACCGAGTTCATCACGCCGGTGGCGGCGATGGACGGTCCGGGTCCCTGCGGCATGCAGCAGCCGTTCCGGGTGACGCGGCTCGGCGGCGGCTCCGTGCTGATGAAGCAGCGCATGACCCTTGGATGCCCGGCGCTCGCCGAGGCCGAAGCTTGGCTCGCCGACACGATCCAGCCCGCCGCCAACCTGTATTTCGGCGTGCCGGTGGCCGAGATCAACGCGGGCTCCTACTCCTGCCGAGGCCGCAACAATCAGCCCGGGGCGAAGCTTTCCGAGCACGGGTTCGGCAACGCCATCGACGTCATGTCGGTCAAGCTCGCCGACGGCCACGTGATCACCGTCAAGGGCGGGTGGCGCGGTACGGAGGCCGAGCAGGCCTTCCTGCGCGAAATTTTTCTGGGCGCCTGCCAGCGCTTCTCGACGGTGCTGGCGCCTGGCTCGAACGTGTTCCACTACGACCACATCCACGTGGACCTCGCCCGGCACGACCCGCGGGGCCTGAGGCGGATCTGCCAGCCCCTGATCAAGTTCACGCCGCAGCTCGGCACGGGCGCCGAACGGCCCCTGTCGCGCCCGGTGCCGCCGCCGCACCAGCCCGCCGCCCCGCAGGCCCCGGTGGATATCGAGGAGGACGATCCCTACGGCGTCGCGCCGATGTCGAAAGCGGCAAGCCCGACGCAGGTCGCCCGCGCTCCGGCACGCCTGCCGGCGGCGACGGCCTACACGTCGGCGCCGCCGGTCCGATCCGCGCCCCGTGTCGCAACCGCCGCTCCGGAGGAGCCCACAGGGGCCTACGACGAGCCGCTCCAGCTCGGGGCGCCGTCGCCCGGCACCGGGCCGATCTACTGAGGCGGCTTCTTGCTGCACGGGGGATCGTCGGCATAGCCGTCGACTCACTGTAGCGGCGACGCCGCACCGCCCGTCAAAAGGGCTTTTCTGGCGCAGCCAGAGCTTGACTGGCGGGCCTGCCGAGTCATCGTCCTGGGATGCAGGACCGTACATCCGCCGAGGCTCGCGCCATGCGTTCGATCCGTCACGGCCTCGCCCTCGGGCTGGCCCTCATCGCGCTGGCGCAGCCGGCGCTCGCCCGCTCGGCGCGCGAAGATATCGAGCCCGCCGAGGAGCGGGTCTTCCCATTCGATGCGCAGATCCCAGCCTGTCAGGATCCCTCGGTGCTGGAGCGGGTCTCGACCAACTTCGCCGAGAAGGAGGCGAAGTTCTGGAACTCGTCGATGACGATCCTGTCGTTCGACACGATCGAGCGCACCGCGTGGCGGCCCTGGGGGCTGGACACCTATCCGCGCCGGTTCTGCACCGCGACCGTGACGACGTCCGACGGTATGCGCCGCAAGGTCGATTACTCCGTGCGCGAGAGCCTCGGCATCATCGGCGCAACCTGGGGCGTCGAGTTCTGCGTCCACGGGCTGGACCGCGAACTTGCCTACGCCTACGCCACCGCCTGCCGGATGGCGCGTCCCTGACCATGCGGGGGCTCGCAGCCTGCCTCGCCGGCCTGCTGATCGCCGGGCCGGCCCTCGCTCAGGATTACGGCGGCTTCGCCCGACGTGGCAGCCCCGGCGAATTCGACTTCTACGTGCTGGCCCTGTCGTGGTCCCCGACCTACTGCGCGGGCACCGGCGAGCGCCGGGACGACGTCCAGTGCGCGCCGGGCCGCGGGCTCGGCTTCGTAGTCCACGGGTTGTGGCCGCAATACAGCCGAGGCTACCCCGAGAACTGTTCCGCCGTGTTGCGCGCACCGACCCGACAGGCGATCGAGGTGGCCGGGCAGGTCTATCCGAGCGAGGGCCTTGCCCGCTACGAGTGGCGCAAGCACGGGACCTGCTCGGGCCTCGATCCGGCGGCCTATTTCGCCGCCGCCCGGGACGCGCGGCTGGCCGTGACGATCCCGGATGGCCTCAAGGGCGGTGGCCCGTCGCAGACGCTGGCGCCGATGGAGATCGCCCGCCAGTTCGTCGCCGCCAATCGCGGGCTGCGCCCCGACATGATGGCGGTCGCCTGCACCCGGGGGCAGTTGCAGGAGGTGCGGATCTGCTTCGGCAAGGATCTTAAGGGGTTCACCTCCTGCCCCGAGGTCGCCCGCAGCAATTGCCGTGCGCCTGAAATCTCCCTCGACGCCGCACGCTGACTTTTTTCGACCGCAGGCGCTGGACCCGGGCCGCCGGATCCGCTTCACCGCGACCTCATGAATTATCGGCACGCCTTCCACGCCGGCAACCATGCCGACGTGCTCAAGCATCTCGTCCTGGCGCGGGTGCTCGATCATCTGCGCCTCAAGGACAAGCCGTTCCGGGCGCTCGACGCCTTCGCGGGGCTCGGCGTCTACGACCTCACGGCCGACGAGGCATCCCGCACCGGCGAGTGGCGGGACGGCTGGGGCCGCATGGAAGAGCCCTTTCCGCCCGCCGTCGAGGCACTGCTCGCGCCCTATCGGGCCGCGGTGGCGGCGGTGCAGGCGCGCCACGGCGCAACCGCCTATCCCGGCTCGCCCGCCGTGATCCGCGAGGCCCTGAGGCCCGGCGACAAGGGTGTGTTCGTCGAACTGCATCCGGCCGATGCCGCGACCCTGCGGGCGCGCTACGAGCGCGATCCGCGCACGAAGGTGATGAGCCTTGACGGCTGGACCGCGGTCAACGCCCAGATCCCGCCCCCCGAGCGGCGCGGTCTCGTGCTGATCGACCCGCCCTACGAGGTGCCCGGCGAAATCGAACGGCTCGGTTCCCACGTCGCCCGGGCAGTGGCGAAGTGGCCGACCGGCGTGTTCCTGGCGTGGTACCCGATCAAGGATGCGGCCGCCCTCGATCGCATGGTCGGCGAGCTCGATGCCGCCCTGCCCCGCCCGGCGCTCCGCCTCGACCTGCTGATCGACCGGCCGGACGATCCGACCCGACTCACCGGCAGCGGCTTGATCGTCGTCAATCCGCCTTGGCGCCTCGCCGAAGAGGCTCTGCTGTTCCTGCCAGCGCTCGCCGAACGTCTGGCTCGACAGGACTTCGGAGGGTTTCGCTGTGATTCGATCGGCGCGCGGAGCTGAAGCCGCAGAATTCGCGCGACTTTTATGAGGTGCTGATCCGGGCCCGCAGGCTAAGGGACCTGCCGATCCCGTTTTTGTTGCGTCAAAGACACATTTGAGCGGTATCGGTCCGCCGCGATGTTGAAATGCTCAAAAAATATGCAACTGCCGTATGTTTGATTTTGTGTCATTTGCTGGTCGATGTCAGCTTGACCGTAGACGAACCACAACGAGCGGCGACATCATGCTGACCCGACCCACCCTGTCCGGCCTTGCCGCTGTCCTGCTGTCCTCGACCAGTCTCCTGGCGGCCGATCTAGCTGCGCCGGCTCCCGTGCCCGTGGCGCCCCCGGCCGAGCCATGCAAGGCGACGCTCCTCGGCCCGACCTACGGCGGCGTGATCAAGGCGAACCCGAACCCGACCTGTTTCGCCGCGGGCCCGCTGGGCGACCTCTATGTCGGCGGCGCCGTGACGGGTTACGGCTACACGCAGACCAATCCGTTCAAGTCGTTCGCGACGCCGGCGGCGCCCGATGATCGCGATCGCTCCGCGCGGTTCGACTTCTCGAACATCCAGGGCGTCATCCAGAAGCCTGAGGGCGCGTTCCAGTTCTACATCCAGGCCGGCGGCTACTCGATCCCGCAGCTCGGCTTCCCGACCCTCGGCACCTTCACGCAGACCGACCTGCTGTTCGGCCCGGTCCCGGTCGCCTTCGGCAAGATCCAGATCAACGACGAGTGGTCGATCCAGGGCGGCCGGCTGTTCACCTTGATTGGCAGCGAGTTACTGTTCACCTACCAGAACCTGAACATCAACCGCGGCCTCCTGTTCGTGCAGGAGAACTTCATCAACCAGGGCGTTCAGGTGAACTACAGCAGCGGCCCGCTCTCGGTGTCGCTGGCCGGGACGGATGGGTTCTTCTCCAACGAGATCACGTGGTTCACCGGAAACGTCGCCTACAAGCTCGACGACTACAACACGATCGGCGTGAACGGCGGCCTCAACCTCGGCCGGACGAACTCCTTCGCCCGGAGCGCGCGCTACCAGTTCGCGACGCCCGGCTTCCAGCAGAACAGCGGCATCTTCGACATCAACTACACCTACGCGAATGGTCCGTGGATCATCTCGCCGTACTTCCAGTTCACCAACGTCGAGCGCGATCCGCGCGTGGGCATCAACGCCTCCGCGTCGACCTACGGCGGCGCCCTGCTGGCGGCCTACTCGTTCACCGACAACTTTTCTCTGGCGGGCCGCGTCGAATACACGGAGCAGACCGGCGTGCGGGGCGGATCGACCCCGAACCTCCTGGGCTTCGGCGCGGGCAGCAACGCCTTCTCGGTGACCGTGACGCCGACCTTCACGTTCGACCGGTACTTCTTCCGGGTCGAGTACGCGCATGTCGAACTCGGCAACATCACCCGCGGCAACCTCGCGGAGGGGAGCCTGGGCACCGGCTTCGGCCGGACCGGCAACCGCACCTCCCAGGACCGCTACATGGTCGAGACCGGCATCACCTTCTGATCCGCGACGTAGACCGGCCGCTTCGGCGGCCGCAAGAAGCCCCCGTTCACGAGACGGGGGCTTTTTTAATTTAATATGTTCTGTTTTCCGCCTGTGGCTACCAATACGCGGCGTATTTCATCCATATTATCGTAGATTATGAGATGTATTTCATCCGGTATTGCATTTTCGTGCTTAGTAAGAAAAACGATGTGTGGATGATCACTTGAACGCCCATGCCGATGTCATGTACTTATCCTCGCTGTCGGGCTGCGGCCGGATCAGGAAACTTGGAGATGTTCGTGATGGAGGCTTTGTCCGCCACCCTTTGGAGCTTGGCTGTGCCGGGCATGACGCCGAAGGCGCTGCGCGCGGCCGTCCGCGAAAAGCATCCCGAGGCTTCGAAGAAGGATATCGTGCGCGCGGCCTTCTATGCGCTGATCGAGGCGCGGTCTCAGGACAACCAGACCGTAGACGCGCTCCACCAGTTCGCTCTGGCCGAGCGGATACCGTCCGACGAGCCGCCCATGACGATCGGCAAGCGGCGGAAGAACAAGCAGCGCCGGGCCGTCGAATCAGCCGTCGCCGAGGCCGCCGCGGCTTGAGCAGCCCGCACATCGAAGCGCCCGGTCTTGTGACCGTGTGCGAGAGCCGTGCTTGATCGCGTACGGCTCTCAGTTCCCGATGTGACGCGCTCTCCGCCGTACCGATGGCCGCGTCGTTGCAGAGCGGTCTAGGTCCGCCGGAGCAGCCGCCGGCCTGGCCGATGGCCCTCCTCACCCGTGTCGCGGAAGCCGAGTTTCTCCAGAAGCCCCCAGGACGCGACGTTGGCGGGGCGGCATTCCGCCACGATGGTGCGACTCGGAAAGCGTCTCACGAGGAGGTCGATGATCGCCGAGACCGCCTCGAACGCGAAGCCGCGTCCGCGCGCGGCGCCGCCGATCCAGTAGCCGATCTCGATCACCCCGGCGCCGCGCAGATGCGTGCCGACGACGCCGACAAGGTCACCCCCGACGGACCCCGTTGCGGAGTCTGTTCCGCGCATCCAGGCTCCCAGGAAGCGGTCCTGTCCCCGCCGCCCGCTCAGGATCAGATCCTGGGCGTCCTGCAGGGTGAAGGGCGTCGGCAGAAAATCCACCGCCGCGGTGATCGCCGGATCGTCCGTGAGCCGGCGCACGGCGTCGGCATCCTCAGGCTGCAGCGCCACGATCGACAGGCGTGAAGTGTCGATCCCGGGCAGGTCGCTGAGGGTGGCGCGGGCGGCGCGGATGGTAAACATCCCACCGAGATGGGGTGCCGGACGGTGCAGAAAAGGCACGGTCAGGCCCCCCGCGATCATCCTGAAATGGGCCACGAATACAGCGCCGCCCTTGGTAAGAGGCACGCAGTCGTGCGGAACGGGAACGGTTGCTTAACCTGAATCCGTCTTCATTGGGGCATCAAGTTGCGTCAGGCAAACGGGTGCGTCGATGCGGGTGCGCGGTAAGGGTCGGATGTTGCGGACGCTGTCGCGGGTCGCCCTCATCGGTATCATCGGTG
Organism: Methylobacterium sp. GC_Met_3; assembly: GCF_026540775.1. Lineage (NCBI taxonomy): Bacteria > Pseudomonadati > Pseudomonadota > Alphaproteobacteria > Hyphomicrobiales > Methylobacteriaceae > Methylobacterium > Methylobacterium sp. GC_Met_3. The sequence goes on from NZ_JALNUL010000005.1 coordinate 130,453, forward strand.
GGGCGGCAGCCGCCTGTTCCTCGGACGCATCGCGCCTGAGCAACCCGTTCTCAAATCCGTTTGATTCGGAGCCCGCTGCCACCGGCAGCCTGCCGGACGGTGGCCTCAAGTCGGTGCCTCCGGTCCGCACCGGCCGAATCCAGTCGGAGGCGCTGAGTGCCCCCGGGGCACCGCGCAGCGCCAGCGTTGCGGCGCCGATCCAGCCCCATGCCTCGGCGCCCGCGACCCGCGTCGCGTCGACCGGTCAGGTCGGCTGGAACGCCCAGGGCGGCACCCAGATCACCGTGTCGCAGAACGACAGCCTGAACCAGATGTCGACTCGCTACGGCGTTCCCGCCTCGGCGATCCTGTCGGCCAACGGCCTGACCAGCGCGAACCAGATCACCCCCGGCCGGCAGATCGTGATTCCGGTCTACAACGCCTCCGGCATGAACCCGGCCGCCGCTCCGATGACCGCCCGCCCGGCCCGGGCGGCTGAGGAGAAGCGCGAGGATTCCAAGCAGGTCGACGGCAAGCTGGCCGCCAAGCGCGAGGAAGCCGCCCGAGAAGCGAAGCGCGAAGAGGCCAAGCGCGACGAGGCTAAGCGCGAGGAGGCCAAGGAGGCCGCCAAGGAAGCGGCCAAGCGGGCCGCCGACAAGGAGACAGAGCGCAAGGAAGCGCTGGCGCGCGATGCCGCCGCCCGCAAGGTCGCCGACACCAAGTCCCGCAAGGAGACCGTGAAGGAAGCCGCAAAGGTGGACGCGAAGGCGGACGACAAGCCGCGTCACGTCCGCCCGGGGCAGGTTGCTAAGGCCGACGAGAAGAAGCCGGACCCGAAGGCCGACGCGAAGGCCAAGGCCGAAGCGAAGGCGATGGAGGCCAAGGCTGAAGCCAAGGCCGCCGCGAAGGCCGAGGCGACCCAGAAGCTCGCCGAGGCCAAGGCCGCCAAGGAGGCCGCGCAGAAGGCCGCAGCCGCCGAGAAGGTTGAGAAGGTTGAGAAGGTTGCCGCCAAGGAGGCGCCGAAGGCTGCCGCGCCCGCCGCTCCGGCGAAGCCCGAGCCCGCCGCCACCGGTTCGGTCGCCGACGCCTCCGAGAGCTTCCGCTGGCCCGCAAAGGGCCGGGTGATCTCGGGCTACGGCACCTCCGGCAACGAGGGCATCAACATCGCCGTGCCCGAGGGGACGCCGGTCAAGGCCGCCGAGGAGGGCACCGTCGCCTATGCCGGTTCGGACGTGAAGGGCTACGGCAAGCTGGTGCTGGTGCGTCACGCCAACGGCTACGTCTCGGCCTACGCCCATAACGGCGAGCTCGACGTGAAGCCGGGCGAGAAGGTCAAGCGCGGTCAGGTGATCGCCAAGTCCGGCGCATCGGGTAACGTGACCTCGCCCCAGCTGCACTTCGAGATCCGCAAGGGCGGCGCGCCGGTCGACCCGATGTCCCAGCTCGCCAGCAACTGAGCGGCCCATTCCGATCACAGCGAGCGGCGGTCCTGAGGGGCCGCCGTTTTCGTTTCCGAAGGCTCAGGCCTTCGGAACCTGCAGCGTCCCGTCGGGGCTGTGGTGATCCACCGCCTGCGGCAACGCCTCGGCCAAGGCTGGGAACAGCTGATCGATCGGGATACCGAGCTTCTGTGCCATCTGGCGAACCTGCTCGTTGTCCAGAACCTTGTGCAGGTCGTCTGCGGTGATCGGCTCGTTCGGGCCGCGGCCGAGCCAGGAATTCACCTGGCTCTCGTAGCCGGAGCGACGCAGCTGATCGAGCAGCGCGTTGAGGCCGCCTGGCAGCACCTGCTGGATGAGGCCGGGCAAGGCCTTCATCGCCATCTGGCCCAGCGATCCGCCAAACGCGCCGCCAAGTGAATCGAGCAAGCTCATGCGGGTCCCCGTCGATCGATCCGTCCGATATCAGTCTAGGGCAGTTTGCCGACGGGGGGAGGTCGGCGCCGCGTGAACCGCAATTTAGTCGACAGTGCCGGCGGCTTGGGCCGGAATGCCGACCCGGTTCCCGCTCCCTGGTCGCCCGGTCATGAGATGCCTCGCCCCGTCCCTGCTGCTCGCGCTCTGGGCAAGCGCGGCTTTGGCGTTGCCGGCCGAGACCGCCCGGCCGACAACGCACGACCGCGCCCTCACGGACGCGGTGTTCGTCCGCCCGCTTTACGGCACCTACCGGCATTGCGGTGGCGCCTGCCTCAAGAGCGGCGAGCTGTCCTGGTTCTGCTTCCAGAAGCAGAGCTGCTACCTGAGCTGTGCGACTGCCCCGCCCCTGATGCGATGCGCCGTCCCGTAGCTCAGCGGATCTGCGTGCTGAAATTCGGCTGCGGCTTCAGCGTACCGTTCTCACTCTGCGCCGCCACCGCGGCCGGCAGGAACTCCGCGAGGGCGGTGGCCACCCGCCCCTCGGGGATGCTGAGGTCGTAGGCCAGACGCTTGGTGACCGCGTCGGGCAGGCAGGTTGCGACGGCGGAGGCCGAAACGCCCTGCCGTTCCTCGGGCAATGCCCCCGCCTTCAGCCAGGAATCCACTGCCCCGCCGTGGCCGGTCTCGCGCAGGCGGTCGAGGAAGGCCACGAGGCCGCCGGGATAAAATTTTGCCAGCGCCAAGGTCAGCTTGCCGCTGCCGGTATCCTCCAGGGCGCGGTCCATTGCGGCCACGACATCGCCGATCAGGTTCTTCGCACCATCCAGCAGGCCCATCATCTTCCCCCGTCACGCTTGCGTTGCGTGTCGGAAGGTCGGGCGCAAAACGCTGCCGGCAAGCGCATGCAGCGGATCCACGGCGGATCACGTAAGTTACGCTGCACGAAGCAGCGAGATTCGTCATGAAAACCGTGTGCGCCGGCGTGCTCGAGGTCGCCTATCGAGAAGCCGGACCGCCGGACGGACCGGCTGCCGTACTGCTCCACGGCTTCCCCTACGATGTCCACGCCTACGACGTCGTGGCCGAGCAACTCGCCGCTGCCGGCGTGCGCTGCCTGATCCCATACCTGCGCGGCTATGGTCCGACACGCTTCCTGGATGCCGCCACGCTGCGCTCGGGCGAGCAGGCTGCGCTCGGAGCGGATCTCCTCGCCTTCCTCGACGCCCTCCGCATCGACCGTGCCGTGCTCGCCGGCTACGATTGGGGCGGCCGGGCGGCCTGCGTGGTCTCGGCCCTGTGGCCGGAGCGGTCCAAGGGTCTGGTGAGCTGCGGCGTCGGCTACAACATCCAGAACATCCCCGCCTCCGGGAGGCCCGTCGCGCCGGAGGCCGAGCATCGGCTCTGGTATCAATACTACCTCCACGGCGAGCGGGGCCGCGCCGGGTTGACGGCCAACCGCGACGCCCTCTGCCGCCTGCTCTGGCAGCTCTGGTCGCCGAGCTGGGCCTTTGACGCTGAGACCTTCGCGCAGACGGCCCGGTCTTTCGACAATCCCGATTTCGTGGACGTGGTGGTCCATTCCTACCGCCACCGCTTCGGCCTCGTGCCGGGTGATCCGGCCTTCGTCGAGATCGAGGCGCGGCTGGCGGCACAGCCGGAGATCGCGGTGCCGTCGATCGTGCTGCTCGGCGCCGATGACGGTGTCGGTCCGCCGCCCGCGACCGACACCGATGCCCACCACTTCACCGGCCCCTATCGGCGTGAGATCGTCGCGGGGGTGGGCCACAACTTTCCGCGGGAGGCGCCGGACGCCTTCGCGGCGGCGGTGAAGGGGCTCCTCTGAGGGCCGCACAGGGGTCCGTCGCTTCGACGTTGCTTTCGGGAAGCCCCTGGCTATAGTCCGCGCGCTTTTCGATAGGTCTGTCAGCGCCGAAAACCGGCGGCAGGCCCGATCGCCATTTGCAGGAGACGCTCGTTGATCACCCCCGCCTTCGCGCAAGGGGCCGCTACGGCCGCTGGCGGAGCGGAGATCGCCTTTCAGGTGATCCCGTTCGTCCTGATCTTCGTGATCATGTATTTCCTGATCCTGCGACCGCAGCAGAAGCGGGTCAAGGACCACCAGACCCTGCTGAAATCCGTGCGCCGGGACGACACGGTCGTCACCAATGGCGGCCTCATCGGTCGCGTGACCAAGGCGTCGGACGACCAGCCCGAGATCGAGGTGGAGATCGCCCCGAACGTCCGCGTGCGGGTCGTCCGGTCGATGATCTCCGAGGTCCGCGCCAAGGGCACCGTGAAGGCCGCCTGAGCTCCCGGTTGAAACGGCCGGCGTAACGCGCCGGCCCATAAGAGAAAAAGACGGCCGATGCTGCGCTTCTCCCGTGCGAAGATCATCGCGACGCTGGGCCTGATCCTGGTGGGGCTGATGCTCGCCGTGCCGAGCTTCTTCTCCCCCGAGCAGCGCAAGGGCTTCGTCGCCAGCCTGCCGCCGTGGTTCCCCGCCTGGATCGTGCCGACACGCGCCATCGTGCTCGGCCTCGACCTGCAGGGCGGCTCGCAACTGCTGCTTGAGGTCGATCAGAACGAGCTGATCGCCTCCCAGGCCAAGGCCCTGCGCGACGACGTCCGCCGGGTGCTCCAGCAGGAGAACGTCCGCGCCGATAGCGGCATCGGCCTGCTTCAGCGCGGCGTGCAGGTTAAGATCGCGGATGATGCGGCTCGGGCCAAGGCGCTGCCGAAGCTGCAGGAATTATCGCTGCCGATCACCACGTCGATCGGCCAGACCGCCGCCCGTACCCTCGACGTCACCGAGCAGCCCGGCGGCCTGATCCGCCTGACGCTGACCGATGCGGGCATCACCGATCGCACCCGGCGGGCCGTCAGCCAGGGCATCGAGGTCATCCGGCGCCGCCTGGATTCCACCGGCACCACCGAGCCGTCGATTCAGCAGCAGGGCGCCGACCGGATCCTGATCCAAGTGCCGGGCGAACAAAATCCGGAGCGCCTGGAAAAACTCCTCGGCTCCACCGCCAAGCTCGAATTTCGCATGCTCGCCGACAGCCCGTCCGGCGACGTCGACATGCTGCCCTCCAAGGACGAGAAGGGCGCCAAGGTCCCGGTCGAGCGCCGGGTGATGGCCGATGGCGGCGAGCTGACCGACGCGCAGCCGTCCTTCGACCAGCAGTCCCACGAGCCGATGGTGAGCTTCAAGTTCAACCTGCGCGGGGCGCAACGCTTCGGTCAGGCGACCTCGGAGAATGTCGGCCGGCGCATGGCGATCGTGCTCGACAACGAGGTGGTGTCGGCCCCCGTGATCCGTTCGGCGATCACCGGCGGCTCGGGCCAGATCACCGGCAACTTCACGGTCCAGCAGGCCAACGACCTGTCGGTTCTGCTCCGGGCCGGCGCGCTGCCGGCGAAGTTCACCGTGGTCGAGCGCCGCGTCGTCGGCCCCGGCCTCGGCCGCGACTCCATCCAGGCCGGCAAGCTCGCGACCCTGGTGGCGGCAGCCCTCGTGGTCGCCTTCATGTTCGCGACCTACGGCACCTTCGGCTTCATCGCCAACATCGCCCTGATGGTCCATGTGGGGCTGATCCTGGGCCTGATGTCGGTGCTCGAAGCTACCATGACCCTGCCCGGCATCGCCGGCATCGTGCTCACCATCGGTACCGCGGTGGACTCCAACGTGCTGATCTACGAGCGCATGCGCGAGGAGCAGAGGGCCGGCCGTTCGCTCATCTCGGCACTCCAGGCCGGATTCGACCGGGCCTTCGCCACCATCATCGACTCGAACTCGACTATGGCGATCGCCGCCCTGATCCTGTTCTTCCTCGGCTCGGGCCCGGTGAAGGGGTTTGCTGTCGTCTTCATCCTCGGCATCCTGACCACGGTCATCACGGCGGTGACGCTGACCCGGATGATGATTGCGGTGTGGTACAAGACCTTCCGACCGAAGGCCCTGCCGTTCTGATTTTTTTGGAGGGTCGACGAAGGAAGCGCGGGTGGCGCGACGGACACCCTCTCCCGTGCGGGAGAGGGTTGGGGCGAGGGATCAGGTCTCTTCGGAGAGGTCGCACCCCTCACCCTGCCCCTCTCCCTCACGGGAGAAGAGACCCGCGCCCCGGCTTCCTGCGTCGCGGCTCCTGTAGAAGAGACACGACCATGCGCCTGCTCCGCCTCTGGCCCGATGAATCGCATTTCGATTTCATGCGATTCCGGCGCTTCACCTTCCCGCTCTCGGCGCTGCTCTCGCTCGCCACGGTGGCGCTGTTCCTGACGATCGGGCTGAATTTCGGCATCGACTTCAAGGGCGGCACCCTGGTGGAGCTGCAGGCGAAGTCCGGCACGGCCGATGTCGCAGGGATCCGGCATACGGCCGTCGGCTTCGGCTTCGGTGAGCCGGAGGTGCAGGAACTCGGCAACCAGGGCACCGTGCTGGTCCGCCTGCCGCTCCAGCCCGGCGAGCAGGGTCAGACCGCGGTGATGAACAAGGCGCACGCCGCCTTCGACAAGGATTACGACTTCCGCCGCACCGAGACCGTCGGCCCGCGCGTCTCCGGCGAGCTGGTCCAATCCGGAACGCTCGGCGTCGTGCTCTCCGTCGTGGCGGTGCTGCTCTACCTCTGGTTCCGGTTCGAGCGGGAACTGGCGCTCGGTGCCATCGTGGGCACGCTCCACGATATCGTGCTGACGGTCGGCGTGTTCATCATCACCCGCATCGAGTTCAACATGACCTCGATCGCGGCGATCCTCACCATCGTGGGCTACTCGCTGAACGAAACGGTCGTGGTGTTCGACCGGACCCGCGAGCTGATGCGCCGGTACAAGACCATCCCCACCGTCGACCTGCTCAACCTGTCGATCAACTCGACCATGTCGCGCACGGTGATGACGTCGATCTCGTCTGGCCTGTCGCTGCTGGCGCTGGTGCTGTTCGGTGGCGAGGCGATCAAGGGCTTTGCCACCGTGATGCTCTGCGGCGTGCTGATCTGCACCTACTCGGCGATCTTCATCTCGACTCCGGTGTTAATCTATCTGGGGCTGATGCTCTCGGGGGCCCGCGCGGCTTCGGAGCGCTCCGGCGTCCCGCAACCGGCGGAGTAGTTCGTTTTCCGCGATGGCCGATCAGGCAAATCCGAAGACCTTCGACTCCGGCTTCGTGCCGGGGCGCCACATCATCGACACCTACGGCAATGGCGGCTTCCGCTTTGCCGGGATGTCGCATCGCGGCTCGATCCTGATGCTGCCCTCCGGCGTGCGCGCCTGGGACGTGACGGAGCCGCGGGGCATCGACCGGACGGCGCTGCGCCCGGTCCAGGCCGAGGCGGCGGGGATCGAATTGTTGCTGGTCGGCACCGGCCTCGACATCGCGGCGATCGATCCGGCTCTGCGCGGCTGGCTCAAGGATTTCGGGGTCGGCCTCGACGTGATGCAGACCGGGGCCGCGGCCCGCACCTACAACATCCTGGTGGCCGAGAACCGCAAGGTTGCCGCCGCCCTGATCGCGGTGGCCTGATGCCGGAGGTGGAGGGCCAGACCGCCGAGACCGGGCTCGCCTTCGCGCAGTCCCATTGCGAGGGCCTCGTGCGGGATGGTGATCCGGACCGCTACTACGCCACGCTCTTCGCCCCAGCCTCTGCCCGCCCGCACCTCTTCGCCCTCTACGCCTTCTCGCTGACCATCGCGCGGGTGCGCGAGGCCGTCTCCACCCCGATGGCCGGGGAGATCCGCCTGCAATGGTGGCGCGATGCCCTCCAGGGCGAGGCGCGGGGCGACGTCCGCGCCAACCCGGTGGCGGCGGCATTGGAAGAGGCGATCCGGGTGAACCGCCTCGGCCGCCAGCCCTTCGTCGACCTGATCGATGCCCGGGTGTTCGACCTCTACGAGGATCCGATGCCCCGGGTGAACGACCTGGAGGGCTATTGCGGGGAGACCGCCTCGGCGCTGTTCCGGCTGGCGAGCCTCGTGATCGGCAACGGCATCGAGCCGGGCGGCGCGGGGGCTGCCGGGCATGCCGGCGTCGCGTACGGCATCACCGGCTTGCTGCGCGCCCTGCCCTGGCACGCCCGATCGGGGCAGGTCTACCTGCCGGCCGAGATCCTCGATCGCTACGGCGTCACCCGCGAGGACATCGTCACCGGCCGTGGTGGCCCCGGCCTGCTCCGGGCCTGCGCCGACCTGCGCGCCCTCGCCCGGCAGCACCTCAAGGCCTTCGAGGCGGCGCGCCTTACCATCGCGCCCTCGGCCGGCGCCGCGTTCCTGCCGGTCGCCTTGGTGGATCCGTATCTCGCCGCCATGGAGCGGGCCTCCTACGACCCGCTCAACACGCTCGTGGAACTCCCGCGCTGGCGGAGGCTGTGGCGCTTGTGGTGGGCGGCGCGGCGGATTGGGTGAGCGGTGGCCGGTTGCGCTCAGGTCATCGGTACGGCCGTGACGAAATGGGCGTGCCCTTTCGCGTCTATGCGCCAGACCGTTCGGATACGCGGGTCACGCCCGTCCGGCATGATGATGGCTCCCTCGAAGATCAATTTGACGTCCCCGCGCGTCGAGACCGTCTCGCCGACGAAGGAGGTCTCGGTCGGATGATCGAGCAGTGCTGACGAGAGCGAGAGCGGCTCGCCGAGATGGAAGCCGAAGCGCTTGAAGAACCGCGCCTTGGAGCCGCCTTCGATGTGGGATTCGTCGAGCAGATATCCGTCGATCTTGCGCGGGTCGAGCGACCAGCTCCGCGGCCAGTCCGGACGGCTCAAGCGTTCGCCCGCTTCACGAGGCGGAGGTCTGTCGCCTCGACGGTAGCGAGCGCGCCGGCCGGCTCCGCGAACTCGACCTCGTAGGCCTCGCCATCACGCCAGATTCCGACGATCGTGCCCTCGGACCCCGCCTCCATCGTGACGCCGTCATCCGTCATCGCGGCGGCTTTCAAGGCCACCCGATCGAGGTCCCGGAGGTCCGATCGCAGCTCGTTGCGTCTGACGATGTAATGCGCGTCGACGGTCATGCCGGCAGGATGACCAGTCGGCCGCCGCGGCACAAGAGGCACTCGATCAGAGAAGCCGCGCCAGCCCCGGCATCAACGCCGCGAGACGCACCGCCGGGCCGGGCTCCGCTTCTGCCTGGGGCGAGGCCAGCACGGCGGCCCGGCACAGCTCGGCGCCGCTGAGGCCCGTCACCAACCGTCCGCCGGGTTCGAGCGCCGCGCGCCAGTGCGGCGGGATCGCCGCCACGCTGCCGTGCACGAGGATCCGGTCGAAGCCGCCATCCGGCAGCTCCGGTGCCAGCCCATCCGCCCGCACGACATGCGCCTCCGGCAGCGCCGCGAGTCGCCGCGTTGCCTCGACGGCGAGCGTCACCGAACGCTCCAGGCTCAGCACCGCGCCGGCCCCGAGCCGGGCGAGCAACGCCGTCACGTAGCCCGAGCCGGTGCCGATCTCGAGCACGCGCTGGCCCGGCTCGATCCGCAGCAAAGCCAGCATCACCGCCACCGTGGACGGCGCGGTCATGGAGGCGCCGCAGGGCAGCGGCAGGGCGATGTCCCGCCTTGCATGCTCCCGGTACTGCTGGGGCGCGAAGGCCTCCCGCGGCACCTGCTCCATCGCCCGCAGCACCGCGGTGTCGCGCAGGCCCCGACCCCGGAGCGCCATCACGAAGGCCGCGTTCCCGGCAGCCGCCTCCAGGCTGCCCAGATCGATCACTCGGCAAACGCCTGCGCGAAGCGGGTCAGGGTCGGCTCGTCGGTGAGATCGAGGCGCAGGGGCGTCACCGAGATCCGCTTCTCGGCGATGGCCTTGAGATCCGAGCCGTGGCCGGGCTCGAACCGGGCCTTGGCGAAGGCCAGCCAGAAATACGGGTTGCCGCGCCCGTCGACGCGCGCGTCGATCGACAGCAGCGCCTGGTTGCGGAAGCCCTGCGCCGCCACCGCGATGCCCTGCACGTCGGCCGGCTCGCAATCCGGAAAGTTGACGTTGACCAGTATGCCGGGCTCGATCCCGGTCTCCAGGATCTTTTTGATGACTTTCGGCCCGTGCGTCCGCGCGCAATCCCACTTGAGGGCGCCGCGCCCGCCCGCCCCATAGGCCTGGCTCATCGCGATCGAGCGGATGCCCAGGATCGTCCCCTCCATGGCGGCCGCGATCGTGCCCGAATAGGTCACATCCTCGGCGACGTTCTGGCCGCGGTTCACCCCCGACAGGACGAGATCCGGCCCGTGATCGGCCAGGATGTGGCGCACGCCCAGGATCACACAATCCGACGGCGTGCCCTTCACGGCGAAACGCTGCTCCGAGACCTGCCGCAGCCGCAGCGGGTCGTTGAGCGAGAGCGAGTGCGAGACGCCCGATTGGTCGCTCTCCGGCGCCACGACCCAGACGTCGTCCGAGAGTTCCCGGGCGATCTCCTCCAGGGTAGCAAGGCCCGGCGCGTGGATGCCGTCGTCGTTGGTGACCAGGATGCGCATCAGCGGGTGCCCTCGATCCGGTTGAGCCCGCCCATGTAGGGGTGGAGCACCGACGGAATCGTGATGCTCCCGTCCGGGTTCTGGTAGTTCTCCATCACGGCGATGAGCGCGCGGCCGACGGCGACGCCCGAACCGTTCAGGGTGTGCACGTAGGCCGGCTTGCCGTCCTTGCCGCGGTAGCGGGCATTCATCCGCCGCGCCTGGAACTCGCCGCAGACCGAGCACGAAGAAATCTCGCGGTGGGTGCGCTGGCCAGGCACCCAGACCTCGATGTCGTAGGTCTTTTGGGAGGCAAAGCCCATGTCGCCGGTGCAGAGGGTCATCACCCGGTAGGGCAGATCCAGCTTCTTCAGGACCGCCTCGGCGCAGGTCAGCATCCGCTCGTGCTCGTTGGCGGATTCTTCGGGCGTCGTGATCGAGACCAGCTCGACCTTGTTGAACTGGTGCTGGCGCAGCATGCCGCGCGTGTCCCTCCCCGCCGCTCCGGCCTCGGCCCGGAAGCACGGGGTGAGCGCGGTGAAGCGCAGGGGGAGTTCTTCTTCGCGGAGGATTGACTCACGCACGAGGTTGGTCAGAGGGACTTCGGCGGTGGGAACGAGCCAGAAATGCTCGTCGCTGACCGGCGCGGCCTCCGCGTCGGCCTGCCCCTGCAGCGCCTTGACGTAGTCGAGGCCCTTGAAGACCGAGAACTGATCGTCCTCGAATTTCGGCAGCTGCGCGGTGCCGAACATCGCGGCATCGCGCACCAGCACGGGTGGCGCCACCTCCAAGTACCCATGCTCCTGCGTGTGCAGGTCGAGCATGAACTGGCCGAGCGCCCGCTCGAGCCGGGCAAGCTGGCCCTTCAGCACTACGAAGCGCGAGCCGGACAGCTTGGCCGCCGCCTCGAAATCCATCAGGCCGGCCGCCTCGCCGAGTTCGAAATGCTCCTTGCCCTCGGTCAGCCGCTCGCGGGTGGAGGCGTGGCTGCGATAGAGGACGTTGCCGTGCTCGTCGGCGCCCTCTGGCACGTCGGCTTTCGGCCGGTTCGGGATCGCGGCAAGCCGGTCCGCCAGCGCCGTTTCGGCCGCGTCCTGCGCCGCCTTCAGCTCCGGCTCGGCCGCCTTCAGCGCAGCGACCTCCGCCATCAGTGCGGCCGCGCGCGCCTCATCCTTGGCCTTCTTGGCGCCGCCGATTTCCTTGGCCAGCGCGTTGCGCCGCTCTTGGTTGGCCTGCGCGGCCGAGACCGATGATTTCCGCGCCTCGTCCAGCGCGATCAACGCGGCCGAGAGCGGCGCGAGGCCCCGGCGGGCGAGGTCGCGGTCGAAAGCGTCCGGGTTCTCCCGGAGGGCGCGGATGTCGTGCATCGAGTCGGCTCGGGTCTTTCGCGCGGCGTCGGCGCGCGGGCCTCGCTTTGCCGCATCGCGTCCGGTCGGACAAGCGCGCGCCGGTCAGTCCTTCGGCGGTGCGAGCTTGAGCTGGTCGATGACCCAGAGCCACGTCCCGTCCGCCTGCTCGCGGGCGACCTCCACCGAGAAGGCGCCCTTGGGCAGCCGGGCGAAGGTCATGGCCAGCGATCCGGTGCGGAGGGGCGGCAGGGTCTCGGGCGCCGGGAAGTCGGATTTGCGCGTTAGCAGGTCGGTGTAGAAACTGCGGATCTCGGCATGGCCAGTGGCCACCACGCGGCCGGCCGCCAGCACCGCCTCGGGCTCGTAGAGGGCGACGAGTCCCTCTACGTCGCCCGCATTGGCGCGCTGGTTGAACAGGGCGGCCAGCGTTTCGGGGGCGCGGGCGGGCTCACGGGTCTCCGACATGGTGTCTCCTCCTCCGGTTCGGTCGACCGGTTGGCGTTTCGGGAATGCGCCGGGCGGCGGATCTTTCCGCGGGCGGGCTCATTTCAGGCGGGTTCCGTCGCGATCCGTCACCGAAACGGAGACCGGGATCCCGGCCTTCACGCTCTCCGAGACGGTGCAGAACCGCTCGAACTGCTCCAGCACCCGGTCGATCCGTGGCATCTCGGCGGCGACCGCACCGAGGCCAATCCGCACATCGATGCCGGTGATGCGCAGACGACCTTCAACGTTGCGGTCCATTTGGCATTGCGCCTCGGCGACGACCCCCCGCGCGTCCTGCCGGAATTTCCCGAGGGCAAAGACCAGGCTGGCGCAGAGGCAGTTCGCGACGCCGGAGATCAGGATCTGCTCGGGGAACGGTCCGGTCCCGCCGCCGATCGGGGGCGCCTCGTCGGTCAGGAGCGCCGGTAGGACGCCGCCGAAATCGACGGTGAAGATGTAAGCATCGACCTGGGTGATTCGGATCGTCGGTCCCGCGTCCATCGCTGTCCTCGTCATCGTTTCTGGCAGGTCGAGCGACGATCTGAGTAGTGCGACGGGCCCCCTCTCCCGTTCGAGATAGGGCTGGGGTGAGGGATCAGGTTTTTCCGGATGGTTCTTACCTCTCACCCTGTCCCTCTCCCGCACGGGAGAGGGGACCCGCGATCGATCCTCTCCCGCCATCGCGAGTGCCGGTCGGAGGCCTATCGTTTCGATCCCCGCGAAGTCTCCAACGCCCGATCGCGGTTCGCGTTCGGATGGTTGCGCCATGCATCCGCAACCGGATGCTTTCCGCCGACCTTCCCCGTAGAACCGGCCCCTGACCGCCGCGAACCCGAACCCCCCGATCCCATGACGAGCGCCCCGACCCTCGACACCCTGATGCCGCTCCTGGAGCGCATCGCCACCGCGCTGGAGCGGGCCGCGCCGCCGGCCCCGCCGGCCTTTGACCCGAACGCCGCCGATGCTTTTTTGTGGGGACCGGAGCGCCGGCTCACCCCGGTGTTCGAGGTGGCCCGCGTCGAGATGCGGCTGCTCACCGGCATCGATCGCGCCCGCGACACCCTGGTGGAGAACACCGAGCGCTTCGCCCGCGGCCTGCCGGCCAACAACGCCCTGCTGTGGGGCGCCCGCGGGATGGGCAAGTCGTCGCTGGTGAAGGCGGCTCATGCGGAGATCAACGCCCGCCGGCCCGCCGGATCGCTGCCGATGAAGCTCGTCGAGATCCACCGCGAGGACATCGAGGCCCTGCCCGACCTGATGGCCCTGCTGCGGCCCGACCCGCACCGTTGGCTCGTCTACTGCGACGACCTCTCGTTCGATGCCGACGACACCTCGTACAAGTCGCTCAAGACGGCCCTCGATGGCGGCATCGAGGGGCGGCCCGGGAACGTGCTGTTCTACGCGACCTCCAACCGCCGGCACCTGCTCGCCCGCGACATGGTGGAGAACGAGCGCTCGACCGCGATCAACCCCGGCGAGGCTGTGGAGGAGAAGGTCTCGCTTTCGGACCGGTTCGGCCTGTGGCTCGGCTTCCACAAATGCAGCCAGGACGAGTATCTTGCGATGATCACTGCCTACACGGAGCGCTATGGCCTCGACGTTCAGCCCGAGACGCTGCGGGCGGAGGCCCTCGAATGGGCCACGACCCGCGGCTCCCGCTCGGGGCGCACTGCGTTCCAGTTCATCCAGGATCTCGCGGGGCGGCTCGGCAGGACGCTGGATTGAGCGGCATCCCTGGATCGCTTTTGGCCTCGGCTTTCCCAACCCTCCGCCTCAGGATGAGGTGGGGATTGGGGATTTCCGCCGCCGTGAGCCGCGCGACGGCGATGGACGGCCTTCGATAATCGATCGAGGCCGACAGCCAGACCGTGCGCGGCGCCCCGAGGATCAGCGCGCCGTTCGGGTTGGCGATCCAGTAACGGCTGTCGGCGATGTTGCTCACGCGCGCAGCGTGACGGGCTTGCCGCCGAGCGCCGTGGCGTAGCGCAGGCCGAGATCGACGGAGGTCCAGTCCGGGATCTTCTTCAGGCCCGTGGCGGCGCTACCGTCGTAGGCGCCGCCCGGCGACGTCGCCCAGCGGGCGACGCGGAGCGCCGCACCCCGCGACCACGCGCAGATCCGGCCGCCGGATCAGCGCCCGCTCGACCCGAATCCGCCTGCACCGCGCTCCGAGCCCGGGCCGGCCTCGCCCTCCAGCACGGTCAGGACCGGCCGGGCAATGCGCGTGAAGACCAGCTGGGCGATCCGCTCGCCGGGCTCGATCCGGATCGGGGCGGACTCGGCGCGGTTCCAGGCGGAGACCATCAGCGGCCCCTCGTAATCGGCGTCGATCACCCCCGTGCCGTTGCCCAGCACCAGCCCCTCCCGGTGGCCCCGGCCGGAACGCGGGAAGATCAGCCCGCACCACGCCGGATCCCGGATCAGCACAGACAATCCAACCGGGATCAGGACCGGTGTCCCTCGGGCTGGCAGATCGAGCGGGGCATCCAGGCAGGCATGCAGATCGAGGCCGGCGGCCGCCGCCGAGCCCCAGCGCGGGAAGCCCCAGCCGGTCAGGCGCGGGTCGAGGATCCGCAGGCCGACTTCGGGCAGCGCGCTCACCCGCCGAGCCGCTCGATCGCGTTGGCGAGCGCCAGAATTCGCCGGGCCGACTCGACGTGCAAACGCTCGACCATTTTCCCGTCTACGGCAACCACTCCGCGATCACGGTTCTCCGGTGCTTCGAAGACGTCGAGCATCCGCCGCGCGCCCGCGACGGTCGCGGCATCCGGCCCGAAGGCGGCATTGGCCGGGCCGATCTGGCTCGGGTGGATCAGCATCTTGCCGTCGAAGCCAAGGGCGCGGCCCTGCGCGCATTCGGCCTCGAAGCCGGCCGCATCGTTCAGATCGGTGAAGACGCCGTCGATCGCCTCGATCTCGTAGGCCCGCGCGGCGGCGAGCACCGTCATCAGCCAGTGCGTGAGGGCGGCGCGCCCCGGCGGCGGGATCCGGGCGGCCTTCAGCAGGTCGTTCGGGCCAATCACCAGAGCGGCGAGCCGCCCGTCGACATCCCGCGCCGCGCCGGCGATCTCGGCCGCGTTCAACACCGCCATCGGCGTCTCGATCATCGCCCAAACCCGCGTCGCCGCCGGCGCGCCGAGCCGGCGCAGGCGTGAGCCGACGGCGATCAGCGCGTCTGAGGTGCGCACCTTCGGCACCAGGATGGCGTCCGGGGCGGCGGCGGCGAGAGCCTCGAGATCGGCCTCGCCGTCCTCGGTCTCCGGCGAATTGATCCGCACCACGACCTCGCGGCGGCCGAAGCCCCGGGCGGCTACCGCAGCGGCGACCTGCGCGCGGGCCGCTTCCTTGGCGTCGGGGGCTGTCCCGTCCTCCAGATCGATCAGGATCACGTCGGCGGGCAACGTGCGCGCCTTTTCCAGCGCCCGTGCGTTGGAGCCGGGCATCGCCAGCACGCTGCGGCGGGGACGGATCTCGCTCATCACGCTTCTCCCGATTCGGCGGCGGCCTTTGATGCGGATAGCGGTCCGCGCCAGCCCGGACAAGAACGCAGCCCCGGCCAGGTTCCGGCGCGGGCGACAGGAGGATTGCGATGGCGCGGTGGATCGCGGGACTCGACGGCTGCCGGGGTGCCTGGGCCGGGGCGCTGCTCGATCTCGACGACCCCGACCGGCACCGCTGCGCCCTCTTCCCGGACGTGGCGGCGCTCCTCGACGCGCCGGAGCAGCCGCTGGTGATCGGGATCGACGTGCCGATCGGCTTGCCGGACCGGATCGTCGGGGGCGGCCGGGCGGCCGATCTGGCGGCGCGCGCCAAGCTCGGTCCGGCGCGGTCGTCGGTCTTTCCAATGCCGCCGCGGTCGGCCGTCTACGCATCCGACTACGACACCGCCAAAGCCCTCTCCCGGGCGGCGAGCGACCCACCCTTCGCGCCCTCGATCCAGGGCTACAACATCTTCCGGTATGTCCGCGCGGTGGACACGCTCCTGCGGGCTCGGCCAGAGTTGCGCGACCGGATCCACGAGGTTCACCCGGAGGTGGCGTTCCACGCCCTCAACGGCGACCGGCCCCTCGGCCTTCCGAAGAAGGGGCGCAACGCCCGCCTGGGGCTCGATCGCCGGCGGGAACTCCTGTCCGCGGCGGGGCTGCCGGCCGCGCTGCTCGAAGCCCGGGTCAAGGGCGTCCCGGAGGACGACCATCTCGATGCGCTGGCCGCTTTGGTGGTGGCGCAGGATATCGCGGCGGGCCGAGCGCGGCCGCTCCCCGACCCGCCGGCGCAGGATGGGCACGGCCTGCCCGTGGTGATCTGGGCACCGGCCCTGCGGGGGCCGCCGATCCCCTGAACCAAGCGCGCGTCAGCGCCGCGCCGCCCGGGCCGGCGGCGGCGTGAACGCGCCGCTCCAAGCGGTGGTCTGATCCGTCGGTGACGCGAAGACTGTGGTGAACGCTCCGGTGCCCTTCAGGCCGGCGAACGCGCCCGTCGCCTTCCCGACCTTGAACGTGCCCGTGGCGGTCATGCGACCCTGCGCATCGGTGTTGACGCGACCAGTATAGGGGCTCGTCGAGGTCCCGTCCGGCGTGGAAAAAGTGATCGTGCCTTTCACCGGGCCCTGCCCCCGATCCATCGTCACGGTCTCCACGATAGTGACCTGGGCGTTGTCGAAGGGCTGGCCGGGGCTCTTGTTGAGGCCGGAGCCGCGTTCCTCGATTCGCATCTGGCCCGGCGCTATCGGCTGCATGGTCTGGTTGTCGTAGTGCATGGTGAAGGTGCCGCCCATCGGCATCGCGGCGGCGGCGGTCGCTCCGGCGATGAGGGTCAGGGCGGTACTGGATCGGGTCCACGCGCGCAGCATCGTAGCCTCCCTCCGGTCAGGTTACATCAGGTCTCGGTTCAATGTGATGTGCGAATATTATATTCGTGCATGTAAATCTGTCTGTCAATGCAAAAAAAGTTACATCAATACAGTATTGAATTCGATCAAGCGTGCACAATAATGCACGTCCGGTTTACCGATGTAATCCCGAACGTCGCCCGGCGGACCTTACGTCCCTGGCCGCGTGTCATGATCGCCGGATGGTGCAGTGGCGCGGCGAGGCCGGAGCGATGCAGCAAACGGGACGACATCCATGTCCGGCGCGATCCTTGCGCCCTAGCTTTGGCCACATGAAAGCTGCGCCCACTCTCGCCATCCGCCACGTCGCCCGGGCAATCGTGCTCGATCCGCACGACCGGATCCTGTTGATCGCGTACGCCTCCGTGCACGCCAAGGGGCCGGATGGAGCGCCGCTGCGGTTCTGGTTCATGCCCGGCGGCGGCCTTGAGCCCGGCGAGGATCACGTCACCGCCTGCCGCCGGGAACTCGGGGAGGAGATCGGCCGCACCGACGCGGCGATCGGCCCGCAGGTCGCTGCGTGCGACGGGCCGTTCCATCTGTTTCGCCAGCCCCGGGATGCCCGCGAGCGCTACTTCCTCGTCCGCCTGCCCGACGACCGGGTCGACACCAGCCGCCTCGCCGAGACCGAGGATAACCCCGTGCTCGGCACCCGCTGGTGGCCGATCGCCGAACTGCGCGCGAGCAGCGAACGCGTCGAGCCGGCCGGTCTCGCCGATCTCGCGGCCGATCTCGCCCGCGGGATTATCCCGGCCCGGCCCCACGTTCTGACTTGGCAAAGATCCTGATTTCAGCTGTATCACGATCGATAACGCAACGGAGCTGCTTTGATGTTTCCTGTCTATTTGACTGAAGGGTACCGGTCGTTCCTTGAGCAGCGCTTTCCGGCCGAGCGCCGCCGCTTTGCGCAACTGGCCGAATCGCAGACGCCGGAGATACTCGTCATCAGCTGCTGCGACAGCCGGGTCTCCCCCAGCGCGATCTTCGATGCCGGACCGGGCGAGCTGTTCACGATCCGCAATGTCGCCAACCTCGTGCCGCCCTATCAGCCGGACGAGAATTACCACGGCACCTCTGCGGCGCTGGAATTCGCCGTTCAGGCCCTGCAGGTGAAGCATATCGTCGTGCTCGGCCATGCCACCTGCGGCGGCGTGAAGGCCTACGCCCAGAAGGCGAAGCCGCTCTCCGAGGGGAACTTCATCGGCAAGTGGGTCTCGCTCGTGGAGCCCGCGGTGGCGAAGGCCGGCGATCCCGAAGCGCCGAACTACCTGACGCGCCTCGAATACGCCGTGGTGGCGCAGGGCCTCGAGAATCTGATGACCTTCCCGTTCGTCAAGGAACGGGTCGATGACGGCCGCCTCCAGCTCCACGGCGCGCATTTCGGCGTGTCGACCGGGTCCCTGGTCGTGCGCGATCCGAAGACGGGGGCGTTCCAGCCGCCGCTCGACACGGCCGGCCTGCAGGTCCGTTCGGCTGCTGCCGTCACGTGTGACTGACGTCGTGGCGGCGCATCGACCCGCGCCGCGCACACCCAAAAAGAAAGGCGGCTCGCCTGCGCGAGCCGCCCGTCCTGCCGGCCCAGCTCAAGCCGGGCCGGCACGATTGCGATCGACCTTACCGAGCGCCCGCGAGGCGCTGCGCGTGGTCGTAATGCATCTGCAGGGCCGGCAGGGCCTGCTGGGCGTAGTTGCGCAGGGCCGGGTTTGGACCACCCTGGGCGTAAGCCTGGGTCATCCCAATGGCCATCTGATGCGCCTCGATCTGCTGCGTCGCGTAGAGCCGGTCGAAGCGCGGGCCGGACGGGGTCGCCGACAGCTCGGACAGCATCGCCTGTTGCTGCGGGCTCGGCTGCACGAGGGTGGAGGCCCCGGTCGCCATCATGTCACCGCCGACGCGCCCACCGGCCGCCGCACCGTTCGCTGCGCCCGCGCCCGCGCCCTGGAGGCCGCCGACCGGGCCGCCCGACAGGGTGCCGCCGACCACGCCGGTCGCCGCACCGACGCCGGCGCCCACGGCGCTGCCCGCCACCGCGATCGGAGCCGTGATCAGGCCGCCGAGGCCCGGATCGCCCCCCGCCATCGCGCCGGGCTGACCGCCGGCCAGCGCCACGTTGGCAGCTTGGTGATCGCGCAGCGCCTCCTGAGCGTAGGACCGAATGCGGGGGTTGCGCGACTTGGACAGAGCGATCTGGGAGGACTGGATCTCGAACGCATTCGACTGCATCGACTGCAGACGGAAATCGTTGGCGCCCTGTGCCAGAGCCGGGGTCGAAAGCGCCAGAACAAGCGCGGAGGCGGCGGCGTAATTCTTCAGCATCAGAAACCTCATAACGAGATGGATGCGCGAACGGGCATGGAATATCCGGCGGAGATCGAAGACCTCACGCGGCGCGTTCGCGGAATACTCTGTCAACGGGACCAACGACCTATGGTTCCTGCCGGTTTCACCGCAGGTCCGCTTGGTGGTTGAGGATACGCTTCGGCGCGCCTCAGGCCGAACGCTGGATTCCGGCTGCCACAGGAGCCTGGTGGCGAGACCCGGAACGTGCCCGCGCCGACCGTCGAGCGCCGGATGATCCTCGTCCCGATCCAGATCCTGCGCGGCGTCGCCGCACTGATGGTGGTCTGGCACCATGCGCGGCACGAAGCGGAACTCCTGGCGCAGCGCGGCGGCCCGGCCCTCGATCCGGGCACCCTCCTGCCCTGGTGGGGCGGCGTCGACCTGTTCTTCGTGATCTCCGGCTTCGTCATCGTCCTGGCAAGCGGGGCCCTGTCTGGAGTGCCGGGCGGCCGGGTCCGGTTCCTGGCGCACCGGATCGCCCGGGTGGTGCCGCTCTACTGGCTGGTGAGCCTGCTCTATCTCGTCCTCGCCCTGGCCCGTCCGGACGTCCTCGGGGAGGCTGCCGCCCTCGTCCACGATCCGGCCGCCCTGCTGGCGAGCTTCCTGTTCTGGCCGGCCGCCCGACCGGACGGCACGATCCAACCCCTCTACGGCCTCGGCTGGACCCTGAACTACGAAGCCTTCTTCTACGGGCTCTTCGCCGCCGGGCTCGGCCTGGGGCGGCGCGGCGCGGTGGTCTGGCTCGTCGCGGCCCTGGCGCTCCTCGTCACCGCCGGGACCGTTCGGCCGGACCTGCCCCTGCCGCTGCGCTTCTGGGCGAACCCGATCGTGCTCGAATTCGCCGCCGGGGCCGGGCTCGCCCTCGCCTATCAGAGCGGGGTGCGACCTGCCGTCCCGATGCGTGCCGGCCTGGCGGGGCTCGGCCTCCTCGGCCTGATCCTGGCGGCCCGGCTGCTCGCCGATCTCGGCGAGGCCGACGGCTTTCTGCGCCCGCTCCTCGTGGGCGTGCCGGCCGCCCTGCTCGTGGCATCCGCCCTCGGGCCGGGGCGCGATGCGGCGCAGGTCGCGCGTCTGCCGGCCCCGATCCGCGTCCTGGCGATGCTCGGCGATGCGTCCTACGCTATCTACCTCGTGCATCCGTTTGCCCTGCGGCTCTCGCGCGAGATCCTGGTGCGGATCGGCGCGGCGCCGGCGCTGCACCTGTACGGCGCCATGGTCCTGATGCTGACGGCGAGCGTCGTGGTCGCCCTCGTGGTTCACCGGTTCGTCGAGCTGCCGTTGACCCGCCGGGTTCGACGGATCCTCGACCCCGGAACCGCGTAAAACCGTGTGCCCTCTGGAGCGGACCCGGTTCCCCACGGGCGCCAGCCGGATTAGCCTCGATCCCGAGGAGGACGAAGCCATGAAGACGCTGCTCGTACCCGTCGCGATGCACGACGCCCTACCCTCTGTGTTCGAGACGACGCGGCTTGCCGCGACGCGTTTCGGCAGCCTGATCGAGGGGGTTTCGTTGCGCCCTGCGCTGGCCGAATACGTCCCCGTCGATATGGTTGGCGGCATGACATGGCTGCGGGACGAAGAGGCCGACCGGGCCGAGGCCGAGGAGGCGGGTGGTCGCTTCGTCGCCTTCATGGACGCGGCCGGCATCCCCCGCCACGCCCGCGACGGACTCTGCATACCGGAGCGCGTGCCGGATGCCGGGCCGCGCTACCGCTGGCGGCAGGACGTGCCGACCGGCGACGCATTCCTCGGCCAGTACGCCCGGCTGTTCTCGGCCACGGTGGTCGGCCGCCCGGGCACCACCGACAACGCGCCGCGCATGACCACCTTCGAAACCGCCCTGTTCGAAAGCGGCCGGCCGATCCTGCTCGCGCCCCCAGCTCCACCGGCGAGCCTCGGCGACGCCATCCTGATCGCCTGGAACGGATCCACAGAGACCGCGCGCGCCGTCGCCTTCGCGATGCCGCTCCTGCGCAAGGCCCAGCGGGTGCTGGTGCTGAGCGTCGAGGGCGGCATGGTACCGGGCCCGACCGCCCAGGACCTCGCCCAGGCGCTGGCCTGCGAGGGGGTGGAGGCCGCGCACCGCGCCCTGCCGGCGGGGCGGCGCGCGCCCGGCGAGACCTTCCTGGCCGAAGCCAAGGCCTTCGGCTGCGACCTGCTGATCAAGGGCGCCTACACCCAGAGCCGCCTCCGCCAGATGATTTTTGGTGGCGTCACCAGCCACGTGCTGGCCCATGCCGACATGCCGGTGCTGATGGCGCATTGAGGTGCCGGACTGCGTCCCCCTGCGGGAACCGGGGCAATTGCCCTCGCGTTCGGCTCCCGCCCGCCCAGATCCCGCAAGGACACCCGTGACGAGCCTCGTGAAGCGCAGCCTCCTCGCCGCCCTGATGATGGCAGCGTCCGTCAACGCCGCGCGGGCCGAGCCCATGGTGGCCCGGTTCCGGGGCACGGTGGTGCGGGCCGAGTCCGACCGCATCCAGATCCGGCGGCCGAGCGGCAGCACCCTCACCCTGCGGATGGATCCGAAGACCCGCGTCTACGCGGTGAACGGGTCGGACTTGCGGGCGATCAAGCCGGAGAGCTACGTCAGCGTGATCGGTGCCGCGGGCGCGGACCCGCGTCGCGCCACGGCGGTGACGTTGTACTCGCCCTCCGAACGCGGCTTCGAGGCCGGGACTCAGCCGTGGGATACGGCACCCGGGGCGACGCTGACGGCCGGCAGGGTCGCCGACCTGCAGCGCGGGTCGACCCTGCGGCTGGCCCTCTCCTATGAGGGCGGGCAATCCGCGTTCGAGATCCCGAACGATACGCCAGTGACCCAGTTCTCACCCGGCGAGCGGGCCCTGCTCCAACCCGGCGCGGCCGTGACGATCTTCGCCGGGTCGGACGCGGAGGGTGCCCTCGATGCCGGGACGATCGCGGTCGGCCGGCAGGGTGCCATCCCGGGCCTGTGAAGTTTCAGCAGGGGCCGCGTCACCGTTCCCGCGCTCGAACCGCGCGCGGGATGCAAAGCTGCGCTACATCGGTCTGCAATGACCGATTCCGCCTTCGCCCTCGATCCGCGCTTGGCCGCCGACACCGTCGAGGTCGGTGACCTCGCCCTGTGCCGGGTGCTGCTGATGGATGATGCCCGATTCCCGTGGCTGATCCTGGTGCCCCGCCGTGCCGACCTTACCGAGATCACCGACCTGCCCGAACCGGATGCGGCCACCCTGTGGCAGGAGATCCGCATCGCCACGGGGGTGATGCAGGCCCTGGCCAAGCCCGACAAGGTGAATGTCGCGGCTTTGGGCAACGTCGTGGCGCAGCTCCACGTCCACGTGGTCGGCCGCTTCCGGTCCGACCCGGCCTGGCCCGGCCCGGTCTGGGGGTTCGGGACGCGCACGCCCTATCCGCTTCACGCCCGCGCGCAGCTCATCGAGCGCGCCGGTGCCCTGTTCTCCGCAGCCTGACTTCGCGCATGACCGATCCCCGCGACACCCTCGGCTTCGTCCGGAACCGCCTCGACCGTCATTCGGCCGAGCAGCCCGAAGAGGCGGTGCCCGCCTTCGATGCGCCCGACGCGCGCCTCGTCCTGCTGTGCGGCGACCGGTTCGTGCTGCGCGGGGACACCGCGCTGATCGCGCCCGACATCGCGGCCGACTTCCTCGCGGGCCCGCGGATCTTCCTCGGGCACCGGGACGGGCGGCCGGTCTTCGCGCTGGCCGCGCCCGCCGAAGCCGCGGAGCGCTTCGCGGGGGACGACACCCGCACCCTCGACCTGCGCAGCATCGCCACGGACTCCGCCGTGGAGGCGGAGGAGCTGGGCCTGCTGGCGGTCGCCAAGTCGATGCTCGACTGGCACGCGCGCCACGGCTTCTGCGCCAATTGCGGGACCGCCACGGTTTCGAAGGCCGGCGGCTTCCGGCGGGAATGCCCCTCTTGCGCCGCTCATCACTTCCCCCGGGTCGATCCCGTGGTGATCATGCTGGTGCGCCGGGGCGATGCCTGCCTGCTCGGCCGCGGCCCGCATTTCCGGCCGCACATGTATTCCTGCCTCGCGGGCTTCCTGGAGCCCGGTGAGACGATCGAGGATGCGGTTCGCCGCGAGGTGTTCGAGGAGACGCATATCCGCGTCGGCGCGGTGAGCTATCGGACCTCGCAGCCCTGGCCGTTTCCCTCGTCGCTGATGATGGGCTGCGCCGCAGAGGCCCTGGACGAAGCGATCGTGACCGATCCGGCCGAGCTGGAGGATGCCCGCTGGTTCACCCGCTCCGATGTCGCCGCCATGCTGAACGGCACACATCCGGAAGGCATCCAGGCCCCACCGCCCATGGCGATCGCCCATTACCTGATGCGCGCCTTCGTGGCCGGCGAGACCTGAGAGGCGCCTCAGCCCGGACCGCCCGCACGCCGGCTCGAATCGTCCGCGGGGTTGATGAGGTTCAGCCTGAACGGCCCGGAGCCGCTGACCTGCAGTTCCGCTGGCTCATCGGTGGTCCAGAGGGAATGGGACATATCCTCCAGAAGGTCGACGAAGTCTCCGGTCTTCAGCACCGTCCCGTTGGTCGTGTCGAGGGTGCGGCCGTGCGCCTGAGAGATCGAGGCCGAGAGGATCGTCAGTGTCCCGGGCTTGGAATGGGTCTGCGGTGCGATCACCGTGCCGGCTGGGACCTTCACCCGCAGGACGAACAAGCCGGGCTTCGACAGGTCGCTCGCAACCTGGCTGAGCGGCGTGCCTTTCGGCAGGTTCGGCGGCCCCGGCTCGTAGCTGGCGGAGGCTCCGTCAGGCACCACGGCCATCCCGCCGTGATCGGCCGCCGAAGCCGGGCCGAAGCCGCTGCCAAAGGCTTCGGATCGTCGGGGCGAAAGCCCTGCGTGATAAAGAATTCCGTTTTGGGCCCGCCATCTGGATGCGCCCGGTCGAGTAAGTAGTGAACGATCTTCTCACGGGAAATCAGCACGTTCCTGAAAGGAGCGCGGGAGCCGATCAAAAATTTGGCTCTGCAATCACTTCGAACTGGTTCGGCTGGAGCGTGATCAGAGCCGCATACGGCCGGGTGAACTCCACCTCGTAGGCGGCGCCGCGAGCCCAGGTGCCGACGATCGTCCCTTCGGATCGGGCCGGAAGGACCTGCCCGTTCTCGATCTCCTGGGGGCTGGTGAGTGCGATGCGGCTCAGCTCACGGATCGCGGCACCCTGCCCCAAGCTACGGGCATATTAGGTCGAGTCGAGCGACATTCCGTAAGCCTACCGCGGATCCCTGTGACCGGCAAAGTCGCCGATTCAGATAGGTGCAGTGATCGACTGACACGTCCGCCAGGAAAGCTTCAGCTCGCGACCCGATCGGGAGCCACCTCAGCCGACATCGCGCCCCGCATCTCGGAGAATGCCTCGCCCACCATCAACAGCGCCGGCCCATCGACGCCTGCGGCCTCCACCCGGTCGGCGAGGTCGGCGGCGGTGCCGCGCACGGCCTGCTGGTTCGGGCGGGTGGCGTTGAACACCAACAGCGCCGGCGTCGCGGGGGCAAGCCCCTCCTCGACCGCGCGGGCGAGCAGGGCCCGCAGGGTGCGCTTGGGCATATACACCACCGTGGTGACGCTCGGATCGGCGAGCGCCCCCCAGTTCAGGTCGTCCGGCAGGGCGCCACGGCGGTCGTGCCCGGTCACGAATTGCAGGCGCCGCGCCGCATCGCGATGGGTAAGCGACACACCCAGCGCCGCCGCCGCCCCCTGCGCCGCCGAGACGCCTGGCACCACGGTAACCGGAATGCCGGCTGCCCGGCAGGCCTCGATCTCTTCGCCGGCTCGGCCGAAAACCAGCGGATCGCCGGATTTCAGCCGCACCACCTGTTTGCCCGAGCGGGCGAGCTGCACCATCAGCGCGTTGATATCGTCCTGTCGGCAGGAGGGGCCGTGGCCGGTCTTGCCGACCAGCATGGTGCGGGCCTCGCGGCGGGCGTAGTCCAGGATCTCAGGGGCGACGAGGTCGTCGTATAGGATCACGTCGGCGTTGCGCAACGCCCGCAGCGCCTTGAGGGTCAGGAGCTCCGCGTCACCCGGGCCAGCGCCCACCAGCGTCACCGCTCCGCCTTTCGGCGCGGCCTCCGTTTCGCCGAGGAGCTCGGCGAGGTCCGTGTCAGTCGGCGCCCGGTCGGGTTCCGCGAAAGCGCGGTCGGTGAAGCGCTCCCAGAAGGCGCGGCGCTCCGCGAAGCCGTGGAAGCGTGCCGTCACGCCGTCCCGCCAGTCGCGGGCTGCGCCCATCCAGCGGGCGAATCCGCGGGGCAGCATCGCCTCGATCCGAGCGCGCACGGTCTGGCCGAATACCGGGGCGGCGCCCTCCGTCGAGATGCCCACCACCAGCGGCGAGCGATTGACGATGGCGCCGAACTTCACGTCGCAGAGATGCGGTCGGTCGACCGCATTCACGATCGCGCCGGTACCGCGAGCGGCCGCCACGAAGGCGACGCACTCTGTTTCGTCTTCCATCGCGCCGATGCAGAAGGCCGAGCCCCACAAGTCGTCAGGGGTCCAGGCGCGTTCGTGCAACACTACATGGCCGTCGACGATCTCACCCGGAACCGCGCGCAGCTCCTCGCTGGGCTCTGGGGCGTAGACGTCGACATGGGCGCCAGCGGCGGCGAGCAGCTTGACCTTCCAGGGCGCGCCGCCGGAGGAGCCGGCGAGCACGACCCGCTTGCCGCGCAGGGGCACGAAGACGGGCAGCACCGCCAGCGGCTCCAAACCGGCGGCTTTGGTCTCGCGGGGCGCGCGCAGGGGGGTCTCGGTCACGGGCCTGTCCTGGATCGTCTCGAACCGGCCGGTCTCGTCCACCTCCTCATCCTGAGGTGCGGCGCAGCAGCCTCGAAGGTGGGCTCCAGGGATCGCGCTGCCGGCTGGAGAGCTCCTTCAAGGCGGTCGCTGCGCGCCCACACCTCAGGGTGAGATGGTCTGGTTGGACGGGCCGGTCTGTCCTCCCATCTGAGTGTATCAGATAATCACGCGGCGCGGGCGGTCTGCCCGGCCAGCATCTTGCGGATCTCCGGTATGCAGGAGCCGCAATTCGTTCCGGCCTTGCAGACGGCGCCCACCGCCTCAACCGATCCGGCGCCCGCCGCGATGGTGGCGGCGATCACGTCGGCGCCGACGCCGTGACAGGCGCAGACCACCGGGCCCGCCGAAGCCGTGGCGGCCCGCCCGGAGAGCAGCGCGAGGCGCTCGGGCGTCTCGGGCTCCTCGGCGGCGAACAGGGCCTTGGCGGCCTCCCAGTCGGGACGCGCACCGGCAGGCGCGTAGGCGAGGCTGGCGACGAGGCGCGTGCCGTCATAGACCGCGCAGCGATAGCGGTCGCGGGCGTGGTCGGCGTACTCGGCCAGCTCGCAGCCCCGCAGCGCCTCGCTCTGGATCAGCCCACGCACCATCATGGCGACGGCTCGGGAGCTGTCCTGCGTCGCGAATTGCACGCCCCAGCCGCCGGTGATCGCCGCCCGCGCCCACCACCAGCCCTCCGGTAGCGCTACCTGCGCCCGGGACAGGAGGAAGCCGCGGGCGCGATAGGCGATCGGCGCGATAAGGGCCGGCGTCGCCTTCAGCTCCGGTTGGCCCGAGACCGGATCCGGCATGCCGCGCACCAGGGCGCCGACCCGGGCCTTCGACGCGAAGGCGCCGCCCCAGTGCATCGGCATGAACAGGTTGCCCGGGACCACCGTGTCGGTGACCGTCACTTCCAGTTCGGCCTCGCCGTGCTCGGTGGCGAGCCGCGCGATGCCGCCATCCGTGAGCCCGAAGGCGGCTGCGTCGTCCGGATGCACCTCGACGAACGGGACGGCGCGGTGCGCCGAGAGGCGCTGGCTCTTACCTGTGCGGGTCATCGTGTGCCAGTGGTCGCGCACCCGGCCGGTGTTGAGCACGAAGGGGAATGCCTCCGACACCGCCAACGCGAGGGCCGGCGGCTGCACGGCGACGAAGCGCGCGCGCTGGTCGAACGTGTAGAACCGCCCGTCGCCGAACAGGCGCGCCTTGCCCTGTGGGGCGCCCCTCGGTCCGGATCGCTTCGGGATCGGCCATTGCACCGGCAGGTTCACGTCGTAGGCTGCGTCGCTGAGGTCGGTGAGCGCGCCGAGGTCGAAGTCGCGGGTGCCGTTGTTCTCGTAGGCCGAGAGGCCAGCATGCTCGCGGAAGATCGCGGCCGCGGAGTCGAACCCGAAGGCCCGGCCGTGGCCGAGCCGGCGGCCGACTTCCGCAAGAACCGCCCAGTCGGGCCGGGCCTCGCCGGGGCTCTTGAGGAACCGGCGCTGGCGCGAGATCCGGCGCTCGGAATTGGTGACCGTGCCGTCCTTCTCGCCCCATGCCTGGGCGGGGAGCAGCACGGTGGTCTTGCCGAGACCCTGGGCAGTGTCCGAATCCGCCACCGCCTCGGAGACCACGTACAGGTCGAGGCCGGTGAGCGCCTCCCGGATCACGTCGGCTCGCGGCATCGAAACCAGTGGGTTGGTGCCCATCACCCACAGCGCTTTGATCTTGCCCCGCGCGACCGCCTCGAACAGCGCCACCGCCTTCATGCCCTCGCCGGTGATAATCCGCGGGGCGCCCCAGTAGCGACGCACCCGGTCGACCTCCTCGGGGGCGAAGTGCATGTGGGCGGCCAGCATGTTGGCGAGCCCGCCGACCTCGCGCCCGCCCATGGCGTTGGGCTGGCCGGTGAGCGAGAACGGCCCGGCACCGGGCTGCCCGATCCGGCCGGTGATCAGGTGGCAGTTGATGATGCTGTTGCCCTTGTCGGTCCCCTGCGCCGACTGGTTCACACCCTGCGAGAAGGCCGTGACCACCCGGCGGGTGCCGGCGAACAGGGCATAGAAGGCCGCGATCTCAGCCTCCGGCACGCCAGTGGCGGCAGCCACTGCGGCGACGTCCGGCGCGATCTGGCGGGCGCGATCGAGGGCGGCATCGAGGCCGGCGGTATGGGCCTCCACGAAGGCGCGATCGCGGAATCCGTTGTCGGCGAGGTAGACCAGCAAGCCCGAGAACAGCGCCGTGTCGGTCCCTGGCCGGATGCCGAGGAACAGGTCGGATTCCTGCGCGGTCTGGGTCCGGCGCGGATCGATGACGACGAACTTGGTGCCGCGGCGCTCCTTGGCGTCGGCCATGCGGCGGAACAGGATCGGGTGGCACCACGCGGTGTTGGAGCCGACCAGCACGATCAGGTCGGCCTCATCGAGATCCTCGTAGCAACCCGGCACCGTGTCGGAGCCAAACGCCCGGCGGTGGGCCGCCACGGCGCTCGACATGCACAGCCGCGAATTGGTGTCGACGTGGGGCGTGCCGATGAAGCCCTTCGCGAGCTTGTTGGCGACGTAGTAATCCTCGGTGAGGAGCTGCCCGGAGAGGTAGAAGGCAATCGATTCCGGGCCGTGTTCCTCGGCGACCGCGCTGAGCTTTCCCACGATCGTGTCGAGGGCCGCATCCCACGAGACCTGCGCGCCGTCGACCTGCGGGTGAAGCAGGCGGTTCTCCAGCGACAGGGTCTCGCCAAGCGCCGAGCCCTTCGAGCACAGGCGGCCGTAATTGGCCGGATGCTCGGCATCGCCCGCGATGGCGGCGCCGCCCTGCCCGTCCGGGGTCGCGAGCACGCCGCACCCGACCCCGCAATAGGGGCAAGTGGTCCGCACCGTCGGCGCCGCCGCAGGCTGGGTCATGGCTTCCGTCCTCGAAGGGTCGTCCTAGGCACGAGCAAGCTTCGCGCCGGTGTTCCCAGCCCCCTTGCGGGGAGGGGTCAGGGGTGGGGATGGCGCAGAAGGCACCGCCCGAGCCCCATCCTGCGCCACCCCCACCTCCAGCTCCTCCCCGCAAGGGGGAGGAGAGAGCGGCGTGCTCAATACACGTCCGCCTGATACCGGCCGGCCTTCCTGAGCGCCGCGAGATACGCCACCGCGTCCTCCGGGCTCTTGCCCCCGTGCTGCGCCGCCACGTCGATGATCGCCCGCTCGACATCCTTGGCCATGCGCTTGGCGTCGCCGCAGACATAGAAATGCGCGCCGCCCTCCAGCCACTTCCACAGATCGTCGCCGTTCTCGCGCATCCGATCCTGGACGTAGGTCTTCTCGGTGCCGTCGCGCGACCATGCCAGGGACAGGCGGGTCAGCACCTTGTCGTCCTTCAGCTTGGTCAGCTCGTCCTTGTAGAAGAAGTCGGTGGCCTGCCGCTGGTGGCCGTAGAACAGCCAGTTGCGGCCGGGCGCCTGCGTGGCGGCGCGCTCGCGGAGAAAAGACCGGAACGGCGCGATGCCGGTGCCGGGGCCGCACATGATCACGTCCTTCGACAGATCTTCCGGCAGCCCGAAGCCGTGGGCCTTCTGGAGGTAGATCTTCACCCGGGTCTGCTCAGGCAGGCGCTCGCCGAGATGGGTCGACGCGACGCCGAGCCGCAGCCGCGAGCGGTGATTGTAGCGCACCGCATCCACGGTCAATGAAACGCGGCCGACATCCATCTTGGGCGAGGACGATATCGAGTAGAGCCGCGGCTGCAGCTCATCCAGGGCCTCCAGGAAGACCTCGGCGTCGGGCCGGGCGCCCGGGAACTTGTGCAGGGCGCCGAGCACATCGAGATAGGCGGCGTCGCCGTCCGGATCCTCGCCGGAGGCGAGCGCCTGCGCCTTCTTGCGGGCCGCGCCCGAGGTGAGCAGCGACAGGAGCTGGTAGAGGTTGTCGGGCGCGGCACCCAGCGCGTAGTTGATCAGCAGGTGCTCGCGCAGGGACTTTTGCCCGATCACCCGCTCGGGCCGGGCGCCGAGTTCCGCGATCACCGCGTCCACCAGAGCCGGGGCGTTGGCGGGGAACAGGCCCAGCGAGTCGCCCGCCTCGTACTGGATCGGCGTGCCGTCGAGGCCGATCTCGATGTGCCACGTCTCCTTCTCGCCGCCCGGATCGTTGAGGCGGCGGCGGGACAGGAACAGCGCCTCGACCGGGTTCTCACGGCAGAAGCCGAGCGGGCCGAGATCGGCCGCCGCCTTCGGGGCATCGTCGTCCGCCTTCGGGGCCGAGGGGGCGCCTCCGGCGGCGCCGAACTCCTCGTCCAGCTTCTTGAGCATGCGCAGGGTCTCTTTGCCGCCGGGCTGGCAAAGGTTCAGGCGCGCCTCGTTCTTGAGGAAGATCGCGTTGGCGTAGTCGGCACAGTTGTAGCCACACTGGCCGCAATCCTGCTGGGCCATGGCGGCCATCAGCTTCTGCGGCTCGGGGCGGTCCTGGGCCATCGCCATCCGATCGCCGATCGGCACGGACGGGTCGTGCCAGGGCGCATCGTCGTTGTCGGCCAGCTTCGGTCCCGTCGCGGGGCCTTCGCCGGGCGCGAGCGCCGTCGCACCCGCAACGGCGGGGCCGAGCAACGCCGCGAAATAGCCCGAGAGCCAGGCGCGCTGGTCCTCGTTGAAGGGCGCGGTCTCGGGGATCAGGACGAGGGGGGGCGAGACGTGCTGGGTCATGCGGCGGCCTTCAGGGCGGGCTGGTCCTCGGCGGCGTCGCGGAGCGCCTCCGCGCCGGTGCGGCTGGTGAAGGCCTGGAAGCTCTCCTCCGGGCCCTGGCGGCGGTCGAGATAGGCCCGCAGCAGCGCCTCCACCCGGGAGGGGCAATCCTCGGCCTTGACGGCCTTCCAGATCTCTGTGCCGATCTTCGGGTTCTCGGCGAAGCCGCCGCCGACCACGATGTCGTAGCCCTCGACGGTGTCGCCCTCCTCGGAGACGACGACCTTGGCGCCGATCAGCCCGATATCGCCGATGTAGTGCTGGGCGCAGCTATGGTGGCAGCCGGTGAGGTGGACGTTCACCGGCACGTCGAGATTCGGCATGGCCGTCTCGATGTGGTCGGCGATGATCAGGGCGTGGCCCTTGGTGTCGGAGGCCGCGAACTTGCAGCCGCGGGCGCCCGTGCAGGCCACCAGGCCCGAGCGGATGCCGGCAGCCTTGGTGGTGAGGCCGAGGCCTTCCACGCGGGCCTCGACCTCGGCGACCTTCGCGTCCGGAACACCGGAAAAGATGAAGTTCTGCCAGACCGTCAGGCGGATCTGGCCGTCGCCGCATTCCGACGCGATCTTGGCCAGCACCCGGACCTGATCGCTCGTCATCTTGCCCACCGGCAGGACCACGCCGATCCAGTTGAGGCCCGGCTGCTTCTGGGCGTGGACGCCGACATGGGCGTATCGGTCGGTGGCTTTACGCGGGGCGACATGCTCCGGCGCGACCCGGTCGAACTTGCGGCCGAGCTTGTCCTCGACGGCAGCGAGGTACTTGTCGAAGCCCCAGGCGTCGAGGACGTACTTCATCCGGCTCTTGTTGCGGTTCGTCCGATCACCGTTCTCGATGAAGACGCGGATGATCGCGTCGGCGACCGCGTTGCAATCCTCCGGCTTCAGCACGATGCCGGTGTCGCGGGCGAGGTCCCGGTGGCCCGAGATGCCGCCGAGCACGAGGCGCATGTAGATGCCCGGCGGCACGGAAGCGCCGTCCAGAACTTCCACCGCCTGGAAGCCGATATCGTTGGTCTCCTCCAGGGTCGGCATCACGCCGCTGCCGTCGAAGGCGACGTTGAATTTGCGTGGCAGGCCGTAGAGCGAGCGGTCGTTGAGGATCCAGTTGTGCCAGGACTTCGCCAGCGGGCGCGTGTCCAGCAGCTCCTGGGCGTCGATGCCGGCGGTCGACGATCCGGTGACGTTGCGGATGTTGTCGGCGCCCGAGCCCTGCGCCGTGAGGCCGATATCGGTGAGCCCGTCGAGGAAGGGCTGGGCGTGCTCGGGGCCGATCTCCCGCACCTGCAAATTGGCCCGGGTCGTCACGTGGACGTAGCCGCCACCATGCTGATCGGCGAGGTCGGCGACGCCCGCGAACTGCCAATGGTGCAGGATCCCGTTGGGGATCCGCATCCGGCACATGTACGAAACCTGGTTGGGCGCGACCCAGAACATCCCGTGGTAGCGCCAACGGAAATTGTCCTCGGGCTTCGGCTGCTTGCCGGCTGCGGCCTCCTGGATCAGGCGGTTATGGCCGTCGAACGGGCTCTCGGCGCGCTTCCACTTCTCCTGCTCGCAGAGCTTGCCACCGTCCTTGACGGTCTTGTCCTGCGCCTTGATGTGAATCGCATCCGGCCCGGTCGGTTCGGCGGGCGGGGCCGAGGCCCCTGCCCCGCCGCCCGCGAGGCCGCCGGTCATGCGGACGGCGGCGATGCCGGAGGCGAAGCCTTCGAGATAGCGCTTCTGCTCGGCCTCGAACGCGTCCGCGGCGGTCTGAGTGATGGTCTCGGACATCCCGTGCCTCCTTAAGCGGCCAGCGGCTCGGGCGCGGGGCACCCGAACATCAAGTCGTCCACGTTCTCGATCGGATCGCCCGTGCGGATCAGGCGCTTGCAGGCGGCCTGCTCGGCGATGTCGCCCACGAACACGGCGCCGATCAGCTTGCCCTCCCGCACCAGCAGCTTGCGGTAGAGCCCCGCGCCGGGATCCGAGAGCACGATCGCCTCGGCATCCTCGGGCGTATCCACGATGCCGGCCGAGAAGACCGGCAGGCCGGAAACCTTGAGGCTTGTCGACAGGGCCGTGCCCCGGTACTCGGCCGGTTGGCCGGCGAGGTGTCGGGCCAGCGTCTCGGCGTGCTCGTAAGCGGGCTCGACGAGGCCGTAGACCATGCCGCGATGCTCGGCACACTCGCCCAGCGCAAAGATGCGCGCGTCGGAGGTGGTCATCCGATCATCGACCGTGATGCCGCGGCCCGTCGCGAGTCCGGCGGCCTGCGCCAGCGCCATCGAGGGACGCACGCCCACCGACATCACCACGAGGTCGGCCGGGAGGACGGTGCCGTCGGCCAGGATAAGGCGCTCGACCCGGTTGTCGCCCTCCACCCGGGCGGTATCGGCTTGGAGTATGACACGCACGCCGCGGGACTCCATGGCGCGCTTCACCAGCCCGGCGGCGTGGTGGTCGAGCTGGCGCTCCATCAGCCGGTCCATGACGTGGAGCAGGGTCGTGTCGACCCCGAGCCGCGCGAGGCCGACCGCGGCTTCGAGGCCCAGCAGACCGCCGCCGATGACGATCGCGCGGGCATGCTGCACCGCTGCCCTGCGGATCGCCGCGACATCGGCGAGGTCGCGAAACGTGATGATTCCGGGGAGATCCATGCCGGGCTTCGGCAGGCGGATCGGCAGGGACCCGACCGCAAGGACGAGCTTGTCGAAGGGCAGGACGTGGGTCTCGCCCACGACGACCAGCCCGTTCTCCCGGTCGATCTGCGTGACGGGCGCGCCGGTGATCAGGCGGATGCCGTGGGCCGCGTACCAATCGAGGCCGCGGAATGCGCAGGCCGCCTCGTCGACCTCGCCGCCGAGCAACGAAGACAGGAGGACCCGGTTATAGGCAGCCTGGGGTTCGGCGCCGACGCAGGTTACGTCGAACCGGCCGGGGCAGCCCTCGGTCAGGCGCTCCAGGAAGCGCAGCGAGGCCATTCCGTTGCCGATTACGACCAGTCTCTCGCGCGGCAAGCCGGTTTCGGCGCGCGCGTCGTGGATGCGTGGTTCGCTGGATGATGTCGCCATCGCTCGATCGCGTCTGGAACCTCGATTGCAGGGTCGT
The DNA here is from genome assembly GCF_026540775.1 of Methylobacterium sp. GC_Met_3. Lineage (NCBI taxonomy): Bacteria > Pseudomonadati > Pseudomonadota > Alphaproteobacteria > Hyphomicrobiales > Methylobacteriaceae > Methylobacterium > Methylobacterium sp. GC_Met_3. The sequence goes on from NZ_JALNUL010000005.1 coordinate 164,374, forward strand.
TGGCGGACCGCCCACGAAAAAGCCGCTGCCGGTGATCTCCCGGCGGGCTTCGTGCCTCAGGAGGACCGGATCAGCGGCCTCGCTGACGGCGCTGCCCGTCGCCGTTGACGGACGTCTGATGTGAAGCAGCTTTTGTGCCAGCCCGGCGATCGGCTCGGCGCGCCATCGCGGGCGGCTGAAAAGCAGTCTGGCTGCAGGAAGCAATCGGCCTCAGCGCGCAGCGCGCGCTGCACAAAAATCGGGCGTTGGCCGTTAAATGATCAGGTGCGACGCTACCGGCACGGGCTGCAATCGAGCCATGGCTACCGAGCGTGCGCAACCGCGTTGCGGTCGGTCTGAGGTGGGGGATAAAATTTCCCGGATCGCACTGCCGTTGAGCAGGCGCGGGGTTCGAGCACGCCGCCGCCGATCGGGCCGGCGCAGCGGGATCCGCCCGTTAAATCAGAACGGAGAGAACGGCCAGCAGACCGATGGTCGGCATCGCCCCGATCATCAGGGCCCAATACCATCCGCGACTCAGGCCGGCGCGCCGGTTGTCGTTGTTCGCCCGGGGAGGCCTGCCGCCCCGGTAGATATGACGACGAAGCTCATCGCGCATGCGAGGATGCGACGAATAAGAGCCAGTATCGAGTTTGCGGCATCCGGGCATGGCGCAGACACAACGGGCCACGCTGTCCGACGTTCCGCACCGTCCGGGCGCGGCGCCACTTATTGGAGACGAAAGGGGCGGCCTGTCGCCCGGCTAGAGTTCGGCGACCGCCGCACGGTAGAGATCCGGCCTGTAGACGGTCGTGATCGCGTCTTCGAGCGCGGTCTGATCCGCGATCTGCATCTGCTCGAGAAGCCACACCGCATCCGCCGGCCGCGGCTCCTGAATCGCTGCACCGAACGATGGCCCTGCACCGGCGGTGGGCAACTCGGCCGATCCGTCCGCGAACGTGCGGGCGATGATGGTCGCGTCGAGATCGAGGTAGGGCCGACGGGCGAGGCGGTTGATCAACTCCCCGCGGTTCTGGGGATCGGCGCACCACCGCCCGGCCCGCGCCACCGCGCGCACCAGCGGCAGGATCGTGCTGTCGAGCCGCTCGGAGACGGCGAGCACCTTCTCGGGGGCATTCGGAGCGAGAGCACTGCCGAGCACCGCGATGCGCCCGTGGCCCGCGGCGGCCGCCACGTCGTTCCACGGGGCGCCCGCACAGAAACCGTCCACGAGGCCCCGCGCCAGGGTCTCGACGCTGTACTGGGGCGGCACCACCACGGTGCGGAACGCCCCCGGATCGAGGCCGCCGGCCTCGGCGAACAGCCGCAATTGGTAGCTGTGGCACGAGAACGGATGGACGGTGCCCAGCGTCAGGGGCCGGCCCGCCGCGCGTCGCTCCTCCGCCACGCGGGCGAAGGCGCGGGCGATTTCGGCGGGTTCCTCACGCTCTGGGGCCATCGCGTCCCAGAGGCTCTGCGCCAGGGTGATGGCGTTGCCGTTGACGCTGATCTGCATCGGCACGATCAGGTCCGAGGGCGGCCCCGACAGGCCGAGCCGGCTCGCCAGCGCCAGCGGCGCCAGCATATGGGCGCCGTCGAGATGGCCGAGCGCCAAGCGGTCGCGCAGGGTCGCCCAGGACGGCTCGGCGGTGAGGTCGAGTTCGAGGCCCTCCGTTCGGGCGAAGCCGAGTTCGTGCGCCACGATCAGCGGCGCGGCATCGCAGAGCGGGACGTAGCCGAGCTGGAGCCTCATCCGAGCAGGTCCGCGGTGGTGACGATCGCGCGGGCGATGTCGGCGATCTTGCGCTTCTCGTTCATGGCCTTGCGGCGCAGCTGCTTGTACGCCTCGTCCTCCGTGAGACCCTTCATGCTCATCAGGATGCCTTTGGCGCGCTCGATCAACTTGCGGTCGGCGAGTTCGCCCCGCGCCTCGGTGAGCTCCCGCTGAAGCCGGGCGAAGGCGTTGAAGCGCAGGATCGCGATATCAAGGATCGACTTGATCCGCTCCGCCCGCAGACCGTCGACCACGTAGGCGGAGATCCCGGCATCGACGGCGGCCTGCATCATGGTGGTGTCCGAGCGGTCGACGAACATCGCCACCGGCCGCTCAACCTGCCGCGACACCCCCGACATCTGCTCCAGGATATCCCGGCTCGGGCTCTCCAGATGGATCACCACCACATCGGGCTTGAGGGCGGTCACGCGCTCCATCAGGTCGGCGGTGTCGGGGATGACGACCACGCGGCCGACCCCGGCCGCGCGAAGGCCCTCCTCAAGAATCGCCGCGCGGGCGCGGCTCGGGTCGATCACGGCGACGGTAAGGCTTGTTTCGGTCATCGGAGCCCGGTTCGGGGCGGGTTGGCCCGAACCGGGCCCACACGGCCAAGCAAGGTGTATGCCCTCTTCCGGGCCCACGGGAAAAGCGGGATCCGGCGTCATCTCTCGCCAATCTGTACCGAGCTGCAACGCCCGCGAAAAGAAATGGTCTAGCTTCCGCCGCAATGCGGAGGCTCCCTGGGTTTGTCGGAGCGGACGAGGTGATCGGTGATTCGGATGCGCAGGCCAGATCAGCCCGCTCTCACGGAGGCCGGCGCAGCCCGCGTCACGATGCCGTTCCTGCCGACCTTGGCGGTCATCGCCCTTCTGGGTGTGGCGTCGTTCTACTGCCCATCCTCCAATCCAAATCTCGCGGCGCTGGCGGAACGCGCGCTGTCCGATCCGCTGACCACGGCATCCCTTGCGCCGGTCGCGTCTGCGCCTGCCGCGACGTCGTTCGTGCCGGTGCCCACCATCGCCGCGGCCGCGGGCCGCCTCCCCGCGACCCTGGCTTTCGCCGAAGCATTTCCGCTCGACAATTCGGCTTCGCAGCCAGCTCGTTCGCAGCCCCATGTCGCGGCGGTAGTCCGTCCGGCGCCGCGTCTCGCCGCGAACCGGCGCCCTTGCCCGGGACGACGGTGCCCGGAGACGCCCCTACGCGGCACCGATCCATTTGCTGCCGCCCACGCGGAAGCCGCGGATGCGGCCGGACGCGACGTGATCCCGGGGCAAGCTCTACCGTTTGCGGATGCCGTGGCCGATGCGGTGACAGAGTCGGTGACCGATATTCTGGCACCGGCCGCCCGTGTCGTCGGCGACGCCGCCGAGCTCATGCGCACTGGCGCCGCGGTGGTCCGGGGCTCCGTGTCGCTGGCGGTGGCCGACTGCCTGCGCTGACTGCCCGGCGCGGACGCGGCGTCTCCAAGCTCGACTGAACAAACCTCTGGACCTGTCGGACCGCCGTCCTAGGTGCGTTGCGGCAGACGGTCCGGGTTTCCGGCCGCTGGCTGGAGCCGGGGCCGCATGGCTGCACGCATCGAAGATTACGCGCTCGTCGGCGATTGTCGCAGCGCGGCGCTGATCAGCCGACTGGGCAGCGTCGACTGGCTGTGCTGGCCGCGCTTCGATGCGGCTGCCCTGTTCACCAGCCTGCTCGGGACCGAGGCGCACGGTTTCTGGAAGATCTTCCCGGAGGCGGAGCACGTCGAGACCCATTGGGCCTACCGGCCGGGTAGCCTCGTGCTGGAGACGCGGCACATCACCCGGCAGGGTGAGGTTCTGGTCACCGACTTCATGCCGGTCGGCGACGGATCGCATCTCGTGCGGCTCGTGGAGGGTGTCCACGGCCGCGTCGCCATGCGGATGGAGATGGCGGTCCGGTTCGATTACGGCTCGGCGGTGCCCTGGGTGTCTCGCTCGGAACTCGGCGACCTGCGCGCCGTCTCCGGCCCCCACAAGGTCGTATTGCGCACCGACGTCCATGTGAAAGGGTCGGATGCGCAGACCACCCTGGCCGAATTCACCGTCCAGGCCGGCGACAAGCACCGCTTCGTCCTGAGCTACGGCCCGTCCCATGAGGACGACCCGGTGGCGATCGAGCCCCGCAAGGCCCTGGATGCCACGGACCAGCATTGGCGCGAATGGTCGAGCCGTGCCGCCGGTGGGACCGCCTGGGATCGGATTCTGCAGCGCTCGCTTCTGACCCTGAAGGCCCTGATCTACGAGCCGACCGGCGGCATCGTGGCGGCGCCCACCGCCTCCCTGCCGGAGGGGCTCGGCGGCGAGCGCAACTGGGATTACCGGTTCTGCTGGCTGCGCGATTCGACGCTGACGCTGATCGCCCTGATGGATGGCGGCTATATCGACGAGGCGGCCGCCTGGCTCGGCTGGCTCCAGCGGGCCGTCGCTGGGAACCCCGAGCAGGCGCACATCCTGTACGGAATCGGCGGCGAGCGGCTGCTGCCCGAGATCGAACTCGACTGGCTGCCCGGCTACGAGAATTCGAAGCCCGTGCGGATCGGCAACGCTGCAGCCAGCCAGTTTCAGCTCGATGTCTACGGCGAGTTGTTCGACGCGCTCTATCAGGCCCATGCCCGCGGCCTGCCAGTAAGCGAAGACGGGCTGCGCGTCGGCCTCGCGATCCTCGGACACCTGGAGAAGGCTTGGCGTCAGCCCGATGAGGGCATCTGGGAGGTGCGCGGAGGCCCGCGCCACTTCACACACTCGAAGGTGATGGCCTGGGTCGCGTTCGACCGGGCGCTACGCATGCACGAAATGCACGAATCGGGCGCCACCGAGGAGCACGCGAAGCGCTGGCGCACGGTCCGGGACGCCATTCACGCCGAGGTCTGCGAGAAGGGGTTCGATCCCGAACTCAACAGCTTCGTTCAGTCCTACGGCGCGAAGGCGCTGGACGCGAGCCTGCTGCTGATCGCCCATACCGGCTTCCTGCCGCAGGACGATCCCCGGGTGGTCGGCACCGTGGAGGCGATCGGCAAGGGCCTGATGCGGGACGGCTTCATCCTGCGCTACGAGACCGAGGGCCAGACCACCGACGGCCTCTCGGGCAACGAGGGGGCTTTCCTGCCCTGCACGTTCTGGTACGCCGACAACCTGATCGGCCTCGGCCGGAGGGACGAGGCGCGGGCGATCATCGAGCGCCTGATCGGCATCTGCACCGATCTCGGTCTCGTCAGCGAGGAATACGACGTGCAAGCCAAGCGCCTTGTGGGTAACTTCCCCCAGGCCTTCACCCACGTGGCGCTCGTCAACACGCTCCTCAGCTATACGCGCGGCGAAGGGCCGGCGGATCGACAGGGTGGTAAGGGCAACGGAGCTCCCCCCGCCGTCCTGCGGCGGCGCGAAGCCGACAAGCGGCACGCGCAAGGCGAACTGGAAGACGTAAAACCATGAGCGGTGCTGACACTCCCGCCAAGGCGGCCCTCGCTGAGATCGACACGCTCAGCATCAACACGATCCGCACGCTCGCGATCGACGCGGTGCAGAAGGCCAATTCCGGCCATGCCGGAGCGCCGATGGGCCTTGCGCCGGTGGCCTACACCCTGTGGAACCACTACCTGTGCTACGATCCGGCGCATCCGCACTGGCCGAACCGCGACCGGTTCGTGCTGTCCTGCGGCCACGCCTCGATGCTGCTCTATGGGCTGCTGCATCTGGCAGGCGTCGCCGAGAGCGACGGCGGCAATGCCCCGGCGGTCACGCTGGAAGACATCAAGAAATTCCGGCAGCTCGACAGCCGGACGCCGGGCCATCCGGAATACCACTTCACCACCGGCGTCGAGACCACCACGGGACCGCTCGGCCAGGGCGTGGCCAACTCGGTCGGCATGGCGATGGGCAGCCGCTATCTCGGCCAGCACCTGAACCGGCCCGGCCTGCCGCTGTTCGACTACAACGTCTACGCGATCTGCTCGGATGGCGACCTGATGGAGGGCGTGGCCTCCGAGGCCGCCTCGCTCGCCGGCCATCTGCGGCTCGGCAACCTCTGCTGGATCTACGACGACAACACCATCACCATCGAAGGCCACACCGAACTCGCCTTCGGCGAGGAGGTCGCGACCCGGTTCCTGGCCTATGGCTGGCAGGTGCTGCGCGTCGCCGACGCCAACGACGTGCCGACGCTCGCGGGCTCGATCGAGGCGTTCCTGGCCACCAACGATCGGCCGACGCTGATCATCGTCAAGTCGGTGATCGGCTACGGCGCGCCGAACAAGCAGGGCACCCCGAAGGCCCACTCGGACGCGCTCGGCCCAGACGAGGTGAAGGGCGCCAAGCGCGCCTATGGCTGGCCGGAGGATGCCCAGTTCCTCGTGCCCGATGGGGTCGAGGAGAATTTCCGCGATGGCATCGGCACGCGGGGTGCCGCGCTCTACGCTACGTGGCAGGATCTGCTGGGCAAGGCGAAGGAGGCCGATGCCGACCACGCCGAGGACCTGAATGCCCTGCTGGAGGGCCGCCTGCCGGAGGGCTGGGACCGGGACATCCCCGTCTTCGAGCCCGACGCCAAGGGTCTCGCAACGCGCGAATCCTCCGGCAAGGTGCTGAACGCCATCGCCCAGCATGTGCCGTTCCTGCTCGGCGGCTCGGCGGATCTGGCGCCGTCCAACAAGTCGAACCTGACCTTCGACGGCGCCGGCTCGCTCGGCCCGTTCTCGCCGGGCGGCCGCAACCTGCATTTCGGCGTCCGCGAGCACGCCATGGGCTCGATCGTGAACGGGCTCGGCCTCTCGGGGCTCAGGGCCTACGGCGCGACCTTCCTGGTCTTCGCCGATTACATGCGCCCGCCGATCCGGCTCGCCGCACTCATGGAGCTGCCGGTATTCCACATCTTCACCCACGATTCGATTGGCGTGGGCGAGGACGGGCCGACCCACCAGCCGGTGGAGCAGCTCCTGTCGCTGCGTTGCATTCCCGGGCTCATCACCCTGCGCCCGGCCGACGCCAACGAGGTGGCCGAAGCCTACCGGGTGATCTTCTCGTCGAAGAACCAGCCGGTGGTGCTCGCCCTCTCCCGCCAGCCGCTGCCGACGCTCGACCGCACGAAGTTCGGCGCGGCTTCGGGAACCGCGAAGGGGGGCTACGTGCTGGCCGATTGCGAGGGCACGCCCGACGTGATCCTGCTAGGCGCCGGATCCGAGGTGCAGCTCTGCGTCGGTGCCTACGAGGCGCTGACAGCGGACGGCGTGAAGGCCCGGGTGGTGTCGATGCCGTCCTGGGAGCTGTTCGAGCGGCAGGATCAAGCCTATCGCGACTCGGTTCTGCCGCCCGCCGTGAAGGCGCGGGTGGCGGTCGAGCAGGGCAGCGTGATCGGCTGGGACCGCTATGCCGGCTCCGAGGGCGCGATCATCGGCATGCACACGTTCGGGGCGTCTGCGCCGATCAAGGATCTCCAGACCAAGTTCGGCTTTACCCCCGAGAAGGTGCTGGAGGCAGCGAAGACCCAGGTAGCCAAGCACAAGAAGTAGGCCAACGGCTTTCCGCCTCCCCCTTGCGGGGAGGGGTCAGGGGTGGGGGTGGCGCAGGATCGAGCGCTCGGGTGCCTTCTGCACCACCCCCACCTCCCACTCCTTTCCGCAAGGGGAAGGAGAGCGCGTTCCGGGTCCGGGACGCGGCACGCGAGACGAGGAACCGACATGAACGCGCTCAAGGCCCTGCACGACGAACAGGATCAAGCGGTCTGGCTCGATTTCGTGGCCCGGGGCTTCATCGAGAAGGGTGAACTCAAGCAGCTCGTGGAGCGCGACGGCCTGCGCGGCGTCACCTCCAATCCGTCGATCTTCGAGAAGGCGATCGGCCACTCGGACGAGTACGATGCGAGCATCAAGGCCGTGCAGGAGACCGGCGACAGCCGGGTCATCGACCTTTACGAGGGCTTGGCCATCGCCGACATCCAGGCCGCCGCCGACGTGCTGCGCCCGGTCTACGAGGCGAGTGATGGCGCCGACGGCTACGTCAGCCTGGAGGTCTCGCCCTATCTCGCCCTCGACACCGAGGAGACGCTGGTTGAGGCGCGGCGGCTACACAAGGCGGTTTCCCGCGACAATCTGATGGTGAAGGTGCCGGCTACGCCGGAGGGTATCCCGGCGATCCGGCAGCTCACCAGCGAGGGCATCTCGATCAACGTCACCCTGCTGTTCTCGCAGGAGGCCTACGGGGCGGTGGCGCGCGCCTTCATCGACGGTCTCGACGAGCGCGCCAAGGCTGGCCACGACGTCTCACGGATCGCCAGCGTGGCGAGCTTCTTCATCAGCCGCATCGACGTGCTGGTCGACAAGCTGCTGGACGAGAAGATCGCCCAGGCCAACGACGCGGACGAGAAGATCGCCCTGGAGCAGCTCAAGGGCAAGGTGGCGATCGCCAACGCTAAGCTCGCCTACCAGCGCTACCGGTCGATCTTCGCCGAGCCGAAGTGGACTGCGCTGGCTGAGAAGGGCGCCAAGGCGCAGCGGCTTCTCTGGGCGTCCACGGGCGTGAAGAACAAGGCCTATTCCGACGTGCTCTACGTCGAGGAGCTGATCGGCCCGAACACCGTCAACACCATGCCGCCGGCCACCATGGACGCGTTCCGCGACCACGGCGTCGTGCGGGCGACCATCGAGGAGGACGTGCCGGGCGCCGAGGCCGTGATGGCGCGCCTCGCCCGCACCGGCATCGATATCGAAACGATCGCCGAGCAGCTGGTGCGGGAGGGCGTCCAGCTGTTCATCGACGCGGCCGACAACCTGCTCGGCGCCGTGGCGGGCAAGCGCGCGGCGCTGCTCGGTCATCGCCTCGATGGTCAGAGCCTCGCGCTCGACGCGACGCTGGCGAACGAGGCGAAGAAGACCGCCGAAACCTGGCGCGCCAGCGGCGCGATCCGCCGGCTCTGGGCGGGCGATGCCACGGTCTGGTCCGGCCAGGACGAAGCGAGCTGGCTCGGCTGGTTGCACATCGTCGAGGAGGAGCTTGAGAAGGCCGCCGACTACGCCGCGTTCTCAGATTGGGTGAAGGCCCAGGGCTTCACCGATGCGGTGGTGCTGGGCATGGGCGGATCGAGCCTCGGTCCGGAAGTTCTGAGCCTGACCTACGGCCAGCGCGAGGGCTTTCCGAAGCTGCAGATCCTCGATTCGACCCATCCCGATCAGGTGCGTGCCCTGGAGGCGAGCATTGACCTGAAGCGGACGCTGTTCATCGTCGCCTCGAAGTCCGGCTCGACGCTGGAGCCCAACGTGTTTCGCGACTACTTCTTGGGCCGCGCCAAGGACGTGCTCGGCGAAAAGGCCGGCGAACACTTCGTGGCTGTCACGGATCCGGGCTCCGATATGGAGCGCGCCGCCAAGGCGGATGGGTTCAAAAACATCTTCTACGGCATGAAGCAGATCGGCGGGCGCTACTCGGTGCTCTCGGCTTTCGGGCTGGTGCCGGCCGCTGCGATGGGGCTCGACGTGAAGGCGATGCTGGAGACCGCCCGCATCATGGTCCGCTCCTGCGGGCCGGTGGTCCCCCCGGCCGTGAACCCCGGCGTCCTGCTCGGTACCGCCTTGGGTGCGGCGGCGCTCGCAGGGCGGGACAAGGTGACGGTCATCGCGTCGCCCGCGATCGACAGCTTCGGCGCCTGGGCCGAGCAGCTGATCGCGGAATCGACCGGCAAGCAGGGCAAGGGCTTGGTGCCGGTGGACGGGGAGCCCGTCGGTGTTCCGGCGGTCTACGGCCACGACCGGTTCTTCCTCTACCTGCGCCTCGACGGCGGGGCCGAGGTGGCACAGGACGAGGCCCTGCGCGCCCTGGAGCGCGACGGGCACCCGATCGCCCGGATCACCCTCGATTCCATCGAGCAGCTGCCGCAGGAATTCTACCGCTTGGAGATGGCGACTGCGGTGGCGGGTGGTGTGCTCGGCATCAACCCGTTCGATCAGCCGGATGTCGAGGCCAGCAAGGTCGAGACCAAGAAGCTGTTCGCCGAGGCCGAGGCCAGCGGGTCCCTGCCCTCCGAGACGCCGCTGTTCGCGGACGATACGATCGCCCTCTACGCCGATCCGAAGAACGCCGAGGGGCTGAAGCAGGCCGCGGAGGGGCTGGACGCGGCGCTGAAGGCGCAGGTCGCCCGGCTCAAGGACGGGGATTACCTCGCCCTCCTCGCCTACGTGCCGCGCGACGAACGGACGGCCGGAATCCTGCAGGAAGCGCGGATCGCCATCCGGGATGCCCGGAAGGTCGCGACCTGCCTGGAATTCGGGCCGCGGTTCCTGCACTCCACCGGCCAGGCCTACAAGGGCGGGCCGGATACCGGCGTATTCCTGCAGATCACCGCCGATCCGTTGCAGGACCTGCCGATCCCCGGCCGGAAGCTCGGCTTCACCACCGTCGTGGCCGCGCAGGCACGGGGCGATTTTGCGGTGCTGGCCGAGCGCGGCCGACGGGCGCTTCGGGTCCATATCAAGGGCGATCTCGAGACCGGCCTGAAGCGCATCGCGGCGGCGCTCAAGGCCGCGGTGGCGTAGGCACCCTTCTCTCCTCCCCGGCGATCCCGGGCTGGCCCGGGATCGCTCAAGCCTGCGGGGAGGAGCCGGAGGTGGGGGTGGCGCAGAATAGGACGCGCCGCTCGATCCTGAACCACCCCCAATCCCTGACCCCTCCCCGCAAGGGGGGAGGGGAAATCCGGAGGAGAGCAGCGATGCAACTCGGCATGATCGGCCTCGGCCGGATGGGCGGCAACATCGTCCGGCGCCTGCTGCGCGACGGGCACACAGCCGTGGTGTTTGATCAGAACCCGGAGGCCGTCGCGGCTCTGGTCGAGGCTGGCGCCGTCGGCGCGTCGAGCCTGGAGGATCTGGTCGCCAAGCTCGAAGCGCCGCGCGCCGCCTGGGTGATGCTGCCGGCGGGTGCGATCACCGAGCAGGCCGTCGAGACGCTCGCGGGCCTCATGGAATCGGGCGATTGCATCATCGACGGCGGCAACTCCTTCTATGGCGATGATGTCCGCCGCGGCCGCGCGCTGAAGCAGAAGGGCCTGCACTACGTCGATGTCGGCACGTCGGGCGGTGTCTGGGGCCTCGATCGCGGCTACTGCATGATGATCGGCGGCGATAAAGGGACCGTCGACCGCCTCGACCCGATCTTCAAGACGCTTGCCCCCGGCATCGGCGACATCCCGAAGACCCCGAACCGCGAGGGGCGCGATCCGCGCGCCGAGCAGGGCTACATCCATGCCGGGCCGACCGGCGCCGGCCACTTCGTCAAGATGGTTCATAACGGCATCGAGTACGGGCTGATGCAGGCCTATGCCGAGGGGTTCGACATCCTCCGCCATGCCAATTCGGAGGGTCTGCCGGAGGAGCGCCGCTTCGACCTCGACCTGGGCGACATCGCCGAGGTCTGGCGCCGCGGCAGCGTCGTCTCCTCCTGGCTCCTCGACCTGACCGCCCAGGCGCTCGCCGGCGACGAGCAACTCTCCGCCTTCTCCGGCCACGTCGACGATTCCGGCGAGGGTCGCTGGACCATCAACGCCGCCATCGCGGAGGGTGTACCGGCGACCGTGCTGTCCGCCGCCCTGTACCGCCGCTTCCGCTCGCGTGAGCACGAGAGCTACGCCGACAAGCTGCTCTCGGCGATGCGCAAGGGCTTTGGCGGACACCAGGAGCCGAAGAAGTAGGGGCGCCCGATGAGCCTTCCCGCCGGTACCCATGTCCTGACGGATCCGCAGGCCGTCGCCCGCGAGGCGGCCGAGCGGCTGATCGTGGCCTGCGGCGAGTATCAGTCTGAGCGCATCGCGATCTGCCTCTCCGGCGGATCGACGCCGAAGGTGCTGTACGGCCTCCTGGCCGGTCCGGACTACGCCAGTAGGGTCCCGTGGGAGCGGATCCACTGGTTCTTCGGTGACGACCGGGTCGTCCCCTGGGACGACGCGCGCAGCAATGTCCGCATGGTCCGGGAGGCGTTCGGCCACGGCGCCACGATCCCGCCGACGCATCTGCACTTCATTCCCTCGGATGCGGGTGCCGAGGCCGGCGCCCACGCCTACGAGCGCACGCTGTTGGATTTCTACGGGGCCGACAGGCTCGATCCCGCCCGTCCCCTGTTCGACCTCGTGCTCCTCGGTCTCGGCGAGGACGGGCACACCGCCTCGCTGTTTCCCGGCAAGCCGGCCGTGGCGGAGACGGAACGGTTGGTGGCGCCGGTGCCCGAGGCCGGGCTCGCGCCGTTCGTGCCGCGCATCACCCTGACGTTTCCGGCGTTGGCCTCGTCTCGGCACGTGCTGTTTCTCGTGACCGGCGCGGGAAAGCGTGCGGCGTTGGCCCGTCTTGCCGCCGGCGAGGACCTGCCGGCAGGCCGCGTCACCAGCGCGGGCGAGATCGCGTGGGTGCTCGACGCGGCGGCGGCTGGCTGAACCCGGGTCGTTACGATCTGGCAAGGCTGGCGCGCTAGCCTGTACCGGTCAGAGGCGTCGCGCCCATCATGGGGTGGCGCCGGCCCTTGCGAAGCCGGGTGAGATGCACGCGGGCACCCTCGTCCTCTTCACCGACCAGCAACCGGTCCGCTCCGATTTCCTGGGCGCGCTTCAGGGGATCGCCCCCTGTATGGTGCTAGGCGCGTCCGAGACTCCACCCCCCGGCCCGTATCGCGCGCTCGTGGTCGATCTCGACCTGCTGCAGCCCTCGCCGCTGACCGGCCTGCGGGCCCTCATCGCGAACGCACCCGGGCTGCCGCGTGTGTTTCTGATGCGCAGCATGGGGCAGCGCAGCATGTCGGCGGCCCGGGGGCTCGGAGCGTGCCTCTGCCTGCCCGCCGAGACGCCGGTCGACACCATCGTGGCAGCCCTTCGGACCCAGATCGGTTCGGCGGAGCCGCAGCGACCGAAGTGCGGCCTATCCCCCGTCGCCTGGGCCGCCGATGCGACGGGCGCAGTCATCGCCGATCTGCTCGATGCCGCCCGCAGATCGGGGGCTGTCGATGCCGCGCGGATCGACGAGGGCCTGGAACCGGTGATCGAGGCGGTCGGCGTCGGCGGCCTCTCGTCCTGGTTGGCGACCGTTCGAGCTTACGACGACGCCACGTACCAGCATTGCCTCCTCGTGACGGGCCTCGCGGCGGCCTTCGCGCTCGATCTCGGCTTCTCGGTCGCGGACCGCCTGCAGCTCGTGCGCGCCGCCCTGGTCCACGATGTCGGCAAAGCCCGGATCCCTCTGGCGATCCTGAACAAGCCGGGCCCGCTGGACACGCACGAGCGGGCCGTGATGCGCGAGCACGCGGCCGTCGGCCACGCGATCCTGGTCCAGGCCGGCGGGTTCGACGAGCCCGTGCTCACCGTGGTCCGCCATCATCACGAGATGCTCGACGGTTCGGGCTATCCCGACGGGCTGCGGGGCGAGGCCATTCCCGACATCGTCCGGCTAATCACGATCTGCGACGTCTACGCGGCCCTGGTCGAGCGCCGCCCCTACCGGGCGCCCCTTCCGGCGGTCGCCGCCATGGGGATCCTTCGGGGCATGGAGGGCAAGCTGGACCCAATCCTGGTTCAAGCCTTTGCGCGTGCGGTCGACGGGTCCTGATCGATCGGCGAGCGCCTGTCTTCGCGTGCGCGGTAGCACGGCGCAATGAGTTTTCTCCAAAGCCACGAATTAGGCAATCCGGTTGCCCACTCACAAGCCGATTGAGCTAACAACGCAAACACGCGTGGGAGCGTCCGCGATACGATAGCCATCGCTGCAACGGCCGCAGCGAAGGAGATCTGACATGGCGCATTCGGTCACCTCCGCCGAGGTCGCAGCAATGATGGCGGATCTTGCGGTGTCGGCCCGCCATACGCCGGAGACCTATCTCGCTGCCGCGCGGAACACGCTGCTGCGGCTTCTGTCCCGGCCGGAATTGCTCGATCCGTCCCGCCTCGTTGGCCGGGGCGAGGGCCTCAGCCGCAATCTGCTGTTCGGCACAGAGACGATCAGCGTGTGGGCCATGGTGTGGGCGCCCGGCACGGTGACGCCGGTGCACGATCATCACTGCTCGTGCTGCTTCGGGCTGCTGCGCGGTTCGCTGCGCGAGACGTGGTATCGGCCGATCAGCGACACGCATGCGGTCGCGACCCTGGACACCGTCCGCCAGCCCGGCTTCGTCGCCTGCATGATGCCCTCTGGGCCGAACCTGCATCGAATCGCCAATGACGGGCCGGAGGCTGCGGTCTCGATTCACGTCTACGGCTACGATCACCGGGCCCAGGATTCTTCGATCCACCGGACCTACGAAATCGCGGCGGGCTGAAACGCCGCTTCGGCCTTACGCCACGTAGAGCGTCGGGACGGCGGTCGTGTACTTCATCTCCTCCATGGCGATGGAGGAGGACAGGTTCGAAAACTCGAGCTTGGCGATGAGCCGCTGATAGACCGCGTCATAGGCCTCGATGTCGGGCACGACGATGCGCAGCAGGTAATCGATCTCGCCGGTGAGGCGCCACGCCTCGACGATCTCCGGGAAGTCGGATACGATCCTGCGGAACGCCTCGGACCAGTCTGCGGCGTGGCGCGGGGCCTTCACGGCGACGAACACCGTCGTCGGGACGTTGACCTTCCGCCGGTCGACCAGTGCGACCCGGCCGCGGATCACCCCGGACGCCTCCAGCTTCTTCACCCGGCGCCAGCACGGCGCCGCACTGACGCCGACCCGCTCGGCGAGTTCGGCCACGGGCAGCGTCGCGTCCTGCTGGAGGATATCCAGGATCTTCCGGTCCACCGCGTCCATGCGATCCAGGCTCCTGTCCGGCGGGTCCCGGGGCTACAGGACGAAGTGCTTCGAGAGCTTGAGCCCCTGCGCCTGATAGTTCGATCCGGCGCCCGCGCCGTAGAGGGTCTCCGGCACGTCGAGCATGCGCTCGTAGACAAGGCGGCCGACGATTTGGCCATCCTCCAGCAGGAACGGCACGTCGCGCGAGCGCACCTCCAGCACGGCGCGTGCCCCCGCGCCCCCTGCCCCGGCATAGCCGAAGCCCGGATCGAAGAAGCCCGCGTAATGGACCCGGAACTCGCCGACCAGCGGATCGAACGGCACCATCTCGGCGGCGTGGTCCGGCGGGACCTGCACGGCCTCCTTCGAGGCCAGGATGTAGAACTGCCCGGGATCGAGGATGAGGCTGCCCGATCCGTCGGCCGCCAGCGGCTCCCAGAAGTCGGCCGCGCGGTGGCGCCCGGGGGCGTCGACATCCACGAGCGCGGTGTGGCGCTTCGCCCGGTAGCCGATCAGCCCGTCGAACCCGGCGAGGTCGACCGAGACCGCCACGCCCCCCTGGAGGGACGGATTGCCCACATCGACCAGGGCCGAGCGGGCGTGGAGCAGGCCGAGTTCGGCCTCGTTCAGCCGCGGCGCCCCGCGGCGGAAGCGGATCTGGGATAGGCGCGAGCCGGTGCGGACCAGAACCGGGAAGGTGCGTGGCGAGATCTCGGCGTAGAGCGGGCCGTCATAGCCGGGCTCGACCTGATCGAAGGCCTCGCCCCGATCGGTGATCACGCGGGTGAACACATCGATGCGCCCGGTGGAGCTCTTCGGATTGGCCGCCGCTGCGAGATCGCCGGGCAGCGCCAGACGCTCCTGCAACTCCGCGATGTAGACGCAGCCGGTCTCAAGAACCGCGCCCGGCCGCAGGTCGATCGTGTGCAGGGCCAGGCGTTCGACGCAGGCCTGCACCGTGCGGCCGGCCCCCGGCAGGAAGCTCGTGCGCACCCGGTAGGCGGTGTCGCCGAGGCGCAGGTCGATGCTGGCCGGCTGAATCTGATCGGCCGCGAACGGGCTGCCGGTGCGAATCCCGCCCGCCCGCGCCAGCGCCGCGATGGCCTGAGCCGGCAGGATGCCGCTGCGGCTGCCGGCGCCCGCATGGGGCCCGTCCGTGGCTGCACCCGCTGTCATCGCGCCCGTACCTCTCTTGCGCGCCGCCGGCCGGTCCGCGTCCGCCTTCGTTTTCCTCCGGGACTGGCTAACGCGGCCTTAACCGTTTCCTCCGTCGGCCCAGCGCAGCCGAGAAAGGATAGGCCGACGCAGCGGACCGGTGCGCGCTTCGTGACCGCGCGAGGTAGTCCGCCGCAATTGACGGGGATTCCACAGCCAACTACCACCGCGCAGGAAGCGCGTTTCATTCTGCTTCGCGAATCGTACCGTCCGCAAGAGGGCCAAATAGGGCGATGTACAAGGCCGAGACGCGGGGAATTAGTGTCACCGTCCAGTCTCGCTTCGTCGAAGAGGAATCTTCGCCGGGTGAGAGCCGCTATTTCTTTGCCTATACGGTCGAGATCGTGAACAACGGCAGCGAGCAGGTCCAGCTCCGCTCGCGCCACTGGCGCATCATCGACGGGCACGGCTCCTGCCAGGAGGTGCGCGGCACCGGTGTGGTCGGCAAGCAGCCCGTGCTGGAGCCAGGCGAGTCCTTCTGCTACACCAGCGGCTGCCCGCTCAACACGCCCGACGGGTTGATGGCCGGCAGCTACACCATGGCGACGGTGGCCGGCGAGAGCTTCGAGGCTGAGATCCCCGCCTTCTCCCTCGATAGCCCGCACGTCCGCCGCAGCCTGCATTGAGGCCCCGGTCTGGGGCCTCGCCCCGGAGGAACCCATGCCTGCGACCGGCGAGCGGCTGAGCCCGCTCGACATGCTGGCCCGCCTCGTGTCGTTCGACACCGAGAGCGACAAGTCCAACCTCGCCCTGATCGATTCGGTCTGCGCCTACCTGGACGGGTGGGACGTGCCGTACCTGCGCCTGCCGAACGCCGCCGGCGACAAGGCGGCAATCCTCGCCACGATCGGCCCGATGGTCGACGGCGGCGTGGTCCTCTCCGGCCATACCGATGTGGTGCCGGTGGTGGGGCAGGCCTGGAGCACCGACCCGTTCACCCTGCGCGTCGCCGACGGCCGGGCCTACGGGCGGGGCGCCGTCGACATGAAGGGGTTCGACGCCCTGGCGCTCGCCCTGGTGCCCGACATGCTGGCGGCCGACCTGAAACGGCCGATCCACATCCTGCTCTCCTACGACGAGGAGACGACCTGCCTCGGCTCGATGGACGGGATCGCCCGCTTCGGTGTTGATCTGCCCCGGCCGGGCGCCGTGATCGTCGGCGAGCCCACCGGCATGGAGGTGGCGGATGCGCACAAGAGCATCGTGACCTGCCTCACCACCGTGCATGGCCGCGAGGCCCATTCGGCCCGTCCTGCACTGGGGGCCAATGCCGTGTCGGCCGCCTGCGAGTTGGTGGCCGGCCTCAACCGGATCGCCGACCTGATGATCGAGCGGGGTGACGCCTCCGGCCGGTTCGATCCGGCCGCCACCACGGTCCATGTGGGGACGATCCAGGGCGGGACTGCCCGCAACATCATCGCCAAGGAATGCCGCTTCCACTGGGAGTATCGCGGCCTCCCGGACCTCGACCCGGCCGAGATCCCACGGCTCTTTGCCCAAGAGGTGGAGCGGGTGACCCGGGAACGGCTCAACCGCTACGGCGATTTCGGGCGGATCGAGACGCTGGAGGAGGTCGATATTCCGGGCCTCGCCCCCGATCCAGGCTCGGCGGCGGAGCGCCTGTGCCTGCGGCTCGCCGGGCGCAATCGCACCGTGGCGGTACCCTACGCAACCGAGGCCGGCCAGTTCCAGGCGGCCGGGCTTCCGACCGTGGTCTGCGGCCCCGGCGACATCGCCCAGGCGCACCAGCCCGACGAGTTCATTACCCTGGACGCCCTCGGCCAGGGCGAACGGTTCCTGCGCGACCTGATCGGAGCCTGCGCGTCATGAAGGCGCTCACCGACATCACCATCAAGCTGCGGCCGCTGGAGCGGGAGGACCTGCGCTTCGTCCACCAGCTCAACAACAACGACAGCATCATGCGCTACTGGTTCGAGGAGGCCTACGAGTCCTTCGCCGAACTGCAGCAGCTCTACGAGCGCAACATCCACAATCAGGGCGAGCGCCGCTTCATCGTGGCCGATCCGACCGGTGAGCCGGCCGGGCTGATCGAGTTGGTGGAGATCAACCACCTGCACCGGCGCTGCGAGTTCCAGATCGCGATCCATCCGGGCTTCCAGGGCCGGGGCTACGCGTGGCAGGCGACCCGGATCGCCATGGACTACGCGTTCAGCGTGCTCAACATTCACAAGCTCTACCTGCACGTCGACCGCGAGAACGCCCGGGCCGTGCGTATCTACGAGCGCTGCGGCTTCCAATCCGAGGGGGTGCTCAAGGACGAGTTCTTCGTGAACGGCCGCTATCGCGATGCCGTGCGGATGTGCCTGTTCCAGCCTGACTACCTGAGGGCTCGCGGCGGCGGAGATATCGCGGAACCCGTATTGAAGGTCTAAGGGAGGGGCTCGGAAAGCCCCTCCCCCGGATCCATCGCTTAGTTGCGCCCGGCACCCGGCTGACCGCCGGTCCGGCTGCCACCCTGGGCGCCGCCCATGTTGCCACCGCCGGTGGCATTGCCCTGCATGTTGCCGCGATCACCGCCGGTCCGGCCACCCTCGGCGCCGGACTTCATGCCGCCCTGGGCGTT
The DNA here is from genome assembly GCF_026540775.1 of Methylobacterium sp. GC_Met_3. NCBI lineage: Bacteria > Pseudomonadati > Pseudomonadota > Alphaproteobacteria > Hyphomicrobiales > Methylobacteriaceae > Methylobacterium > Methylobacterium sp. GC_Met_3. Next base: position 182,681 of record NZ_JALNUL010000005.1, read on the forward strand.
GCCGCGGTCCGAGGCGTTGCGGATGCCGTCCTGCTGGTTTCCGCGCATCTCGCTGTTGCGCATGCCGTCGTTCCGGCGATTGCGATCAGCATTACGCTCCATGCCCTGCTCGTTCCCGCGATCCGCACGTCCGGCGTTGCGGCCGTTGTCGCGACCGTCGGTCCGCGAGGCGTTACGGATGCCGTCCCGATCCCGCTCGCCGCGATTGTCGAACCGGGCGCCCGCGCGCTGCTCGGAGCGGAAGCTCGCGCTGACGGCAGTCCCGCCGCTCAGGCGCCGATACTCCGCGGAGCCGTAACGGACCCGCTGGCCGCGAATCGTCACGAAGCGCTCCTCCTGCACCGTGACGAGGCGGCGATATTCGGGGGAGCCGTAGAGGACCCGCTGGCCCCGAACCACCACGTAGCGGGCGCGGGGGCCGGTCTCCCGGACGCTGACGAGGCGGCGATACTCCGGCGAGCCGTACACGACGCGCTGACCGCGGATGACGACGAAGCGCTCCCGCGGGCCGCGATTCTCAGTAACGATGAGTCGGCGGTACTCGGGTGAACCGTACACGACCCGGCGGCCACCGATGAACACGAAACGGCCCTCGCGGCGGAAGCCGCCCTCGACCCGCTCCGAGCGCACGTCGGTCCGGCTGCCGACATCGGTGCGCGCGCGGACATCGACACGGTCGCCCCGGCGATCGCCGCGCTCGGCGCGGGCACCGTCGCGTTCCCCACGGGCATTCCGGTCGGCGGTCCGGCCGTCATTGCGGTCGCCGCGTTCGGCGCCGGCTCGATCGCCGCGGCTGCCCTGCTCGCGGCCCTGTGCTGCGCGACCCTCGTCGCCGGGTCCACGGGTCCGCTCGGCCTGCCCCGGGCCGGCGTTCCGGTCGGCGGCAGCTTGGCTGCCCTGCATCCCGCCGCGCTCGGCCCCGCCCATCCGGTCGTCCCCGGCGCCGGACTTCATGCTCGACTCAGCGCCGCCTGGATTCCCGCGGCCGGCCGTTCCAGGTCCGCGCTCGGCGCCGCCCTGTTGCTGCGCGTAGACCGAGGTGCTCATCAGCAGCGCGGCCAAACCGATCGACACTCTCCGCATGGCGTTCCTCCAATGTTGAATCTGCCACGCAACGTCGAAGGTCCGAAAACGGTTCTGGCCAAGTCTACAAAAATTTCGCGCAACGAATACCTATATTCAGACGTTTCGCGAGGTAAGCTTGACCATTGAGAGGCCAGGAAAGCCTTCCTGCACGGCGATCAGGCCAGCTTCTACTGCTTCGGCTGGTCGGCAATCTCCGCCTCAACCATCTGTGGATCGAGATCGTAACGCCGGGAACAGAATTCACAGGTGATAACGATGCGCCCGTCTTCCGCCACCATGTCGTGCCGCTCCTGGGGGGAAAACGAGCGGATCATGCCCAGCACGCGCTCGTGGGAGCAGCGGCAGGTCTCCTTGACCGGCTGACGGTCGAACACCCGCACGCCGCGCTCGTGGAACAGCCGGTAGAGCAGCCGCTCGCTCGACAGATTGGGATCGACCAGTTCGTGATCCTCAATGGTGTTGACCAGCGAACGCGCCTCGACCCAGGCATCATCCTCCGGCGCCTCACCCGAGAGGTGCCGGTGCCCCTCCGGGATGTCGCCGGGCGGCAGATCGGCGAGGCGGGCGCGATCGATCGACTGCGGCAGGAATTGCACGAGCAGGCCGCCGGCCCGCCAATGCCCGGCCCCCTCCTCCACGGCCTCGGCCACGGCAAGGCGGACCTCGGTCGGGATCTGTTCGGACTGACGGAAATACTGGTGCGCGGCCTCCTCCAGGCTCTGGCCTTCGAGGGCGACGACGCCCTGGTAGCGGCTGGCGGTGGTGCCCTGGTCGATGGTCATGGCGAGGTGCCCGGCGCCGATCAGGTCGGCATCCTTGAGCGGGCCGGAGCCGAGGGTGGCGACGCGCTCGGCGTCAAACCGTGCGGTGGCGCGCAGGCGATCGGGTGCCTCGAAATCGACCACGATCATCGCCACCGGACCGTCGGTCTTGGTCTGGAGCTGGAAGCGGCCCTCGAACTTCAGGGAGGAGCCGAGCAGCACGGTCAGCGCCGCCGCCTCGCCGAGCAGGCGCGCGACCGGGTCCGGATAGCCGTGCCGGCGCAGGATCGTGTCGACGGCGGGACCGAGCCGGACGATGCGCCCGCGCACGTCCAGCGCCTCCACGGCGAAGGGCAGCACGGCATCGTCGTCGCCCACATGGCCGTTGCCGGCATGCGATTGCGTTGGGGTTCCTGGGGTCATGCCCTCTCCGATCGATTTGCCCGGCGAGACGGGGATCCGTCGTCGCGGCGGGCCGAGCGTGTGAGGGGCTGACCTGAGTGGAACGATCCCTCACCCCGCCCGGGCCCTGCGGCTGAACGGGCGCGCAGCGCCACGCCCGTCGCCGGGATGCCACCTGTCGGCAGCCGTGATGGGGATACGGGCCGCGCATGCCGCCCGCTCGATCCTATATGGTGCGCCCAAGCCGCGGGCGCGAGCCCGAATTCAGAGGCCGCTCGCGCGTAGGCACCAGGCCAGGATGCCCTTCTGCGCGTGGAGGCGGTTTTCGGCCTCGTCGAACACCACGGAGCGCGGGCCGTCCATCACCTCGGCGGTCACCTCCTCGCCGCGATGGGCCGGCAGGCAATGCATGAAGATCGCGTCCGGCTTGGCCGCCGCCATCAGCTTGGCGTTGACCTGATACGGGCTCAGCAGGTTGTGCCGGTGGGCCTCGTCGTCGTCGCCCATGGAGACCCAGCAATCGGTGACGACCGCGTCCGCGCCATCCACGGCCGCGAAGGCATCCGTGGTGACGTTGAGCTTCGCGTCCTCCTGCTTGGCCCAGGCGATCAGCGCGGCTGGGGGCGCCAGTTCGGGCGGGCTCGCCACGTTGAGGGTGAAGTCGAACCGGGCCGCCGCGTGGACCCAGCTCTCCAGAACGTTGTTGGCATCCCCCGACCACGCCACGGTCCGGCCCTGGATCGGTCCGCGATGCTCCTCGAAGGTCAGCACGTCTGCCATGATCTGGCAGGGATGCGAGACCTTGGTCAGCGCGTTGATCACCGGCACGGTGGCGTGCTCGGCCAGTTCCAGCATCTGCCCGTGATCGAGGATGCGGATCATGATCGCGTCGACGAAGCGCGACAGCACCTGCGCGGTGTCGCCGATCGTCTCGCCCCGGCCGAGCTGCATCTCGGAACCCGTGAGCATCAGCGTCTCGCCCCCGAGCTCGCGCATCGCCACGTCGAACGAAACACGGGTGCGGGTCGAGGGCCGGTCGAACACCATCGCCAGGGTCTTGCCCGTGAGCGGACGCTCGGCGGCGCGCTCGCCCTTGCGGCGCACCGCCTTGATGGCGGCGCTGGCATCGAGGACCCGGCGCAGCTCCGCCCCGGAGAAATCCTTGAGGTCGAGGAAATGACGGGGGCCGGCACTGTGCGGGGCCTGGGCCTTCGCCCGGCCGTTCATCTGGGCTTTCATCGCGTCACAATAACTAGAGTCCGCTCAACGATCACCTGATCATGAACCGTACTCTACCTCCTTGTAGGGGCATTTCCGTCAGGCACGGCGGAATCGACCGTGTCCGGAAACGCTTCGGACCGCCCGCCGCGGGGCGGCGGGCGGTGTTCATGGGTCCCCGGCTTGGGCCTACTCGGCGGCGCCGCGCACGGCCTCGAATTCGGATGCCGTCGCCTCCAGGCGCTGGACCGCCGCGTCGATCTCGGCCGCGCCGATGGTCAGCGGCGGCAGCAGGCGGACGATGTTGTCGCCCGCCGGGATCACCAGCAGATGCACGTTGCGCGCCGCAGCGGCGAAATCGGTGTTCGGTACGCCGAGCTTGAGGCCGAGCATCAGCCCCTCGCCGCGGATCTCTTCGAAGACATGCGGATGCCGATCGCGAAGTGCTGCGAGCTTCTGCTTGAGCAACAGGCCGGAATGGGCGACCTGATCGAGGAAGCCTTCGCCCAGCACCACGTCCAGCACCGCGTTGCCCACCGCCATGGCGAGCGGGTTGCCACCAAAGGTTGTGCCGTGCGTTCCCGCGGTCATGCCCCGGGCGGCCTCGCGCGTGGCGAGGCAGGCGCCCATCGGGAAGCCGCCGCCGATGCCCTTGGCGGCGCTCATGATGTCCGGGGTGATGCCCGACCATTCATGGGCGAACAGCTTGCCGGTGCGGCCGATTCCGGTCTGGACCTCGTCCATGATCAGGAGCAGGCCGTTGACGTCGCAAATCTCGCGCAGGCGCCGGAGATCGGCGTGGGGGATCACCCGCACGCCGCCCTCGCCCTGGATCGGCTCGATCATCAGCGCGGCCGTCTCCGGTCCGATCACCGCTTCGAGGGCCGCCCAGTCCCCGGCGGGGACCTGATCGAACCCCTCCACCTTGGGCCCGAAGCCCTCCATGTATTTCTGCTGCCCGCCGGCCGCGAGCGTCGCCAGCGTCCGCCCGTGGAAGGCGCCCGCGAAGGTGACGATGCGGTAGCGCTCCGGATGGCCGCCGACCGCGTGGTACTTCCGGGCGATCTTGATCGCCGCCTCGTTGGCCTCGGCCCCCGAGTTGCAGAAGAACACCACGTCGGCGAAGGTCGCTTCCGCGAAGCGCTGGCCGAGGCGCTCGCCGCCGGGAATCTCGAACAGGTTCGAGGTGTGCCAGATCCGATTCGCCTGCTCGGTCAGCGCACCGACCAGGTGGGGATGGGCGTGGCCCAGCGCGTTCACCGCGATGCCGGCGCCGAAATCGAGGTATCGCTCGCCGCCCTCCGTAACGAGCCAAGCGCCTTCGCCGCGCTCGAAGGCGAGCGGCGCGCGGACATAAGTCGGCAGAAGGGCTGACGTCACGGATGCCATCTCCGTTTATCGATCGATCCCGGAGCAAGCGTTAGCCGGCTCCAAATGAAAGTGCCGCCTCAGTCAGGGGCGGCACGCGCGCGATTACTATGAAAGCGCGCGGCCCTGTCAACGATTCAATGTTCACCGCATCCGCGCGGCAGGTCTGCGCGATGCTTCGGAACACCCAAATTCTACCCGTCGCATGGGCGGCACCCCTTGCCTGAAAGGGTCCGGCCATGCTCCTGCTCCGGCGGATTTCGATCAGCGACGGAGCCTCCGATGAGCACGATCAAGGAACGCCTGCAGACGCTCGGTCTCACCCTGCCGAAAGCTGCTGCGCCAGTGGCGAATTACGTGCCGTTCGTCCGCAGCGGCAACCTCGTGGTGATCTCCGGCCAGGTCTGCTTCGGCGCCGACGGCGCCATCGCGGCGGAGCATAAGGGCAAGGTTGGCGGCAACGTCTCGGCGGAGGCCGGCAAGGCGGCCGCCCGGCTCTGCGCGCTCAACGTCCTCGCCCAGCTCGAGGCCGCGGTGGGCGACCTCGACCGCGCCGTGGAGCAGTGCGTCAGGCTCGGCGGCTTCATCAACGCGGCGCCGGGCTTCTCGGCGGTAGCCGGGGTGATGAACGGCGCCTCCGACCTGATGGTCGAGCTGCTGGGCGACCGGGGCCGGCACGCCCGTTCCACGGTCGGCGTCGCCGAACTCCCCCTCGACGCCGCCGTCGAGGTCGAGGCAATGTTCGAGGTCCGCTGACAGTGGCGGCTCCCGCCTGGCTGACCGCGCGTCCGATCGCCCATCGCGGGCTGCACGACCGGGCTGCGGGCCGGCCAGAGAACACACTGGCCGCGGCCCGGGCGGCCGTTGCGGGCGGCTTCGCCATCGAGTGCGACGTGCAGCTCAGCCGCGACGGCGAGGCGATGGTGTTCCACGACGCCGCGCTCGGCCGTCTGACCGGAGCGAGCGAGGCGGTGGCCGAGCGTTCGGCCGCCGATCTCGCGTCTCTGGCGATCGCCGGGACCGCGGAGACGATCCCGACCCTGTCGGCCTTCCTGGCAGCCATCGGCGGGGCGGTGCCCGTGATCATCGAGGTGAAGTCTCGCTACGACGGCGACCTGCGGCTCGCCACCCGCGCCGCCGAGGTGGCGGCTGCCTATGACGGGCCGGTGGCGCTCAAATCCTTCGACCCGCAGGTGGTCGGGGCCCTGCGCGACCTGTACCCGACGATTCCCCGGGGGATCGTGGCGGAGACGACGCAGGACGATCCGGTCTACGCGGCCCTGCCGCCGAGCCTGCGCCGGGCGCTGTCCGACCTTCTGCACTTCGCCGAGACCCGGCCCGACTTCCTGTCCTGGCGGGTCGACGACCTCCCCTGCGCGCCGACCTACCTGTGCCGGCTGCTTGGGCAGTTCCCCGTGATGGCCTGGACGGTGCGGACCGCGGATCAGCGCGCCCGTGCGGGCGCACACGCGGACCAGATGGTGTTCGAGGGGTTCGTGCCGTAAATTTTCCTACGGACCATCCGTTTCGAGCTCTTCCGATGAAAGTCGTCACACGCCATTCGACCGAGATGCACCCGCGAAGGGTTCAGCTCTGCAGGGTGGCGGCCGTCACCGTGCTCCTGTTCGCAGCGACCCCTGCATCGGCGGCCGACCCGTGCGAGGGCCCCACCCAAGCGGATCTCAACGAATGTGCGGCAGCCGATTATGGGGCTGCCGATAAGGCGCTGAACGCCGTCTATGGCCAGCTAATGAAGAAGATCGACCCGAAGGCGAAGGACAACCTGCGCGCGGCTCAGAAGGCTTGGCTGCCGTTTCGGGACGCCACCTGCGCCCTCGAAAGCATGGGCCTTGATGGCGGCTCCGCCTACGCGATGGAGTACAACGGCTGCCTCAAGGGACTGACTGACCAGCGGATCAAGGTCCTGAAGGGTTACCTCGACTGCAAGGGAAGCGACGACCTAATCTGCGTCAGCCGCCTGAGCGACGGATGGGCCCGAGCCAGGAACGCGCCCAATCGGAAACGGGAGTAGCCGCTCGGGGCACGGCTATCTGAACGGAAGTTCAAGGCAGCTTGCGCAGCCCGTCGAGGAAGGTCGAGACTTCCCGGAGGCTCCACGACGCGCCATTGATCCAGAAGTTGAGCAACACGGCGTGGTTCAGGTGCACCCAGGCGATCACCTGCGGTGCGGCTGCCCGGGAGACGGGCGTTTGAATGAAATCGTCCCGTACCTTGGGATCGACTTCGACGGAAACGATCAGGCAGGGCAAGGTCCGTCCGGCCCGGCCCGGATACCATTTCACGCGCGGCCCATGCGCGCCGAGCGCTGTCGAAATGGAAATTGTGCCCGGAACGTCTGTATCCTGCGCATTGAGGTTGCTCATCTCGCACAGAATATCCTCGACAAAGTCGTCCGGGGGGCGCCGTTCAGGTGCCCTACGGAACCGAAGGTCTGTCCGCGGGCGAGTCACACCAGCTCCTGATTTGTCCCTGGCCGACATCCGGAGATCGTGCGACCCCGTCGCTTTCATTACAAGGCGTTCCTTTCACCGCGCGCATCCGTCCGCTTGCTCCTGTCCCGGCAGGGATTAGATTCGGGCCCATGAAGCAAGAACCCGGGCCGACGCCGGAAACCCCCACGCTCACCGTGCGGGCGCTGCCCGGACTGAAGGATATCGGCGCGGCGGAATGGGATGCCTGCGCCTTCTCTGCCGAAACCTCGGCGGCTGGCGACGAGACCCACAACCCGTTCGTCTCCCACGCCTTCCTGTCGGCGCTCGAGGATTCCGGCTGCGTTTCGCGCCGGACCGGCTGGCTACCGCTCCATGTCTCCGTGGAGCGCGATGGCGAGCGGCTTGGCGTCGTGCCCTGCTACCTGAAATCGCACAGCCAGGGCGAATACGTGTTCGACCACGGCTGGGCCGATGCCTACGAGCGCGCCGGCGGGTCCTATTACCCGAAGCTCCAGGTCAGCATCCCGTTCACGCCAGTGACCGGACCGCGCTTCCTGATCGCTCCGGGGGCCGATCCGGACGAGGCCACGGCCGGTCTCGTCGCGGGCCTGCGGGCACTCCGGGGCGAGACCAAGGCCTCCTCGATCCACGTGACCTTCATGCGCGAGGCCGAGTGGGACCGGGCCGGTGCCGCGGGCTTCCTGCAACGCACCGACCAGCAGTTCCACTGGGAGAACGACGGCTACGCCACGTTCGACGACTTCCTTGCCGCCCTGGCCTCCCGGAAGCGCAAGAACATCCGCAAGGAGCGCCGCGACGCGCTGGCCCCCGGCATCACGGTTGAGCATCTGACCGGTGCGGACCTCACCGAGGCACACTGGGACGCGTTCTATGCGTTCTACACGGACACGGGCTCGCGGAAATGGGGCCGGCCTTACCTCAACCGGAAGTTCTTCACGTTGCTGTCGGAGCGCATGGCCGACCGCGTGCTCCTCGTGATGGCCAAGCGCGCGGGGGACTACATCGCGGGTGCCATCAACCTGATCGGCGATACGGCGCTCTACGGCCGCAACTGGGGCTGCATCGAGGACATCCCGTTCCTGCATTTCGAGGTCTGCTACTATCAGGCGATCGATTTCGCGATTGCCCGGGGTCTGAAGCGGGTCGAGGCGGGTGCGCAGGGGGAGCACAAGCTCGCTCGGGGCTACCGGCCGGTGCTGATGCACTCCGCCCACGATATCGCCGACCCGGCGCTGCGCCGCGCGGTGGCCGATTACTTGCAGCGGGAACGCGCCCACGTCGCCGAGGCGGTGGACGTCCTCGACACCCTGACGCCGTTCCGGCGCACGGAGACGGGGGAAACCTGCAGCGGCCCGGCACCCTCCCCAACACCCGACCCCGAGAGTGCGTAAGACATGAGTCCGATCGACCACATCAAAGCCTATGCCGACGAGCTGACGGCCTTACGCCGCGATCTCCATGCCCATCCGGAGCTCGGTTTCGAGGAGGTGCGCACGTCCGGTATCGTCGCCGACATGCTGGAGAAGCTCGGCTGCGAGGTGCATCGCGGAATCGGCGGCACCGGTGTGGTGGGCCTGCTCAAGGGCCGCACCGACAACGGGCGCCGGATCGGCCTGCGCGCCGACATGGACGCCCTGCCGATCGAGGAGGAGACCAACCTCCCCTATCGCTCAACCTATGCGGGCAAGATGCACGCCTGCGGGCATGACGGTCACACCACGATGTTGCTCGGCGCCGCTCGCTACCTCGCGGAGACGCGCAACTTCGACGGCACCGCGGTGTTTGTGTTCCAGCCCGCCGAGGAGGGCCGCGGCGGCGCCCGGGCGATGCTGAAGGACGGGCTCTTCGAAAAATTCCCCTGCGACGAGATCTACGGCCTGCACAACCAGCCGGGCGGCGGCGCCGGCACGATCAAGCTGCGCCCTGGGCCGATCATGGCGGCGGCCGACTTCTTCGACATCCACATCCGCGGCAAGGGCATCCACGCCGCCCAGCCGCATCGGGGCACCGATCCGATCATCGTTGCCACCGGCCTCGCTCAGGCGCTGCAATCGATCGTATCGCGCAATGCCGATCCGCTGAAGTCGATCGTGCTGTCGATCACCCGGATCGAGGCCGGCTCGGCCTACAACGTGATCCCGGAGACCGCGCATCTCGCCGGCACGATCCGCACCTTCGATCCGGAGATCCGCGCGCTCGCCGGCACCCGCATGCGCGAGCTGGCGGCGGGCTTCGGCACGGCCTACGGCGCCGAGGTCACGGTGGATCTCCAGGACGTGTTCTCGGTGCTGGAGAACGCCCCGGAGCAGGCTGCGGCCGCCACCGAGATCGCGACCGAACTCCTCGGTGCCGACAAGGTCGAGCCGAACGTCACGCCCAAGATGGGCAGCGAGGATTTCGCCGACATGACCATGGCGGTGCCCGGTGCCTATGTCTGGCTCGGCGCCAATCCAGGCCCCGGCCTGCACAATGCCGGCTACAACTTCGATGATTCGATCATCCCGGTCGGCAGCGCGTTCCTGGCCCGCATGGTCGAGCGCCGCACGGCCGCCTGAGGCTCGGGGTCGCCACGGCGGCCCTTGCGAGGTTTACAAATCCGTCCCTGCCAACCGCAACCTGTCCCCTCTCCCGTGCGGGAGAGGGTTGGGGTTAGGGGTCAGGTCTCTCCCGAGGGGTCGCACCCCTCACCCTGTCCCTCTCCCGCCCGCGCGAAGGGACCCGCGCTTGATCCCACGGCCGTATTGCGGAAGAGCATGGCTGAGTTCGCTCAGGCGGCTCTGGCTCGAAGCGCCGTTATGGTACGGGTGAAAACGGCGGGATCGTCAAGGGCGCGGGCCAGAACGATGGCCCCCTGGATCTGGGCGACGATCTCCTCGGCGAGGGCCGTGCTTCTCGCGATGTCCCGGCCCGACCGCTCAAGGGCGCCGGCCAGGGCCGCCACCCAGCGCGCGAAATAGCTCCGCACCGCCTCGCCGAAGCGGTCGCGCTCCGAGCCGAGCGCCACGACCCCCACAAGGCAGACCCGCCGGCCGGAGCGGAAATACGTCTCGACCGCGTCGAACATGGCCGACACCGCCTCCGCGGGTTGTTTCGCCTCGCGAAGGGGTGCGTAGAGGTTGGCCTCGAACCACTCGTCGATCTCTGCAAGCACGCAGGCCGCCATCTCGGCCTTCCCGCCGGGGAAGAGGTTGTACAGGCTGCCCTTGCCCAGACCGGTGGCTCGGCTGATCGTTGCGAGGCTGGCGCCCTCGTAGCCGTGCTCGCGAAACACCTCCGCGAGCCTCTGGAGCGTTTCGGCCCGGCCGGTCACTGTGGTCAGAGGCCGAGATCGGTGAGGCCCGGATGATCGTCGGGCCGGCGGCCGAGCGGCCAGTGATATTTCCGGTCGGCTTCGGTGATCGCCCGATCGTTGATGCTGGCGATCCGGCGGCGCATCAGGCCGTGGGCGTCGAACTCCCAGTTCTCGTTGCCGTAGGAGCGGAACCACCGCCCCTCCGCATCGTGCCACTCATAGGCGAAGCGCACCGCGATCCGATCGCCGCTGAAGGTCCAGACCTCCTTGATCAGCCGATACTCGAGTTCCCGCTCCCATTTGTGCGTGAGGAACGCCACGATGGCTTGGCGCCCCGTCAGGAACTCGCTGCGGTTCCGCCAGACGCTGTCTGGCGTGTAGGCGAGCGAGACGCGCTCGGGATCGCGCCCGTTCCAGGTATCCTCGGCCATGCGGGCCTTCTGGGCGGCGGTCTCGGCCGTGAAGGGGGGAAGGGGCGGACGGTCGGACATCGTTCACGTCTCCAGCGTTTGTACCGATCGGTACAAACTCGGCGCCCCGCGTGCCGCCTGTCAACCGATTTCTGCGCGTTCCCGTGATCGTCGGCGTTCCGCCCGGAACGCCGAGGGGGGTGCGCCGACCTGTCTGCGGAACATCCCCGCGAAGGCGCTCGGGCTTGCGCAGCCGAGGGTCAAAGCCACATTGATGACCGAGCCGCCGCGGGTCCTGGTGCCCAGATCCCGATCGGGTCCGGATCAATCCATGCGACAGTTTGCACGAAGCTGATCGTGTCCCGGTAGCCCCGCTTCTGGAGCACCGGATCGACCTCCTGCTGGGGCAGACCATCGCGCGCCCCGAGTTCGGTCAAACGCGGCGTCAGATCCGCCAAGCTGTCGGGCGCGCGGCGCCGGTGCAAGTCGACAGGCGGCGGCTTCGGTGCGTATCTCGGCGTCTCGCGGGATCGCGAGCCACGAGGCAGTGAGATCGGGCAGGCCCATGTCGCCGGAAGTACGGGAATCGCGCACTGCGCTCATCCTGCTGGCCGTGTCGGTCGGCGCCGTGCTGCTCTTCGGCGCGTTCACGCTGCTGACGCAGATCGACTAGCCGCGTTGGGCCCTACTGGACCAGCACGGCCTGGCTGCAGAGCACCCCGTCCACGTCGACATCCGCGTAGCCGAGGCGCAGGCCGAGACTTCGTAGGGTGCTGTCCAGGACGAGGTCGAGGGTCGGCGCCAGGGCGGCGAAGGTCGCGCTGAGCGACGTCTGCAGCAGCGGACTCACGCCGATGCCGTTGATGTTCAAAGCCAGGCTGCCCAGCAGGCTGCCGGTGAGGGATTGGGTCAAACCGCTCGCCGACACCGTCTTCACCGTATGATTGGTGATGTCGGCCTCGTTGAAGACGAGGGTCTGCGTGGTCGATCCGATGGTCATCACGGCACGTCCCGACACGTTCACCAGGGGAAGCGCGATCAAGGTTGCCGGCTGCGACAGGTTCGGACTGGTGTTGCCGCCGATGATGGCGCTGCGCGGGACGTTGGCCACCGCCAGGGTCGCGAGGCCGGTCTGGGCGCTGATCGTGACCTGGCGCGCGCCGCCGATGCAGCTCAGCGCCTGGAGCGTCGCCTGCGCGGGGGCGACCTCGGCGTAGATAGGTATCGTGAGCGTTCCAAGCCCGAGGGGGGCGGAGGCCGTGGCCTCGATCAGCAGCCGGGTCTGCGCCGTCTGGATCGTCGCGTTCGGCCCCCCCGGCCGGACCCAGCCCGAACTGCGGCGGCGCTCGCCGATCGCCACGGTCAGGCGGGTGGAGAGAAGGCCCGGTATCGTGGCCCCCAGATCGACCGAGACCTGGTTCTGGCCATTCGCCAGCGCGGCAGTGGCGCCCAGGACACTCATCACATCGACAGTGGCGCCCGCGAGGCCCCTCTGGGGCGCCAGCGCCGCGGCATCGCCGAGGGGATCCACTTGGCCGATCGGGACCGTCGGACCGGCATTCGGCAGCGCGTTCAGGATGCCCGTCAGGGCATTGACCGCGCCGTTGTTGCCCTGCGCGGCGACCCGAAGCGCCATCAGGATCTGCCCGACGCTGGCGTTGGCCTGCGCGAGGTCGGCGTAGTTCGCCGCTGAGAGATTCAGGCTCGTCGCCAAGGCATCGAGGACCCGCAGCCCGTCGACGCGCGTGCCGAGAAGCGTATTGTAGTCGTTCACGCTCAAGGACAGCTGTGTGCCGAGCATCGCACCCAGCAAGGCATTGGTGATGCCGTTGCTGACTTGGAGCGTGCCGGATCCAATGCTGAAGGCCGCGAATTGCGCGCTGGCGGCCGTCCCGACGACACGGAGCGGAATCGACCCGGCAAGCCCGATCGTCCGTCCGAAGGTGATCGGTACCGCCGTTGATAGCCCGACCCGAACCGCGTTGGCCGGGCTCGACCCCGGGTGAAAGCGGTTGGCCGGTGCAACCCCTGGTACGCTCGCGTCATAGGTGCCGGGATCCACCGTGGCGACCGCGCTGCCGTAGCCGTTGTCGCCCAGCGATCGGCGCGCCATCGTGTTGGCCTGGGTCGGATCGATCGCCCCCATCATCGCGGCGATGTCGGCCGCCGCCTGCGCCTTGCGCCGTTCCTGGAACACGAGGCCCAGATCGACCCCAACGGCGCCGGCCGCCAACAGGAACGTGCTGCCGAGCGCCACGAGAATCGCGACGTTGCCGCCCCGAGCCTTGCCGAAGCGGTGCAACCGGCTCGTGATCCAGCCGATCACAGGCCCCCCTTCCGCACGCTGATGGTGCTGCGCAGGATGGTGGGCAGCATCGGGAGCAGGCGCGAGAAGGCGTTGATGCCCAGGGATGCGGTGTTGGCGGAGAGCGTGACGGTGTAGATCGTCGCGTCGTTGGGGTCGGATCCGACCTGCACGGCAACGCTGCCCGGCCGGAACATCGCGCCTGTGCTCAGGCTGCGGTTCACGGTGTTCTGCGCGAGGGTCGCACGCTCCGTGTCGGTGATGCCGGCTACCGACGCGCGTGCCGCTTCCGCAGCGATCTGGCGCAGGTTGTGGGCCGCCCCGAGGCAGATCCCGAGCATGCCGATCCCGGCGAAGAGCAGCAGGAGCATTGGTGCCACGAGGGCGAACTCCACCGCGGAGCTGCCGCTGCGGCAGGTGAGTCCGGCGGTTGTCGGGCGATGGAGCAGGCGTCTGATGCCCATCGGTCTACCTCTAAGAGTTGTGCTCGATTTTCCCTTTCAATCTATCGTGGCGTCCGAATCCTAACCAAGGGTTGTGTATTCAAAAGAAGAACGCGGTTAATAACGGTATTCGGCCGCCTCAGATTGCGACAGACGCGCGCAGTTCGCCGATTCCCACGGGGTCGAAGGCGACGCTCTTGACGATGGCGTGGACCGGCTGCCCGATCGTGAGCCCGAGGTCGCGGACGGCCGCCCGGGTGATGCGCGCGACGAGATGCGCGTCGTTGCAGGCGATCTCCACGGCCATTTCGGTGCCCGAAGCGGTCATCCCGCTGATTCGACCGGCCAGGATGTTGCGCGCGCTGAGGCCCCGGGGCGGCGTGGTCGCAATCAGCACGTCGCGGGCGGGGATACGCACGCGCAGGCGCGTCCCGATCGGGCGCGCGAGCCCCGGCACCAGCAGGCGCCCCGCGGCGCCGGTAAGGCGCGTAAGACCGGTGTCCGGATCGATCGCCTCCACCACCATGTCGAGCAGTGCGCCGGCTTCGGCGTCGTGGACCGGCGCGAGATCGGCCCGGCGCAGGATCGCTTCCGCGGACCCGACGGCGGCCACGTGGCCCGCCTCCAGAACGACGACCTTGGTGGCGAGTCGCGCGACCTCCGAGACCGCGTGGCTCACATAGACGATCGGCACGCCGGCCTCGTCGCGCAGGCGCTCGATCGCAGGGAGGATCTCGGCCTTGCGGGCCTCGTCGAGGGCCGCAAGGGGCTCGTCCATCAGCAGGAGGCGCGGCCGGGCCAGGAGCGCCCGTCCGATGGCGACCCGCTGGCGCTCGCCGCCGGAGAGCCCGGCGGGCCGGCGGTCGAGCAGGTGAACGATGCCGAGCATGCCGACTATTGCGTCGAGGTGCGCGGGGTCGGCCCGGTGGCGGGCAAAGACGCGACCGTAGGCGAGGTTGGTTCGCACGCTGAGATGCGGAAACAGCCGCGCGTCCTGAAACACCACGCCCACCCGTCGGCGATGGGGCGGCAGGAAGAGGCCGGTGCGCGTATCCACCAGCGTGGTGCCGTCCACGACGATCCGACCTCGATCGGGCCGGGCGAGCCCGGCGATCAGGTCGATCAGCGTGGTCTTGCCTGAGCCCGAGCGCCCGAACAGCGCCGTCAGCCCCGGCCCGGCCTCGAAGGCCGCGTCGAGTGCGAAGGCGCCGCGGCGCAGGGCGACATCGACCTGGATGCTCACGCGCGGCGACTCGGGTAACCAACGGGGCGGCGTGGTCCTGCGCCGGCAGGAACACAGTCGCGATGATCACGGTCCATCATCTTGAAAACAGCCGCTCGCAGCGCGTGCTCTGGCTGCTGGAGGAACTCGGGCTGGCCTACACGGTGAAGCGCTATGCGCGCGATCCCCGGACCATGCGGGCGCCGCCGGACCTCGTCGCCATCCACCCGCTGGGCAAGGCGCCCGTGATCACCGACAACGGGGTCGTGGTCGCGGAGACCGGGGCGATCGTCGCCTACCTGACCGAGAAGGCGGGGGGCGCCCTGGTGCCGGCGGCCGAGACGGAGGCCCGCAGGCGCTACATCTATTGGTTGCATTACGCGGAGGGGTCGGCGATGCCGCCGCTCCTGCTGAAGCTGATCTTTTCCCGCCTCGCGCCGGGTAGTCCGTGGCTGCTGCGGCCCCTCGTTCGCCGGGTCGCCGGGACGGTGCTGCGTGGCTTCGTCGATCCCGACCTGCGCCGGCATGCGGCCTTCTGGGAGGCGGAACTCGCCGAGGGTCCCTATGTCTGCGGCGCGGATTTCACCGCCGCCGATATCATGATGAGCTTTCCGCTGGAGGCGTTCGCGGCCCGTGGCACCGGGGCGGGGCCGCGGGTCCTGGCGTGGCTGGAGCGCATTCACGCCCGCTCCGCTTATCGCCGAGCCCTGGAGGCGGGCGGCCCCTACGCGTATGCCAACACCGACGGGTCGCCGACCTGATAATACGGGGCGCGCCGCAGGCTGTGTGAAGGGCGGGACGGAAACGGCCAACTAGCCCGCGCCCAGCTTTCGTCCCAGCCGATTGGCCAGGAACTCGGAGGCGAGCAGCGCCGTCACCGAGATAGCGATCGACACCAGGGTGAGGCGGAGCGCAGGCCCCTCCCCGCCTGGAACCTGGGTCAGCGTATAGATGGCCGAGGGCAACGTCTGGGTCTCGCCCGGGATGTTCGACACGAAGGTAATGGTGGCGCCGAATTCCCCCATCGCTTTGGCGAAGGCCAGCACGGCGCCCGCGATGCAGCCCGGAAGGCTGAGCGGCAGCGTGACGGTGAGGAAGACCGACAGAGGGCTCGCGCCCAGAGTCCCGGCCGCCTGCTCGATCCGGCGATCCACCGCTTCGATCGACAGCCGCATGGCCCGCACCATCAGCGGGAAGCCCATGATCGCGCAGGCCAAAGCCGCCCCGGTCCAGCGGAACGCCAGGACGACCCCGACCTCCGCCAACAGGCTTCCAACCGGGCCGCGCCGGCCGAAGGCCAGGAGCAGCAGGTAGCCGGTCACCACAGGGGGTAGGATGAGCGGCAGGTGGACGAGCCCGTCGAGGAGCGCCCGCCCGGGAAAGCGGCGTCGGGCCAGGAGCCATGCGGTCGCGAGGCCGGGCCCGAGGCTCGCGAGCGTCGCGACTGCGGCCACCTTGAGGCTCAGGGCGACGGCGGTCCACTCCGCCGGGGTCAGGTCCAGCATGGCGGGGCTCCAACTGCTACCGGCCGGCAGCGGGGGCCTCGACCACCGAGAAGCCCTGGCGCTCGAAAGCGCTCTGGGCCGCTGGGCCGCGCAGATAGGTCAACAAGTCGGCGGCATCGGGGTTACGCGAGTCCTGGATGACGGCCGCCGGATAGACGATCGGGGGATGGCTGTCGGGCGGGAATGCGGCCAGCACCTGCACGCCGGGATCGGCGGCTGCATCTGTGGCGTAGACGATGCCGAGCGGTGCTTCGCCCCGGGCGACCAAGAGTAGGGCCGCGCGCACATTGTCGGCCTGGGCCACCTGCCCCTTCACGGCCTCCCAGGCCCCCAGCTTCTCCAGGGCCGCCTTGCCGTACCGGCCGGCCGGTACGGCATCGATCGTCGCCATGGCGAGCTTGCCGCCGCCGAGCAGCTTGGTCAGCGTCGTGCCGAGATCCGGCGCCAGGGCGACCCGGGGATCGGAACCGGCGTTCTTCGGCCCTGGAGCGATCAGAACCAGCGCGTTGCGCAACAGGTTGATCCGCGAGCCCGGCTTCAGCAGGCCGGCCCGGGCCACATCGTCCATCCAGGCTTGGTCCGCCGAGATGAACAGGTCGGCAGGCGCGCCCGCCTCGATCTGCTTCGCGAGGGTGTTCGAGCCCGCATAGGAGATGCGTGCGGTCTTGCCGGTTTCCTTCGCCCAGGCCGCGGTCGCATCGTCCAGCGCGTTCTTGAGGCTGGCCGCCGCGAACACCACGACGGGATCCCCCGCCTGCGCCGCGTGGGACGCTGAGCCGAGCGCCAGCGCCCCGAGGGTAAGCGCGACAAGGAGGCGTCGGGTCGGGCGCATGGCTGAAGGTCCCCTTTGTCGCCGTCCGTAATATCCGGTCGGGTATCACGGGGAGCATAAACACCGCTTGGCGCCCGGCCAACAACCCGCGCGCGTGCGGCGCTCAGCCATGCGCCGGGTCGCCGGGCTCCTTCGGAGCATTCTCCGCGCGATGCAGGCGGCTGAGCAGGACGAGAAGGTGCCCCGGCAACGGCCCATCGGGGGTCGGGCCGCCGAAAAGCCGTTCACGCGGTGGGCGCGCGGGCGCCGACGGCTCGGTGACGACCACGGGCCCGAAGCGGCCGGAACGTCTGGACTTGGTCACGCGGTACGCACCCTGCTTCATCGCGTTTCACGTCGAAAGCCGGCCAAAAACGTCGCTCCGCGGAGCGGGTTCCGCTCGGTTGCGCTGTGCCCTGTGGTTAACGCCCGGGCACGATGCCGCATTCCTGTGCGTGCGCATTGGCGATTCGCGGTCCGGCTTTTCACCAGGTCCGGGGGTCGCGCCGCTCGGTCGATCCGGCCTCCGGCAACGAAGTCATGCCGGCCGCCACGACGAGTCCCCACAGCCACGCGGCGCAAGTGGTGGCACTGGCGAGTGCGACACTGATGAAGAAGGGGGCGGTCATCAGATATGTGTGCCTGTCAAAACTGGCGCGCCAACTCACGAATGAGTGGCGTGCCGGAGTTGAGGGGTCTGGCTTCGGGAAGCCGAGACTGTCTAACCACACATTTTTGACCGAGATAGTGATTTAGAACGTCAACGAAGTGAGTATTGCTGCTTGTGTCTCCAGCGCAACAAACCGCGCCGCGACCGTGAGGGCCCCGGCCGATCCCGCCGGGCGGCGTCGGTTTTTTCGCATCGGCATCCGCTTGCCCCCTGTGATGTCGCGCGCGTCGGCGTTACAGCCCGGACCCATGCTGGAAGGTTTGCCGCCCCATCGCCCGTCCCACGTCCTGTGCCTGCTGACCGACGAGCGCTCGGCGCGGGCCATGACCGATCTTCTGGGCGAGATGTTCGATCCCACCGAGACCGCTGTCGCGGCTTTCGAGGATGAGGATGGACGCACGTGGCGGCTCGAAGCCTATTTTGCGGATGCACCCGATGAAGACTACGTCCGCGCACTGATCCGGCCGGTGATCGGCGACGCGGCCGACGCGGCCGAATTCCGTACGATCGACCAGCAGGATTGGGTGCGGGCGTCGCTGGAGGGGCTGAAGCCCGTCCGGGCCGGGCGCTTTATCGTTCACGGCTCGCACGACCGGGAAGCGGTGCGCGCCAACGATCTGCCGATCGAGATCGAGGCGGCGCTGGCCTTCGGCACGGGGCACCACGGGACGACGCTCGGCTGCCTGCGGGCGCTGGTCCAGGTGCTGAAACGGCGGCGGCCGGCCCATATCCTCGATGTCGGCACCGGCACCGGCATCCTGGCCTTCGCGGCCGCCAAGGCGTTGCGCCAGCCCATCGTGGCCGGCGATCTCGACGCGGAGGCGGTGCTCACGGCTCGCGAGAACGCCCGCGCCAACGGTCTCGGCCCCTATCTCAAGCTCTATCTCGGCCCCGGTGTGCGCCACCCGCTTGCGGCCCGTCCGCGCCATTTCGATCTGGTCTTCGCCAACATCCTGGCGCGGCCGCTGCGGCTCCTCGCCCCCTCGCTGACGCGGGTGGTGGCACCCGGCGGCGTTCTGGTCCTGTCCGGCCTGATCGAGCGCGATGTCCCGGGCGTTCTCTCGGCTTACCGGCACCAGGGCTTCGCCCTCGTGCGCCGTGGTCTGATCGAGGGCTGGGTCGCCCTCGTGCTGATGCGCGGCGGCGCGGCCGCGCGCCCCGTGCGACGCCATCGGCGCTGAACCGCGCGCATGCCGGTGCGATGGGCCGGCGTAAGGCCCGGGCCCGTGCCGGTCTCCGACCCGTTAAATGTCCGCGCGGATCACGTTTGTTCGATGCCGGCGCCCTCAGCGCCCGGCTCGGACCTTGCCGGGCGGGCAGACACGGCTGGATCCGGCCTCGGCCGGCTGCGCGTGAGCCGGATCCTCGAAGCACTGCGACACCGGCGCGCCAAGCGCGGCCATCAGGGCACGCAGGCCCTCGATCCACTCCTCGACCTCCGCGAGCGACGCGAAGCCCTCACGGCGAACGACAGTATCGGGTTCGACCGTCACGATGGCGTCGAAGCAGCCATCCGGTCTGTCGCTGATCCGGTAGTAAACGCGACGTGCCATGATCCCGAGATAGGCCAAAACCCACGGCGTGATAAGATTGTTCGCGATTTTTTCATGTTGAGTAAGGGATGCGCGTCACCAATTGCTGGGCTGCGCACCGCATGATGGCGTTCGGCTGACAACCTGTACGGGCATCCTGCGCGCCCTCACCCTGCATTCCCGATGCTGGGTCGGTTGCCATGCCGGCGGCGAGCGCTCTACCCTCCCGCCATGATCGAGCCGCCACCGTCCCAACCACGCCAGCGCTTCCAGACCTTCGATGATCCGGGCCATCGCAAAGGGCCGGAACGGATCGAGGCTCTGAGGGCCGCCCTGCGCGAGACGGGGGTCGACGGTTTCGTCGTGCCGCGTGCCGACGAGCACCAGTCCGAATACGTCCCCGCCGACGCCGAGCGCCTCGCCTGGCTCACGGGGTTCACCGGGTCGGCCGGGACAGCGGTGATTCTGGCGGAATTCGCAGCCCTGGTGGTGGATGGCCGCTACACGCTTCAGGCGCCCGAGCAGGTCGATACCGGCATGCTCACGATCGTGCCGTTGGCCGAAACGACGCCCGAGGCCTGGATCGGAGCCAATCTCAAGCGCGATCAGGTGCTGGGCTACGACCCGTGGCTGCACACACCGGACGGATTGGCCCGCCTGGAACGGGCGGCCACGAAGGCGGGCGGTTCCCTGCGGGCCGTGCCGAACCTCGTGGACGCCGTCTGGGCCGGTCGGCCGAAGCCGCCGGCCGGCCGGGCCATCCGCCATCCGGACGCGCTGGCGGGCGAGGCAGTCGCCGACAAGCTCGCCCGGGTGCGGGACAGCCTGACGGAGGCTGGCTGCGACGCCCTGGTGATCTCGGATCCGCACAACCTTGCCTGGGCCTTCAACCTCCGCGGCGCCGATGTCGGACATACGCCCCTGGCCCTCGGTTACGCGATCCTGCCGCGCGAGGGGCAGGCGCGCCTTTTCCTGGCCTCGCCGGTCGTCGATCAGGACCTGCGCGTCGCCCTCGCGCCCCTCGCCGAGATCCTGCCGCGGGCCGAGCTCGAGGATGGGCTGGCCTCGCTCAGCGGCGCCCGGGTCCGGCTTGATGCAGCCACGGGCGCGGTCGCCCTCAAGGAACGGATCGAATCGGCCGGCGGCACGGTCGATGTCGGCAAGGATCCGATCACCGCGATGAAGGCGGTCAAGAATGCCGCCGAGATCGCGGGCGCGCGCGCCGCCCATCTGCGCGATGGGGCCAGCGTCGTCCGCTTCCTGGCGTGGCTTGACGCGGCCGCCGTGGCCGGCGGCCTCACCGAGATCGCCGCGGTCGAGGCACTGGAGGATTTCCGCGCCGCGGGCGGCGATCTGCGCGACGTCTCGTTCCCGACCATTTCGGGATCCGGCCCCAACGGGGCGATCGTCCACTACCGGGTCACCCGCGCCAGCGACCGGGCGGTCCGGGCGGGCGAGCTGTTCCTGATCGATTCCGGTGCGCAATACCCGGACGGCACCACCGATATCACCCGCACTGTCGCGGTGGGCGCGCCGAGCGCGGCGATGCGCGATCGCTTCACCCGGGTGCTGAAGGGCCATATCGCCATCGCCCGGGCGGTGTTTCCCACCAAGACGACCGGCGCGCAGATCGATGCCTTCGCCCGGGCGCCCCTGTGGCAGGCGGGGCTCGATTTCGATCACGGCACCGGCCACGGGGTCGGCGCCTTCCTGTCGGTGCACGAGGGGCCGCAACGGATTGCCAAGACCGGCACGGTGGCGCTCGAGCCCGGCATGATCCTGTCGAACGAGCCGGGCTACTACGCGGCCGGCGCCTACGGCATCCGGATCGAGAACCTCGTTCTGGTCGAGACGCGTGCTATCACGGATGGCGAGCGCCCGATGCTCGGCTTCGAGACGTTGACGCTGGCGCCCTACGATCGGAATCTGATCCAGACCGAGCTGCTCGAACCGGGGGAGCGCGCCTGGATCGACGCCTACCATGCCCGAGTCCGCGAGGCCCTGTCGCCGGAACTCGATGCCGGAGCGCGCGACTGGCTGGCACGCGCCACGGCGCCGCTGCCCGGTTGAGGCCGCGACGCGCGACCGCCACACCCCTTCGTGGTAAGCGCGTCGTCACGGAACAGCCCGAACGCCGGGCCTGAAACCGCGGCCGCCCGGCGCGCGAAGGGACAGCATGATCCGCCGCCTTGTCCTCCCGATCCTGGTCCTCGCCGCGAGCCTGTCGGCGGCTCTGGCGCAGGGCCTGCGCACGCCGCCGGATCTTGTGCGGTCGAGCCTCGTGGCCGAGGCCGCCGCGGTGGCGGGGGCGCAGCCCTTCACCCTTGCCGTGCGGATGCAGGTGAAGCCCGGCTGGCACGTCTACTGGCGCAACCCGGGGGATTCGGGCCTACCGCCCGAGGTGACCTGGACCCTGCCGGCCGGCTTCAACGCCGGGGCGCTCCAGTGGCCGGCGCCGGAGCGGATCCCGATCGCGACGCTGATGAACTACGGCTACGAGGGTGAGGTCACGCTCCTCGTCCCCGTGACGCCGCCTCCGAGCCTCGATCCGGCCAACCCGGTGCAGATTCAGGCCAAACTGACCTACCTCGTCTGCGAGACCGAGTGCGTGCCGGGCTCCGCGGATCTCGCCCTCACCTTGCCGGTGGGCGAGCCGCGTCCCGACCCGGACAACGCAGTCCTGTTCGTCCGCGCCCGGGCCGCCCTCCCCACCCCTGCGCTCTGGCCGCTGAGCCTGTCGAGCCAGGGCGACACCCTGCAGCTCGATTTCGCGGCGTCGGGGCTCAAGCCCGACACGATCCGGAACGCCGCCTACTTCCCGTATGCCGAGACCGCGATCGACAACGCGGCCGCGCAGCTGATGGCGGTCGACGGCACCGGGCTGCACCTCACCGTCGCGCGGAGCAGCCCGACCGAAGCGGCGCCCACGGCCCTTCCGGGTGTGCTGACCCTGGACGAGGTGACGGAATCCGGCAGCCGCCGCCTCGCCTTCGCGTATGGCGACGAGCCGGTGCTTCCGACCGCGACCGCTCCGCCGGACCCCGTTGCGGCGAGTCCGACCGGGGCCGCCGCGCCCGAGTTCGATCTGCTGACGTTTGCCGCGGCCGCCGCCTTCGCCTTTCTCGGCGGCCTCATCCTCAACCTGATGCCCTGCGTCTTCCCCGTCCTGTCGATCAAGGTGTTGAGCCTCGTGCGGCATGCGGGCGAGGGTCCGGCCCGCCTGCGCCTGCACGGCTTCGCCTATACGGCCGGCGTGTTGGCGAGTTTCCTTGGTCTGGCTGGAGTGCTCATCGCCCTGAAGGGCGGAGGGGCGGCGATCGGCTGGGGGTTCCAGCTGCAATCGCCCCTGGTCGTGGCCGGGCTCGCCTATTTGCTCTTCGCGATGGGCCTGAACCTGTCCGGCGTGGTCGAGGTCGGAGGACGGCTCGCGGGTGTCGGCGATCGCCTGGCCCGACGGTCTGGCCTGAGTGGGTCGTTCTTCACGGGCGTGCTGGCCACGCTGGTGGCGACGCCCTGCACGGCGCCGTTCATGGGCTCGGCAGTCGGCTTCGCGCTGACCCAGAGCGCAGCCGTGGCGCTTGCTGTGTTCGCGAGCCTCGGGCTCGGCCTCGCTCTGCCGTTCTTGGCTCTCACTCTCTGGCCCCCGGCCCTCCGGGCGCTGCCGCGGCCGGGTGCCTGGATGGAGACGCTCAAGCAGGTGCTCGCCTTCCCGGTTTACGCCACCGTGGCCTGGCTGGTCTGGGTCCTGGCGCAGCAGGTCGATCCGCGCGGCCTTCTGGCGGCCCTGATCGGCCTCGTGCTGGTGGGTTTCTCTGCTTGGGCCTGGGAGCGCGGGCGCGCCGCCGCCCCCGGGGCACGCCGGATCGCGCAGGTCAGTGCGGCGCTCGCCCTGATCGCCGTGGTGGCCCTCGTGTCCACCCTCCCACAGGACCGTGCCACGCCGACTGCGCAGGCCGCCGCCGGCGGGATCGAGCCGTTCACGCAGGCCCGCCTCGACGCTCTGGCGGCTGCGCACAAGCCGGCCTTCGTCAACATGACCGCCGCGTGGTGCATCACCTGCGCGGTCAACGAGACGACCTCCCTGTCCACGAAGGCCGTGCGGGCCGCGTTGGCCGAGCGGGGCATCACCTATCTGAAGGGTGACTGGACCAACCAGAACCCTGAGATCACGCGCCTTTTGGAGAAGCACGGCCGGAGTGGTGTTCCGCTCTACCTGCTCTACAAAGGTGCCGGTGAGCCCCAGGTGCTGCCCCAGATCCTCACCGAGGGCACGGTGCTCCAGGCTCTGGCCTCCGTGCCGGCCGCTAACCGGAGCGCTGCGCTCATCCGCTGATCGGGGTTCCCAAAGGGCGGCTGCCCTTTGGCAGGGTGTCGGGGCGGAGCCCTGACGCTCGGGCTTCGTCCAACATCAGGGCTCTGCCCTGCACCCGCAAAAGGTCTCGACCTTTTGAAACCGGGACTTGGCGACTCAGGCTTCGAGGGAGAAGGTTTCGTCGAAGGCGTAGCCGGAACCGCGCACCGTGCGGATCGGATCGGTCTGGCGTGGGCCATTCAGCGCCTTGCGCAGGCGTCCGACATGGACGTCGACGGTGCGCTCGTCGATGTAGACGTCGTGACCCCAGACCCCGTCGAGAAGCTGCTCGCGGGAGAAGACCCGGCCCGGGGCCAGCATCAGGAATTCGAGCAGCCGGAACTCCGTGGGGCCGAGGTGCAGCTCCTCGCCGGCCCGACGCACCCGATGGCCGGTGCGGTCCAGTTCGAGGTCGCCGGCGGCCAGACGATCGGAAACATGGGCCGGTTTGGCCCGGCGCAGGAGCGCGCGGATGCGGGCGAGCAGTTCCGGAACCGAGAACGGCTTGACGATGTAATCGTCCGCGCCCGTCCCGAGACCGCGGATCCGGTCACCTTCTTCGCCCCGGGCGGTCAGCATGATCACCGGCAGCCGCTCGGTCTCCCGCCGGGCCCGGATTCGGCGGCAAAGCTCGATTCCGGACAGGCCGGGCAGCATCCAGTCGAGCAGGACCAGGTCGGGCATGCGCTCGGCCAGGAGCAGTTCCGCATCGTCGCCCCTTGCCGCTGAATCCACCAGGAAGCCCTCGGCTTCCAAGTTGTAGCGCAGCAGCGTGGTCAATGCCTCCTCGTCCTCGACGATCAGGACTTGCATACTCACCTTCGATGACCCGTTCTCGCGGCGGACGCGGCAATGGTGCCGGAGGCTCCGCCCAGCCTCAACCCAAACCGACCGTCACGGCGGCGACGCCCCCAGGGACGCCCCCAGGATCCTGCGCTCCGGGAAGCGCTTCACGGCGCCAGCCCCCCATCCACCGTCACGTAGTTCGACGCATCGTTCTTCGGTCGCTCGCCGGCGAGCGTCTCGCCCGTGGCGAGGTAGTGGATCGTCTCGGCGATATTGGTCGTGTGATCGCCGATGCGCTCGACGTTCTTGGCGCAGAACAAAAGGTGCGTGCAGAACGAGATGTTGCGCGGATCCTCCATCATGTAGGTCAGGAGCTCGCGGAACAGGGAATTGTACAGCGCGTCGATCTCGCCGTCGCGTTCCCACACGTCGTGGGCCGCCTCGATATCGCGGCTCGCATAGGCGTCCAGCACGTCCTTCAGCTGGCCCTCCGCGAGGTCGCTCATGTGGCGCACGCCAAGCACGATCTTCTGCGCCGGCGCCTGATCGGAGATCGCCACGACGCGCTTGGCCACGTTCTTGGCGAGATCGCCGATCCGCTCCAGGTCGCCGGAGACGCGGATCGCCGAGATGGTCTCGCGCAGGTCGATCGCCAGGGGCTGCCGCCGGGCGATCAGCAGGACGGAGCGCTCCTCGATGTCCCTCTGGAGGGCGTCCAGGCGCTTGTCGGCGAGGATCACCGCCTGGGCGAGCCCGTCGTCGCGGCGCACTAGGGCGTCGGTCGCCTCAGTGGTCATCTTCTCCGCCACGCCGCCCATCTCCGAGATCGAGCGACGGAGGTTTTCGAGATCGGTGTCGTAGGAGGTAACGATATGGCCGGGCATGAGTGGATCCTTCGATGGGGGCCAGGACGTGCGATCCCACCCGGTTGCCGCGATCCCGCCCGGCCGCCGCGGCGCCCGGGTCGCGATGGCGCGGAAACCGGTCTTCGAAACAGCTTAGCCGAAGCGGCCGGTGATATAGTCCTGCGTGCGCCGCTCGGTCGGGTTCATGAACATTTTTTCGGTTTGTGAGAATTCAATCAGCTCGCCGAGATACATGAAGGCGGTGAACTGCGAGATGCGCGCCGCCTGCTGCATGTTGTGCGTGACGATCGCGATGGTGAATTCGTCGCGCAGCTGCTCGATCAGCTCCTCGATCCGGCCCGTCGAGATCGGGTCCAGCGCCGAGGTCGGCTCGTCGAACAGGATCACCTCCGGGCGCTGGGCTACGGTGCGGGCGATGCACAGACGCTGCTGCTGCCCCCCCGACAGACCCATGCCGGACTGCTTGAGCTTGTCCTTGACCTCGTCCCAGAGCGCCGCCTTGCGCAGCGACGCCTCGACCCGGTCGTCGAGCTCCGATTTCGGCAGCTTCTCGTAGAGGCGGATGCCGAAGGCGACGTTGTCGTAGATCGACATCGGGAAGGGCGTCGGCTTCTGGAACACCATACCGACCCGGGCGCGGAGATCGTTGAGATCGACCTTCGAATCCAGGATGTTGACGCCGTCCAGCAGGATCTCGCCCTCGGCGCGCTGCTCCGGATAGAGGCTGTAGATCCGGTTGAAGGTGCGCAGCAGCGTCGACTTCCCGCAGCCCGACGGGCCGATCAGGGCGGTCACCTGCCGATCATGGAAGTTGAGGTTGATGTCCTTCAGGCCGTGGAACTGGCCATAGTAGAAGTTCAGCCCCTTCACGGCGATCCGGACGGGCGCCTTGGTGTCGGCACCGGCCTTGGCGGAAGGCTGCATAAGGGGCTCGGCGGCGGTCGCTGCAGCATGGCTCATCGGGCTAATCCTTCGGCTCGCGCTTCAGCGGGCACGCTGCGGCTTGATCACCAAGCGGGCGATCACGGAGAGGGCGAGGATGGTCATGGTGATCAGGAGCGCTCCGGCCCAGGCCAATTGCTGCCAGTTGGCATAGGGCGAGAGCGCGAACTGGTAGATCATCACCGGCAGGTTCGGGACGCCACCCATGAGGTCGGGGCTGAACCAGCTGTTGTTGTTGAGGGCGGTGAACAGGAGCGGCGCGGTCTCGCCGGCGATGCGGGCCAGCGCCAGGATGATACCCGTCACGATGCCGGCCGAGGCGGCGCGCCAGCTGACCTTCATGATCACCATGGAGGGCGGAGCGCCGAGCGCCGCGCCGGCCTCGCGCAGGGTGCCCGGCACGAGGCTCAGCATGTCCTCGGTGGTCCGCACGATCACCGGCGTGGCGATGATCGCGAGCGCGATGCCGCCGGCCCAGCCGGAATAGCTGCCCATGGGCCGCACCATCAGCGTGTAGACGAACAGGCCGATCAGGATCGACGGCGCCGAGAGCAGGATGTCGTTGAGGAAGCGGATCAGGACGGCCAGCTTCGAGGTCCGGCCGTATTCCGCCAGGAAGGTCCCGGCCATCACGCCGACCGGGGTCGCGATGACGATGCCGATCGTGGTCAGGATCAGGCTGCCCAGCACCGCGTTGGCGATGCCGCCACCCTCGCTGCCCGGACCCGGGGTCGGTTGCGTCAGCAGCGTCGGCGTGAAGCCGCGCACGCCTTCGACGATCAGCATCAGCAGGATCGAGCCGAGCACGATGATGCCGAGCAGCGTGGCGAAGGCGCAGAAGCCGCGGAGTATGGCGTCCGCCCGGCGCCGGCCGGGGCGGACCCGGCTCTGCACGAGCGGCGGCGCAGCGAGTGTGTTGATCGCGTCCATGGGGCTCCTCAAGCAACCCGCACGCGTGACGTCAGGATTCGCGCGGCGATCAGGACGATGAAGGTGATGACGAACAGGATGCAGCCGAGCGCCATCAGGGCGTTGAGCTGCATGCCGTCCGCCTCGTTGAATTCGTTGGCGATCCGGGACGCGATGGTCGAGCCGGGATCGAAGATCGAGGCCGAGAGGCGGTTGGCGTTGCCGACCACGAAGGTCACCGCCATGGTCTCGCCGAGCGCACGGCCGAGGCCGAGCATGATCGCGCCGATGATCGACACCGAGGCGTGCCGGATCAGGACGAAGCGCGTCACCTCCCAGGTGGTGCAGCCGACGCCGTAGGCGCTCTCGCGCAGGATCGTGGGGATCTGGTCGAGCATGTCGCGGGCGATCGAGGCCACGAACGGCACGATCATGATCGCCAGGATGATGCCGGCGGTGAGCACGCCGACGCCCGAGGGGATGCGGGCATACAGCACGGTCCCGACGATCGGCAGGCCCTCGACGATGTTCGAGATCGGGATCTCGACGAAGCGGGCGAAGAGCGGGGCGAAGATGAACAGGCCCCACATTCCGTAGATGATGCTCGGCACGGCGGCGAGCAGCTCGATCGTCATCGCGACTGGCTTGCGCGCCCAGCCGGGGCAGAGCTGCGTCAGGTAGATGGCGATGCCGAGTGAGACCGGGACGCCGATCACGAGGGCCAGGAGCGCCGACATCACCGTTCCGATCACGGCCACGAGCGCGCCGTACTGTTCGGTCCCGACGTTCCAGACGCTGGAGGTCAGGAAGCCGAAGCCGAATTCCCGGAAGGCCGGCAGGCCGCCGTAGACGATGGAGCCGATGATCCCCACGAGGACGGTCAGCACCAGCAACGCCGCGCCGTACGCGCAGCCGCGGAACACGGCGTCCATGTTCCGGCTCGGTCCCTTCCGCGCCGCCGACGTACGGGTTCGGCCGAGGGCAATCGTTTCAGTCAAAGCAGACATCCGCGGTTCTCTGCGAAGGATAACGTGGTAGCGCGGCGGGATCTCAGAAGCGAGGGAGGAGGTCGAAGCCTCCTCCCCGTTGGACTTACATGTTGTAAACCGGCTTCCCGTCCTTGCCCTTCACGTTCTTCCACTCTTCGTGGATCAGCGCCACGACGTTGTCCGGCAGCGGAACATAGTCGAGATCCGAGGCAAGCTTGTCGCCGTTCTTGTACGCCCAGTCGAAGAACTTGAGCACATCGGCGGCCTTGGCCGGATCGGCCGGGTCCTTGTGGACCAGGATGAAGGTCGCCGCCGTGATCGGCCACGCATCCTCGCCCGCCTGATTGGTGAGCGAGATGCCGAAGCCGGGGGCCGACTTCCAGTCCGCGCTGGCGGCCGCCGCCTGAAACGCCTTGTCGTCGGGCTGCGGGAACTTGCCGGCTTTGTTCTGCAGCAGGGCGTAGGCCAGCTTGTTCTGCTTGGCGTAAGCCGACTCGACGTAGCCGACGGAATTCGGCACCTGCTTCACGGTGGCGGTCACGCCCTCGTTGCCCTTGCCGCCCTGACCGACCGGCCAGGAGATCGTCGTGGCCGCGCCGTACTCCTTCTTCCACGTCTCCGAAGCCTGGGACAGGTAGGTGGTGAAGATGTTGGTCGTGCCCGAGGCGTCGGAGCGGTAGACCGGCGTGATGTTCGTGTCGGGCAGCTTCAGACCGTCATTGAGCTTCGCGATCCGCGGATCAGTCCACTTGGCGATCTTCCCGGCGTAGATGTCGGCGAGCACGTCGCCGGTCAGCTTGAGCTTGCCCGGCTCGATTCCCGCGATGTTCACCACCGGCACCACGCCGCCCATCACGGTGGGGAACTGGACAAGGCCGTCCTTGGCCAGCTGCTCGCCCTTCAGCGGCGCATCGGTGGCGCCGAAATCGACCGTCTTGGCCTGGATCTGCTTGATCCCGCCGCCGGATCCGATCGATTGATAGTTAAGACCCGAGCCGGATTCCTTCCGGTAGGCCTCGGCCCACTTCGAGTAGACCGGGAAGGGGAACGTAGCCCCGGCTCCGGTGATGTCGGCGGCCAGCGCCGCAGACGCCAGCTGTACCGTCGCAAGGCCGACGGCGAGCGCGTAAGCGAAGGGTCTCATGGAATCTCCGTTGCCGTCGGGCTGGAGCCTGCGCTGCTCCGCCGGCATGCTCATGCCCGCGGCAGAGCCTTGCGGCCGATCCTTGAGAGATCCAGCGCCAGCCGCCCGATGGCTGCGCGGTTACGACAGGTAGATGACACCGGCATGACATCGCGCCGCAGGTCGTGCGGCACGGTTCGCGGGTCTCGCGCGTTCCTACCGGCAACGGCGCGGGAAGGGACTGGGAACCGTGGAGGGCGAACACGCCGATTCAGCGACGGAAACCGATCCGAACTGGCTTGCCCTGCATGCCGAACGGGAGGCGGTGGAGCGCGCCCTGACTCTCGCGCAGGCACGTCAGAAGTTCAGCGGCGATCCGGAGGCGGCTGCGGCAGCGCGGCGCGAGGAGGCGGATCTGCTGAAAGATCTCGACCGGGTCCTCACCCTGATTCGAGCAGCCGAGTATCGGCGGCGGCCTGGGGCGCGCCGCTGGTGAAGCGTTCGAAAGCCGGATCGCGTTAGCCGACCCGGCGCAGCTCCCGCTCCTTCTGGCGCAGGCGCAGAAGCAGCTCGACATGGGTGTCGGTGATCGGCTGCGTATCGACGCTGCCTTCATAGACGGTGCGCAGCGAGAGGCCGAGCCGACGCGTGTCGATCGTCCGCTTCGGAGGCTGTCCCACGTGCGAAAGTTCCTCGGAATCGACGCCTGACAGCTTCATGGCTCCCTCTCGTCCTTCGGCCGCTCCAGATCGCTGCGGCGCCGGGATGCGAAGAGAGTCACCAAGAATGGTTAACGAACCGTTACCGTGAACCAATGGTTAAGCTTACCTGTCAGTTAACCGTCAGCGCCCTGAAGAAGCCGCGCAGCCGCCGCGCGGGCTTCATCGGTCACCGTTGCCCCCGCGAGCATCCGGGCAATCTCCTCCCGGCGCTCGGCCACCGGCAGGCTGGCGACCCGGGTAGCGACACGGCCGGCCCCTTTCACGGGCGCCTTCGCGATCAGGAAATGCGTCTCGGCGCGAGCCGCGACCTGCGGCGCATGGGTGACGGCAACCACCTGTACGGTCGCGGCCAGGCGTGCGAGGCGCAGCCCGATGGCATCCGCGACGGCACCGCCGACGCCGGTGTCGATCTCGTCGAAGATCAGGGTCGGGGCCGAACCCTTGTCGGCCAGCACCACCTTCAGGGCGAGCATGAACCGCGACAACTCGCCGCCCGAGGCGACCTTCATCATCGGTCCAGGCTTGGTGCCGGGATTGGTCTGCGCCCAGAACTCGACCCTGTCGGTGCCGGCCGGATCGCGCGATTCCGGGTCGGTGACGATCTCGGTGATGAACCGAGCGCGCTCGAGCTTCAGGGGTGGCAGCTCGGCCTTCACGGCGGCGTCGAGCTGCTTGGCGGCGCGGCGGCGACCGGCACTCAGCTTCTCGGCGGCCTCGGCATAGGCAGCCTCCGCGGTGGCAAGAGTCTGTTCGAGGCCTGCCAGTGCCGCTTCGCCGGCATCGATCGCCGCAACGTCGCCGGCGTAGCGCTCGGCAAGCACCGCAAGATCGTCGGCCGCGACGTCGTATTTGCGGGCGCCCGCCCGCAGCGCGAACAGCCGTTCCTCGACCCGCTCGAGGTCGCGGGGATCGAACTCGGTCTCCGCCACCGCCGCGTCGAGCACGGCACGGGCCTCGTCGAGGGCCACGATCGCGGCGTCGAGGGCGTTGACGCAGGGATCGACGAGGGCGGGGAGCTGCGACGCGCGGCGCTCCAGTTTGCGCAGGGCGGCCGAGATGTGGGGCACCCCGGAATGGGTCCCGCCCACCGCTTCCAACGCCGCATTGAGTTCGCGCGCGACCTTCTCGGATTGCTGCATGATGCTGCGGCGTTCGGCGAGCTGAGCCTCCTCGCCGGGTTGCGGCGCGAGTGCGGCCAGCTCCTCCACGGCGTGACGCAGAAAATCGGCCTCCTTGCGGGCCGCCTCCACCCGCGCGCGGTGCTCGGCGAGGTCGGATCGGGCGGTGCGGACCGCGCGGGCGGCCGCCGCGACCTTGGTGAGCTGGCCCTGTAGTCCGCCGAACGCATCGAGGATCGCCCGGTGCGAGGCCGGATCGGCCAACGCCCGGTCGTCGTGTTGTCCGTGGATCTCGACCAGGGCCGCGCCGATCGCGCGCAGGACCTGGACGCCCACCGGCTGGTCGTTGACGAAGGCGCGGGTGCGGCCGTCCGCCATCTGGCTCCGGCGCAGGATCAGATCGCCCTCCGTGTCGATCTCGGCCTCCGTGGCGATCCGGCGAGCCGGATGGTCCAGGGGCAGATCGAACACGGCGGTGACGACGCCCTGCGCCTCACCGTGCCGGACGAGGCGGCCATCGCCACGCCCGCCCAGCGCCAGCGCGAAGGCGTCGAGCAGGATCGATTTGCCCGCGCCCGTCTCCCCGGTCAGGACGCTGAGGCCCGTCCGGAAATTCAGTTCGAGACGGTCGATCAGAACGATGTCGCGGATCGCGAGCTGCGCCAGCATGCGGCGGGGGCATTCCTCAGGAGGGGACCGCAGACATAAGGCCGTCGCGGCGCCGATTCACCCCAAAAATGCGACGCACAATGGGAAAGGCCCGGAGCGAACGCTCCGGGCCTCAACGTGTTCGTGGCGGCCGACCTGTCCTATCAGGGTTTCGAAAGGTCGAGACCTTTGGAAACCCGGCAAGTAGGTCAAACCGCTTTTCACTCGGCCGATGCGGTCTTACCGGCGACCGAGCGGTAGATCTTCGACAGGAACGAGGCCTTCTCCTCCCGCGGCTCGAGGCCGTTCTGGGCGAGGAGCGCATGCGCGTCCTTGTACCACGAGCTGTCCGGGAAGTTGTGGCCGAGCACCGCGGCGGCGTTTTGCGCCTCCTGGGTGATGCCGAGCGCCCAGTAGGCCTCGGTCAGGCGCTCCAGCGCCTCCTCGGCGTGGCGGGTGGTCTGGTACTTGGAGACCACGTCACGGAAGCGGTTGATCGCCGCCGGGAAGTTGCGCCGCTCCAGGTAGAAGCGCCCGACTTCCATCTCCTTGCCGGCGAGCTGATCGCGGGTGATCTGGATCTTCGCCTTCGCGTCGATGGCGTATTCCGAGGTCGGATACTTCTGGACAAGTTCCTGAAGCGCCGTCAGCGCCTTCTCGGACCGCTCCTGATCGCGGGTCACATCCGGGATCTGCTTATAGTTCGACATCGCCATCAGGTACTGCGCGTAGGCCGCATCCTTGCTGGCCGGGTGCCGCTGCAGGTAGCGCTTCGAGGCGCTGATCGCGTCGTCGTACTTCTGGCCTTCGTAGTTGGCGTAAGCCGTCATGAGCAGCGCCTTCCGGGACCACTCGGAATACTGGTACTGCTTGTCGAGGCTGTCGAACTTCTTGACCGCGCCGTCGTAGTCGCTGTCCTCAAGCTTGGCCAAGCCATCGCTGTAGAGCTTGTCGGCCGGAATGTCCGGAACGACCTCCGGCTTGTACTTCTCGGAAAACAGATTGGTCGGGTCGAAATCGCAGCCGCCCAGGCCCAGGCCGAGGATGGCCACGAGAGGCGCCGCGAAGGCTGCCGCCCGGCGGAAACGAATGGTGACAGGCATCTGGCGCTCTTTCCCGGAAGCGGCGCCATCCCGCGCCGTCATGCCATCGCGTGCGTGGATCCGGCCTTCTGAGCCGAACCCGCCGTTCACGGACCGTTAAACCGTGACGTTTGATTCGGGCACGAAAGCGGCAAGGCTGAGGCGGTACGGAACGATCGCCAAGTGTGGCTTGCGGACCACAGGTTGATCGTCAGAGGTCGCCCGCGAAGGCGGCGATGCCCAAACCGACGCCGAGTTCCGAGAGGACGGTCTCGCGGCGCGGGCCCTGCGCCTCGACGATCGCGTAATTGGCCCGGTCGGCCAGAAGGGCGGAGAGGACACCGACATTCATCCGGTGGCCGCCGCAATAGGAGCGGTACGCGCCCTGGATCGGCAGGCCGGCCAAGGCGAGGTCGCCGATCGCGTCGAGGATCTTGTGGCGGACGAATTCGTCCGGGAAGCGCAGACCTTCGGGGTTGACCACCGCGGTTTCGCCGACCGCCACGGTGTTCTCCAGGGAAGCACCGAGGGCGAAGCCCGCCTTCCAGTAGCGTTCCACGTCCCGCATCATCCCGAAGGTGCGGGCACCGGCGATCTCACGGCGGTAGGTGGCGGGCGAGAGGTCCATGGCCCGGCGCGAGCGGCCGATGACCGGGCTCTTGAAATCGATCTCCACATCAAGGCGGAAGCCCCGGTCGATCGGCCGGAGTTCCGCGAAGGACCGGCCGGTCTCGATGCGGACGTGTTGCAGCACCTTGAGCCAGCGCCGGGGCGCGCCGCATGTGGCGATTCCGACCTGATCGATCGCCTTCACGAAGGGAAGTGCGGAGCCGTCGAGGATGGGCATCTCGGGCCCGTCGATCTCGATCAGGGCGTTGTCGACGCCCAGCCCGTAGAGGGCGGACATCAGATGCTCGACGGTTGCCACCGCCCCCGTCTCGACGTCGCCCAGGACGGTGCAGAGCTCCGTGGCGGAAACGAGGGCATGATGCGCCTTGATCAGGCGGTCATTGCCGTGGGGCGTGCCGGTGCGGAGGAAAGCAATACCGTGATTGGCGGGTGCGGGCCTGAGCGTGATCTCGGCGGGGTTCCCGGAATGAACCCCGATACCCGAGAGAGTCGCCGGCCCCTTAAGGGTCGTCTGTTTCAGCGTACGCATTCCTTAGCCCCCGGCCGCGATCAGGCTCCGCCATTCCAACCGGGAATGGGCGAACACTGACTGATCCGTCCGCTGCTTGATGCCCCTGCTCACGCAATCAGGTTGTATCCCGATGCATGTCTCGTCGGTCTTGATGCTTCTATAGCTGCACCGCACAGGGCAGCCAAATCACGGATTCTTACGCTCTGTTACAGACACGCTTGCGGTCCGGCAGACGCAAAATGCTGTGAGATCAAGGGCTTAAAAAGTGGTTAACGCGTGGCTAACCCAGGGCCGATCTGTGTCATGGATGCACCACGGGTCCCCGCTTCCCACAGCTCAAGCATCTGCGAGCGCGCCAAAGTCCCAGATGGCCCTAACCTGAAGTTGAATATGTCCAACGCGAAAGGCCGGCGGTCGCCCGCCGGCCCTCCCCGTCGCCGCAGTGCAGCGGCTGATTAATTCGCCTGGCGGCGGAGGAAAGCCGGGATCTCCAGCTGGTCGTCGTCCATCATCCGGCTCTGGGGCGCGACGCGGCCCTGGGCGTCGAGATGGCCCTGGGCCGGACGGTATTGCGGGACTGCTGGCGTGGCCGGTGCGCGCGGTGCCGGCGGCACGTGGGGCTGGGCCATCTGGGGCAGCGGCGCGGCCGGGTTCGCCCGGGCCGCGGGCGCACCCTCGATCTCGTCGCGCCGACCGCCGAAGCCCACCGTAGCCAGCCGCCGCAGGAGCGAGGTCCGCTTCGATTCCGGAGCCGCCTCCTCCGCCGCGCGATTGGCCAGGATCTGGTTCTGGGCGATCGGCGGCAGCTCGTGGATCTGCGGCATGCGCGGGGCGCGGGCGAGCGGCGTGCCGCCCGGGGCGGCCGGGCGCGGCGGCACGAACGGACCTGCCTGGTACTGCGGCGCGGGCTCGGCCGGCAACGGCGCGGGCGGCGGGGTGAAGTGGGCCGCAGCGCGGGGCTGGACCGGAGCGAGCACCACGTCGTCGCGGTTCATCGGGGCGGCGGGCTCGCGGTTGACCAGCGCCTCGGACCGCATCTCGGGGGCCTGAAGCGGCGCGGGGGCCGGCATCTGGCTGGTGATGGGGGCCGGAGCGACCGATTCCGTGCGGATACTCGGCACCGGCGAGGCGGCGCGCGTACGGGCCTCGGCGCGCAGGCGCTCGGCAACCTCGGCGATACGCTGCTCGGTCTCGGCGATGGCCGGGTTGTTGGGCGAGTTCGCTGAGATCAGGGCCGGCTCGATGCCGGTGGCAACCACCGACACGCGGATGATGCCGTCCAGGCTCTCGTCGAAGGTGGCGCCCAGGATGATGTTGGCGTCCTGATCGACCTCCTCGCGGATGCGGGTGGCGGCCTCGTCGAGCTCGTACAGGGTTAGGTCGGAGCCGCCGGTGATCGAGATCAGCAGGCCGCGGGCGCCCTTCATCGAGACGTCGTCGAGCAGCGGGTTGGCGATGGCGGCCTCAGCGGCGCGGTTGGCGCGCTTCTCGCCCGACGCCTCACCTGTGCCCATCATGGCCTTGCCCATGCCGCGCATGATCGCCCGCACGTCGGCGAAGTCGAGGTTGATGAGACCCTCCTTCACCATCAGGTCGGTGATGCAGGCGACGCCCGAGTAGAGCACCTGGTCGGCCATCGCGAAGGCGTCCGCGAAGGTGGTCTTCTCGTTGGCGACCCGGAACAGGTTCTGGTTCGGGATCACGATCAGGGTGTCGACCGCGGCCTGCAACTCCTGGATGCCGCTCTCGGCGGTCCGCATCCGGCGGACGCCCTCGAACTGGAACGGCTTGGTGACGACGCCGACCGTCAGGATTCCCATGTCGCGGGCCGCCCGGGCGATGACCGGCGCCGCGCCGGTGCCGGTGCCGCCGCCCATGCCGGCGGTGATGAAGCACATGTGTGCGCCCGAGAGCTGATCGCGGATCTCGTCGATCACCTCGTCGGCGGCGGCCGAGCCGACCTCCGGGTGCGAGCCGGCGCCGAGGCCCTGGGTCACGCCCAGACCCATCTGGATCACCCGCTCGGCCTTCGAGGAGGTGAGCGCCTGCGCGTCGGTGTTGGCCACGACGAACTCGCAGCCCAGCAGGCCCGACTCAATCATGTTGTTGACCGCGTTGCCGCCGGCGCCACCGACGCCGAAGACGGTGATGCGGGGCTTCAGTTCCCGGATGTCCGGCGCCTGGAGGGTGATGGCCATGGTGTCGAGCCTCTCGCTAACTGTGCTGTCCGTGCGACGCCGTGGCGCCGGATACTCTTCGACCCACCCGTGGGGTGGGGGCGAAACCTAGAAGCTGTCCCGGAGCCAGCGGCCGACCCGGTTCAGGTAGTTGTCGGTTCCGGTGGCCGCGAAGGCGCTGTGCCCACGCGGCTCGAAATGCTCGGCATGGGCGACCTGCGGGTAGACCAGCAGACCGACCGCCGCCGAGAAGGCCGGGCCCTTGGCGGCTTCCGGCAGGCCGCGGATCCCGAGGGGGCGGCCGATCCGAACCTGACCCTGGAGGATGCGGCGAGCGACCTCCGGCAGGCCGACGAGCTGGCTGGCGCCGCCGGTGAGCACCACCCGCCGGCCGGCTTGCGCCGCGAAGCCGGCCTCGCGGAGCCGGTCGCGCACCAGCTCGATCACCTCCTCGACCCGCGGCTTGATGATCCGCACGAGCTGCGAGCGCGGGATGTGGGCCGGGGCCTCGCCCTCGTCCTCGCCGACGCCGTGGACCGCGATCATGTCCCGGTCGTCGGAGGGGGTTGAGAGGGCCGAGCCGTAGAGGGTCTTCAGCCGCTCGGCCGCCGCCATGCGGGTCGAGAGCCCCCGGGCGATATCCATGGTGACGTGGTGACCGCCGACCGCCACCGCGTCCGCATGGACGAGGTGCCCGCCCGAGAACACGCCGACGCTGGTCGTGCCGCCGCCCATATCGACGACGCAGACGCCCATCTCGGCCTCGTCGTCGACGAGTGCCGAGAGGCCGGCCGCGTAGGGCGTGGCGATCACCGCCTCGACCCCGAGATGGCAATGCTCCACCGCCAGCATGACATTGCGCGCCGCAGCCAACTCGCTGGTGACGACGTGCAGATCGACGCTCAGCGCCTCGCCGATCATGCCCGACGGGTCGATCACCGCCCCCTGCCCGTCCAGCGCGTAGCCGGTAGGGAGCGCGTGGAGCACGGCCCGGCCGGGGCTGACGCCGTGGGCGCTCGCGGTCTCGAGCACCCGCTCGACGTCGCTGCCCGTGACGGTGCCGGAGCGGACGTTCACCCGCGCCTGGAAATGCTGGGAGGCCAACCGGCCACCCGACATGTTGACGATGACCGACTGGACCTCGACCTTGGCCATCCGCTCGGCGGCGTGGACCGCCTGACGAATCGCGCCCTCGGCGGCGGCGAGATCGACGATGGCGCCGCCCTTCAGCCCGAGCGAGCGCTGATGGCCGATGCCGATGATGCGCGCGAGGTGCGTGCGGCCGCGCAGCGTGGAGAGCGCTTCGGCGGGCTGCAGCTCGGCGATGAGGCAGACCACCTTGCTCGTCCCGATGTCGAGCACCGAGAGGGTGGTCGAGCGTCGGGCCGAGAGCGGCTTCAGGCGCGGCGTGAGGCCGTGTTGGCTGTGCATTGACGCTACCAAACGCGGGGTGCGGGACGGGCGGAGATCGATCGGAAGGGCATCAGCTGGCCGCGCCCTTCTTCTTCGCCTTCTGGGCTTCCGCGCGGGTTGCGGCGGCCTCCTCGGTCAGGCGCACCACGACGCGGTCCGACATGCGCAGATCCACCGCGATGATGTCCTTTTCCAGGAGGCCGGCCTCGCGCTCGAACCGGACGAGACGGGCGAGCGCGGCGGCCGGGTCGACCTCCGGCAGGCGTACATCGACGCCGTCGAGCTTGAGGGTCCAGCGCCGGCCGGAGACGTAGGTGCCGGCCTTGATCCGGTCGGCGAGCGGGCCGGCGGCGGCGACCAGCGCCAGGTATTCCGGCAGCTTGGTGTTGGCCTCTTCGCCGACCACCAGGGGCAGGCTGGCGTAGCGGTCGTCCCGCATCGCGTCGATCACCGTGCCGTCGGCCGCGATGACGCTGAGCTCACCGTTCTTCTGCCAGAGGGCGGCGGGCTCGCGCTCCACCTGCATGATGGCGATCTCGTTGGGGTAGATCTTGCGCACCGAAGCCTGGGCGATCAACGGCACGCGCAGCAGCTTTTCGCGCACGGCGCCGACGTCGAGGAACGGCACCGAGGAGCGCCAGTCGATGCCGGCCGCAGCCAGGACTTCGCGATCGTACATCCGGGAGATGCCCGAGATGGTTACGCGCTCGACGCCGAAGCCGAGAACCCGCGCCGCGATATCAAGGGGGCGTCCCTGCTCGGCCACGAAGGAGTCATAGCGCCCGCTTGCCACGAAGCCGGCAAGCGCAAAGGCCGCGAAGGTCATGGAGACGGCGACGGTTCCGGTCCCGCGGGACAGGCGTGCGCCCAGGCGCTGGCCGGAGCGCGCGCGGCGAACCGAGAGCGACCGGGACGGGAGCCGGCCCATCACAGCCCCGGCGAAACGCGCGGGACCGCTCCGGCCGGCGGCGTCGCCGCTCAGCGATTCAGGGAAGCGTCCTCCACCATCCATCGGACGAGCTCACCGAAGCTAAGGCCCGCATGGGCCGCCATATCCGGCACAAGGCTCGTCTGGGTCATGCCGGGTTGCGTGTTGACCTCGAGAACCACGAGTCGGCCGGTTCCACCCGGCGTGTCGTCGAATCGAAGGTCGGCACGGCTGACGCCCCGGCAGCCCAGTGCTTGATGCGCCGTTAACGACAGTTCTTGGACACGCTGGTAAACATTTGGTTTAAGTTCGGCCGGCAGCACGTGGACCGAGCCCCCGGGCGCATATTTCGCGTCGTAGTCGTACCAGTCCCCCGTGGCGGCCTTCACCTCGATCACCCCCAGTGCCTTGTCGCCCATCACCCCGCAGGTGAGTTCGCGGCCGGCTATGTAAGGTTCTGCAAGGACTTGCTCGCCGTAGGTCCAGGCGTCCGAGCCCAGGATCTGGGGCGGATGCGAGCGCCCGTCGCGGACGATGATCACCCCCATGGATGAGCCCTCGGCGATCGGCTTCACCACGTAGGGTGGCGGCAGGGCGTGTGTCCGGGCGGCCTCGTGACGGTTAACGATCCGGCTCTCCGGCACGTCGATGCCGGCCGCGCGCATGGCGGTCTTCGCCCGCTCCTTGTTCATGGCGAGCGACGAGGCGAGGACGCCGGAGTGGGTGTAGGGGATCTTGAGGATCTCCAGCAGGCCCTGGATCTTGCCGTCCTCCCCGTCCGGGCCGTGCAGCGCGTTGAAGGCCACGTCGGGCCGGAGCGCGGTCAGCACCGTGGCGATGTCGGGCCCGACATCGACGCGCGTGACCCGATAGCCCTCGCCTTCGAGGGCGTCCGCGCAGGCCTTGCCGGAATTGAGCGACACTTCCCGCTCGGCGGAGGTGCCGCCCAGGAGGACGGCGACGTGCTTGGACATGGGGGGGCTCCGGGGCGAGACTTTGTGGGGGGGATCGGCTCATGCCGGGCCGATCAGGCTCTTAATTGCAATGAAAACCTGGGCGGCCGTGTCGGCCGGCAGCGTCCCGATACGGCGCAGGATTCGGGTGGGCTCGATGCAGGCGATCTTGAGCGGGCGAACCACGGAAGCGACGCTGAGGCCGGCCGCGGTACCATCGTCGATGCGGACATCGCCCATGGCCTGCGTGTTGCGCGCACTCGTGATCATCGCGATCCAGACGTAGCCGGCTTCGGCCACAGCCGGCCCCGATACGATGAGGGCGGGGCGCCGCTTCTCCGCCAATCGATCGGAATAGGGAAACGGAACGACTACGACGGTCCCGGCCGGCAGCTCAGAGGTCGGCATAGTCTTCATCGTCGATCGGGCCGGCCCATTCCGTGAAGGCCACGAACGGATCCTCCCCGTCAGGGGGAGCCTTATCGATTCGGATGCCGTCCGGCGTGATCCGGTAGCGCAGGCGGTCCCCCGGCCGGATCGCAAGGTGCTCCCGCACCTCCGGTGGCAGCACGGTCTGGCTCTTCACCGAGACTTTTGAATATGCGGTCCGTGCGAGTTGATCCGCCATGTCAATCCCCCAGAGCCGCCGGACTTACATCTTACCGTCTTACCGCCGAAGTCGCCAATCCGATCCGCCGGATCTCCCAGCGCAGTTCGACGCCGCTGGTCTCCCGCACCCGCTGCCGGACTTCTTCGCCCAGCCCTTCGATGTCGTCCGCGGTGGCAGCGCTGGTGTTGATCAGGAAATTGCAATGCATCTCGCTGACCTGGGCGCCGCCCCGTGTCAGCCCCCGGCAGCCGGCAGCGTCGATGAGCTGCCACGCCTTGCCGCCCGGCGGGTTGGCGAAGGTCGAGCCGCCGGTGCGTTCGCGGATCGGCTGGGCGGCCTCGCGGGCGGCGGTGACCCGCTCCATTTCGGCCTCGATGGCGGCCCGGTCGCCGGGCTTTCCGCGGAACCGAGCGCGGGTGAAGATCACGTCCTCCGGCGCGTCCGAATGCCGATAGGAGAAGCCCATCTCGGCGTGGCTGAACGTGCGGAGCGCGCCCCGGCGGTCGAGGCCGGTTGCCTCGATCAGCACGTCGGTGGTCTCGCCACCATGGGCGCCGGCATTCATGCGCAGCGCGCCGCCGATCGAGCCCGG
The DNA here is from genome assembly GCF_026540775.1 of Methylobacterium sp. GC_Met_3. Lineage (NCBI taxonomy): Bacteria > Pseudomonadati > Pseudomonadota > Alphaproteobacteria > Hyphomicrobiales > Methylobacteriaceae > Methylobacterium > Methylobacterium sp. GC_Met_3. The sequence goes on from NZ_JALNUL010000005.1 coordinate 223,530, forward strand.
GATACCGCGGTAGAACGCGAGCCCGTCGAGCCCGGCCTCGGCGGCGGCCTTGGCGAGGCGCATGTCGGGAACGGCTGTGCCGACCGTCAGAGTATCGCCGTCGATCGCGATGCCACCGAACGTCTTTCCCCCTAAGCGGATCACCACGCCGGGCACGCCGCCGTCGCGGACAATCAGGTTGGAACCGAGGCCGATCACCGTCACCGGCACGTCCGGTTCGAGGGCGGCGAGGAGGTGGGCGAGATCCTCCTCATCAGCCGGGGTGAACAGCACCTCGGCCGGTCCGCCGACGCGGAACCATGTGAGATCTCCCAGCGGATGCTCGGCGAGCAGGCGCCCGCGGAGATCGGGCGCGGCGGCGCGGATTCGGTCGTGGAGGGATGCGGTCATTGGTGTTTCTCCCCTCGCCCCGCTTGCGGGGAGAGGGATGCGACGACCTTGTCGTCGTCGCATCGAGGCGGCAGCCGAGGGTGAGGGGGCGGTTCCGGACGTGACTCGACCGGAGCCGCCCCCTTACCTTCGCCCTGTGGGCTCGCCGCGCCGACGACGGGGTTGTCGCGGCCCTCTCCCCGCGCGCGGGGAGAGGGGGGAAGCGCGGCCAGGATGGTGTCCGAGACACCGATGATGTTGTTCACAATCTCTGCGTTCCAGAATCGCAGGACGCGATAGCCCTGCGTGGCCAGCCACGCGTCGCGAACGCGATCATGCTCGCTGTCGGCATGCTGGCCACCGTCGAGTTCGATGATCAGTCGAAGATCCCGGCAGCAGAAATCTGCGACGTATCGGCCGATCGACTCCTGACGGGTGAACTTGAAACCAGCCAGACGCCGGTCGCGCAGGCGATACCAGAGGCGGCGTTCTGCTTCGGTTTGCATCTCGCGTAAGCCCCGCCGGAAACGACTCCGTTCCGGATCGGCTTCGCGCATCCCCTCACTGCCCCCGCGCCGCCAGCTCATCCGGCAGCGCATAAGCCCATTGGGTGATCGTGCCGGCGCCGAGGAACACCACGTAATCGCCCGGCTTGGCGAGGTCGGCGATGATCCCGGCCAGCTCCTCCGGCCGCTCCAGCGCCCGGGCGTCCCGGTGGCCGCGGGACCGCAGGCCCGCCACGAGGCTGTCGCGGTCGAACCCTTCGATCGGCGCTTCGCCGGCCGCGTAGACCGGGGCGACGATCACCGTGTCGGCGTCGTTGAAGCAGGTGCAGAAATCGTCGAAGAGCGATTGCAGCCTTGTGAAGCGGTGCGGCTGCACGATCGCGATCACCCCGTGCTCGGTCGAGGCGCGGGCGGCCTTGAGCACCGCCTTGATCTCCACCGGATGGTGTCCGTAATCGTCGAAGATCGTCGCGCCGTTCCATTCGCCGGTGCGGGTAAAGCGCCGCTTCACGCCGCCGAATCCGGCGAGTGCGTTGCGGATCGCCTCGGGCTTCACGCCGAGTTCGTGGGCTACCGCCAAAGCCGCGGTGGCGTTGAGCGCGTTGTGCTTGCCCGGCATCGGTAGGACCAGATCCTCCATCTCCATCCGGTAGCCCGGACGGCGGTCGCGGATCATCACCCGGAAGCGGCTCTGGCCGCCGCGCAGGTCCACGTCGATCAGGCGCACGTCGGCCTGCGGATTCTCGCCGTAGGTGATGATCCGCCGGTCCTCGATATGGCCGACGAGGTCCTGCACCACCGGATGGTCGGTGCACATCACGGCGAAGCCGTAGAACGGGATGTTGTCGATGAAGCGCCGGAACGCGTCCTTGACCGCCTCGAACGAGCCGAAATGGTCGAGATGCTCGGGATCGATATTGGTGACGATCGCCACGTCGGCGGGCAGCTTGAGGAAGGTGCCGTCGGATTCGTCGGCCTCCACCACCATCCAGTCGCCCTCACCCATCCGGGCGTTGGTGCCGTAGGCATTGATGATGCCGCCGTTGATCACGGTCGGATCGAGGTTGCCGGCATCCAGCAGGGTCGCGACCAGGGACGTGGTCGTGGTCTTGCCGTGCGTGCCCGCGATGGCGACGCAGGATTTGAAGCGCATCAGCTCGGCCAGCATCTCGGCCCGGCGCACCACGGGCAGGCGGCGCTCCCGGGCGGATTCCAGCTCCGGGTTGTCGCGCTGGATCGCGGTCGAGACCACGACCAGCGCGGCCTCCGCGACGTTGTCCGCGTTGTGGCCCACGAAGGTGCGCATGCCCTTCTCGGCGAGACGGCGGACATTGGCGTTGTCGTTGGCATCCGAGCCCTGCACCGTGTAGCCGAGATTGTGCATCACCTCGGCGATGCCGGACATGCCGATGCCGCCGATGCCGATGAAGTGGATGGGACCGAGCTTGTCGGGCAGCTTCATGGGTCGAACCGTCTGGTGGCGGGATCGCCGGTGCGGAATCCCGTAAGGATCAGGTGCGGGCCGCCGTCTTGACGACGACCTCGGCCAGCCGTTCGGCGGCATCATGGATGCCCGCGCTTCTGGCCGCATCGGCCGCCGCGGTCAATTTTGCCGGCGTTGCGAAGCAGGCGGTCAGCTCTGCGGCGAGGCGATCCGGGGTGAAGTCCGACTGCTTCACGGCCAAAGCGGCGCCGATGGCGTCGAGGGTCGCGGCGTTGGCAGCCTGGTCCTGATCGAGCGAGCCGGGCAGCGGCACGAGGATCGCCGGACGACCGATCGCTGCGAGTTCCGAGACCGTCGAGGCGCCCGAGCGCCCGACCACGAGGTGGCTTGCCGCCATCCGGGCGGGCAGGTCTTTAAAGAACGGCGCCGCCTCGATCCCGGCGAGACCCATCGCAAGGTAGCGGTTCTGCACCGCCGTCAGATCCTCGGGTCGAACCTGCTGCACGAGGTGCAGCCGGGCGCGCAGGGCGTCAGGCAGGCGCGCGAGCGCCTCGGGCACGACCTCGCCCATGACCCGAGCACCCTGGCTGCCGCCGAATACCAGAAGGCGCAGAACGTCACCGTCGCCGAAGGCAGGGTACGCGACCTTCGCGGCCTCGATCACCGCTGGGCGAAGCGGGTTGCCGGTGTGGATGCGCGGGGCCTTCGCCTTGTCGGGCACCCCGCGCACCACCTTGAAGCCCGTGGCGATGGTGCGCGCGCCCCGCGCCAGGAAGGCGTTGGCCCGGCCCATCACGGCGTTCTGCTCGTGCAGGATCGTCGGGACCCGCAGGATCTGGCCAGCGAGCACCGGCGGCACGGTCGGGTAGCCGCCGAAGCCCACGATGGCGGCCGGGTTGATCCGGCGGATCTCCTTGGCGGCGACGCCGAAACCGCGGCCGAGCGTCAGAACGGCATTGGCCCGTTTCAGCGGAGAGCGGCCCGAGGGCGTCGCGGACGCGATGGTGATGACCTCGGAAGCCGGGAACTCGGAGGCGATCGAATCGACCCGGGCATCGGTGGCGAGCGCCACCCGGATGCCGCGGGCGCGGAGCGCGTGGGCGAGGCTCTCGGCCGGGAACAGGTGGCCGCCGGTGCCGCCCGCGCAGAGCAGGATCGTGGGGGTGAAGACCGTCACCGCATCACTCCGGCCACGGTGGCGGGTGCGGTGCCGGGGGGCTTCTGGCTGAGCAGGATGGTGCGCGGACGCTTCCGGGTCAGGGCGACGAGGAAGCCCGTGCCGAGCGCCAGCGATATCAGCGACGAGCCGCCGTAGGACACGAAGGGCAGCGTCATACCCTTGGCGGGCATCAGCTGGGTGTTCACCGCCATGTTGATGCACGCCTGCAAGCCGAAGAGTGTGGTCAGGCCGGTGATCGCCAGCCGCGAGAACGTGTCGTCGGTGCGCCGGGCGAGCTTGAGGCCGCGCAGCACGATGAAGGCGAACAGCGCCACGAGGCAGAGGCAGACGATCACGCCGAACTCCTCGCCGGTGACCGAGAAGATGAAGTCGGTGTGGGCGTCCGGCAGGTGCCGCTTGGCCACGCCCTCCCCCGGCCCGGTGCCGAACCAGCCGCCCGAGCGGAAGGATTCGCGCGACCAGAAATCCTGGAAGCCGCCGCCGGAATCCCGGTCGAGGAACTTGTTGAAGCGCTCGCGCACGTGGTGGAAGAACAGGTAAGCCGCAAACACGCCCCCGAGCCCGAGCACCCCGAGCACCGCGACCCAGATCAGGTGCAGGCCGGCCACGAAGAACAGCGCGCACCACACCATGGTAATCAGCATGGTCTGGCCGAAATCGGGCTGAAGCAGCAGCGGCACGATGGTGATCGGCAGGAGCAGCATCGCCAGGAAGCCGCCGGGCATGTCGCGGCGCTGCGCCCCCTCCGAGAACGCCCACGCGGACACCACCACGAAGGCCGGCTTCACGAATTCCGAGGGCTGGAGGCCGAAGGGGCCGAACTGGATCCAGCGATGTGCGCCCTTGATCTCGGGGCCGAACTTGCCGGCGAGCAGGCAGAGGGCGACGCCGCAGATCCAGGTGACCAGAGCCAGCCGGCGGATGCCGCGCAGGGACAGGAACGAGACCGCGCAGATCAGCAGGATGGTCGGCGCGAGGTACATCGCCTGCCGGTTCAGGAAGTAAAAGGTCGGCAGGCCGATGCGCTCGGCGACCGGCGGGCCGCCGCCCATCAGGAAGACGAGGCCGGCGACCATGAGCGCGAACAGGGCCGCGAGCAGGCCGCGGTCCACGGTCCACCACCAATCTGTCAGGGGGGTGCGTTCAGCACGTGACATCATGCCGGGTAACGACTCCAGTCCGTGCGGACGACGATCCGCGCGGGTCGGGCTGGATCCTGTGCAGGAATGGTAAACGGAGCCTTATGGCGGGCCGCGTCCGCGCGCGCTGCGGCGGCGACGGATCAAGCATACTGGTATCCGAATACTGGACTTAAGATACGCTATGTTAATTTTGGTAACGCAACTTGCAGGTGTATTTACCCGGCGACACGGAGCGTGAGGCGTCCGGTCCGCCAACCGGAAGTCGGCACGCCATGTTCAAGACCCTGAACGTCCGTGAAGCCCAGGCCAAGCTCGCGGCCCTCGACCGGGTCCAGGGCGTGATCGAATTCGATCTGAACGGCCGGATCCTCTCGGCGAACCAGAACTTCCTCGATGTCGTCGGCTATACGCTGCCCGAGATCGTCGGCCAGCATCACAGCCTGTTCCTGGAGCCGGCCCAGCGCGACTCGGCCGACTATCGGGCGTTCTGGGAACGGCTGCGGGCCGGGACGTTCGAGACCGGGCAGTTCCAGCGGAGCGGTCGCGGCGGCCGCCCGATCTGGATCCAGGCCTCCTACAACCCGATGCTCGACGGTCGCGGCCGGCCCTACAAGGTGGTGAAGTTCGCCACCGACATCACCCGGCAAAGGACCGAAGAGGCCGATCGCGCCGGCCAGATCGCGGCGATCGACAAGGTGCAGGCGGTCATCGCCTTCGACCTCGACGGCACCGTGATCGAGGCTAACGACAACTTCTTGGCGGTCATGGGCTATGACCGCACCGAGGTCGTGGGGCAGCATCACAGCCGGTTCGTCGAGCCGGGCTACCGGGACAGCGAGGCCTACCGCGCCTTCTGGGCGGCTCTGCGCAACGGAAGCTATCAGGCGGCGCAGTTCCGCCGGATCGGCAAGGGTGGCCGCGAGGTCTGGATCCAGGCCTCCTACAATCCGATCCTGGATGCGGCCGGGCGCCCCTACAAGGTGGTGAAGTTCGCCACCGACATCAGCGAGCAGGTTCGCCTGTTCGCCGACCTGCGCACGCTCATCGATCAGAATTTCGGCGAGATCGAGCAGGCCGTGTCGCATTCGACCCAGGCGGCCGTGCTGGCCTCCTCGGCCGCCGATTCGACCTCCGGCAATGTCCAGACCGTTGCCGCTGCCGCCGAGGAACTGGCGGCGTCGGTGGCCGAGATGTCCCAGAGCATCGTGCGCTCCCAGAGCGCCACCGACACCGCCTATGCCTGCGTTCAGGATGCCGACGCCCATACGAAGCGGCTCGCCCTCACCGCGACCGCGATGACGGGCATCGTCGGCTTGATCCAGAACATCGCCGGCCAGATCAATCTGCTGGCGCTCAACGCCACGATCGAGGCGGCGCGCGCCGGCGAGGCCGGACGGGGTTTTGCCGTGGTGGCGTCCGAGGTGAAGGCTTTGGCCGATCAGGCCGCCCGCGCCACCGGCCAGATCAACGGCGAGATCGCCAGCATACAGCGGGTCTCGCAGGAGGTGGTGGTGGCGCTGGGCTCGATCGGGGCTTCGGTCTCGGTGATGCGGGAGACAGTGGTGGCGACGGCGGCCGCCATCGAGGAGCAGAGTGCGGTGACGCGCGACCTTGCCGAGAACATGCAGAGCGCCTCCGGCGCGGTCACGGCGATCACGGGCAATATCGGCGCGATCGTGCAGTCGGTGGCCGGCGTCTCGCAGGCGGTGGGGACGACCCGCGAGGCCGCCAAGGTACTGGCGCGCTGAGCTTCCCTCAGTCGAGCGCCTGCACCAGCTCGCGGAACCGGTTGCCGCGCACTTCGAAGTTCGGAAACTGATCGTAGGACGCGCAGGCCGGCGAGAGCAGCACCACCGGCTCGGGGGCGCCCGAAGCGGCGGCGTTCTCGGCGGCTTTCGGGACTGCCACCTCCAGTGACTCGCAGCGGGTGTAAGGTACGGCGCCGTCCAGGGTCGCCGCAAAGGCGTCGGACGCCGCACCGATCAGGTAGGCATGGGCGACCCGCTCGAAATACGGCACCAGCGGGAAGATTCCCCCATCCTTGGCCTTGCCGCCGAGGATCCAGTGGATGTCCCGGAAGGCCAGGAGTGCCTTCTCGGTGGAATCGGCGTTGGTCGCCTTGGAATCGTTGACGAACAGCACGGGGCCGCGCCGTCCGACCTCTTCCATCCGATGCGGCAGGCCCGGGAACGAGGTCAGCCCGGCCTGGATCTGCTCGCTCGACAGACCGAGCGCTCGCGCCACCACCGCCGCGACCGCCGCGTTTTGCCAGTTGTGGGCGCCCCGCAGCGAGCCGATCCCGTTCACATCGGCGAGCGCCGTGCCGTCCGGTTCACGGACGATGCCGTCGCGCACCGTCAGGGCATCGGTGGCGAGCACCTCACCGTGGGGCACGTGGACACGCACGAGGTCGATGCCGCGCCTTTCGGCGATGGTGCGGCTCGGTGCATCGTCGATGCCGACAATCGCGAGCCCTGCGCCCTGGATCAGACGCTCCTTGATGGCGGCGTACTGCTCCATGGTGCCGTGACGGTCGAGATGGTCGGGGGTGATGTTCATCAGCACGCCGATGCTCGGGTCGAGGCCCGGCGTGAGGTCGATCTGGAAGGACGACATCTCGATTACGTGGACGCGGTCCGCGGAGGGCGGCTCCAGCGACAGGATCGCGGTGCCGATATTGCCGCCCATCTGCACGTCGCGGCCCGCCTGGGCCAGGACATGGGCGATTAGCGCCGTGGTGGTCGATTTGCCGTTGGTCCCGGTGATCGCCACGAACGGTGCCCCCGGCGCCTGCGCCCGGCGCTCGCGGCAGAACAGCTCGATGTCGCCGATGATCTCGACGCCGGCTTCCTTGGCAAGGCGGACGCTCCAATGCGGTTCCGGGTGGGTCAGGGGAACGCCTGGGCTCAGCACCAGGGCGGAGAGGCCTGACCAGTCGGACACACGCAGATTCTCGATGCCGATTCCAGCGTCCTGCGCGCGGACGCGGCTATCGGCGTTGTCGTCCCACGCCCGCACATCGGCACCGCCCGCCTTCAAGGCCAGCGCCGTGGCGAGTCCGGAGCCGCCGAGACCGAACAGGGCAACGGTTTTTTCCTGAAAGACGGTGACGGGTGTCATGCGGAACTCTGGATGCGGCAGTCGATCCGACCGGTCCCACTCACGCCCTCATCCTGAGGTGCTGCGCAGCAGCCTCGAAGGAGGGCTCCAGGGCTCGCGCGGCTGGCTGGAGGCCTCCTTCGAGGCCTCCGCTACGCTCCGGCACCTCAGGATGAGGGCCAGACAGGGATCTGGCCGCTCAAGACAGTTATTTAGCACACTTCTTCAGCGCAGCTTCAGCGTCGCCAAGCCCGCCAGCGCCAGGATCACCGCGATGATCCAGAACCGGATCACGACCTGCGGCTCCTTCCAGCCCTTCTGCTCGAAATGGTGGTGGATCGGCGCCATCCGGAAGACGCGCTTGCCCGTCAGCTTGAACGAGGCGACCTGGATGATCACCGACATCATCTCCAGGACGAACAGGCCGCCAACGATCGCCAGGACGATCTCGTGCTTGGTCGCCACCGCGATGCTGCCGAGCAGGCCGCCGAGCGCGAGCGAGCCGGTATCGCCCATGAAGATCTGGGCCGGCGGTGCGTTAAACCAGAGGAAGCCGAGGCCGGCTCCGATCACCGCGCCGCAGACTACGGCGAGTTCGCCTGTGTCGCGGACGTAGTTCACCTGCAGGTAGCTCGCCGTGAAGGAATTGCCCACGAGGTAGGCGATGAACCCGAAGGTGCCGCAGGCGATCATCACCGGCACGATGGCGAGCCCGTCGAGTCCGTCGGTCATGTTTACGGAATTGCCGGCGCCGACGATCACGAAGGCGCCGAACAGCGGGTAGAACCAGCCGAGGTTCAGCAGCGCGTCCTTGAAGACCGGGAAGGCGAGCTGGTTCTGCAGCGCGGAGGGGGAATAGACCGCGACGGTGACGCAGGCCGCGAGCGCGATCACAGCCTCCAAGGCCAATCGGAACTTGCCGGAGAAGCCCTTGTGCGACTGCTTCGTCACCTTGAGGTAGTCGTCGTAGAACCCGATCGCCCCGAACCCGAGCGTGACGGTCAGCGTCACCCAGACGTAGTGGTTGCGGGGGTTGGCCCACAGCAGGATCGCCACCACGGCGCCCGCCAGGATCATCAGGCCGCCCATGGTCGGGGTGCCGCGCTTGGTCAGCAGATGGGTCTGCGGCCCGTCCTCGCGGATCGGCTGACCCTTGCCCTGCCGGATCCGCAGGAGCGAGATGATCCAGGGGCCGAACCAGAACACGAACAGGCCCGCCGTGAACAGCGCGCCGCCGGTGCGGAAGGTGATGTAGCGGAACACGTTCAGCGGCGTGAAGCTGCCGCTCAGTTCCGAGAGAAGGTACAGCATGCGGGCGCTCGGCCCCTTCGTTCAGGCGAGGGTTTCAGGGAGCGGCACCGATCGTCCATGACGCTGGGCCGCATCGATCAACTCAGGCGCGCGATCAGGGGGCCGTCGCGAGGGCGCGCCGCGCCGGGTCGTCCGCGTAGCGGGCTTTCAGCGCGTCGACAATCCGGCCCATGCGGCTACCGTTCGATCCCTTGATCATGACGGCATCCCCGGGCCGCAGGATCCGCGTGATCGGCTCGATCAGGTCGGCGGCGGTGTCGGCCACGCCGGCTCGGCGGCTGACCGGGAGCGCCTCGAACAGGTGGCGCGTCAGCGGGCCGGCCGCGAAGACGAGATCGATATGCGCGGCCTCGACCGCCTCGGCGAGGCCGCGATGGAGGTCCGGGGCGGCGGCGCCGAGTTCCAGCATGTCGCCGAGCACCGCGATGCGGCGCCCGCGCGGTCCGGTCTCGATGCCGGCGAGCGTCGCCAACGCCGCCCGGACCGCCGCCGGGTTGGCGTTGTAGCTCTCATCGATGAGGTAGGCGGTGCCGCCGTCGATCTCGAGGGCGGTCCGCGCCCCGCGCCCGGCGGGTGGGGACAGCGTGCCGAGCGACAGCGCGGCCCGGGCGAGGTCGGCGCCGAGCGCGTGGATCACCGCCATGACGCCGAGCGAGTTCAAAGCCGTGTGCCGGCCGGCGGTCCCGAGCTTGTAGGTGACGGCCTCACCCATCACCACCGCGTCCACCACCGAGAGATCGGGGCGCAGCACGATCCGCTGGGCGCGGACATCGGCCTGCGGGTGCTCACCGAAGCTGACGATCCGGCCGGCCCGGGACGCCTGCGCGTGGGCGACGAGGCGGTCGAAATGCGGGCCGTCCCGGTTGATGATGGCGACGCCGCCGGGCTGGAGCCCGGAGAAGATCTCGCCCTTGGCATCCGCGATGGCGGCGAGCGAGGCGAAATGCTCGATATGGACCGGCTCGACCGTGGTGATCAGGGCGATGTCGGGGCGAACCTGCGCGGTCAGCGGCACGATCTCAGCGGCGTGGTTCATGCCGATCTCGAACACGCCGTAGCGCGTCGAAGCGGGCATCCGGGCCAGCGTCAGCGGGACGCCCCAATGGTTGTTGTAGGAGGCCGCCGAGGCATGGGTCTCGCCCTGCTCGGACAGGACGTGGCGCAGGGCCTCCTTGGTGCCGGTCTTGCCGACGGAGCCCGTCACCGCCACCACCTGAGCCGTGGTTCGGGCGCGGGCGGCCGCGCCGAGGCGGACCATCGCGGTCAGGACCGGATCCTCGCCGATCTCCGGCACCGCCAGCAGGGGGCCGTGCGCCGCCAGCGCGTCGGCGCGATCCTGGCGCACCAGTGCGGCGCCGGCTCCGCGCCCCAGGGCGTCGGCGACGAAGTCATGGCCGTCGCGCGCCTCGCCCCGGATGGCGAAGAACAGGTCGCCGGGTTGCAGCGTCCGGGTGTCGATCGAGGCGCCGCCGATCGGCTGCTCGGCGCCGATCAGGCGGCCGCCGGTGGCGGCTTCGAGCTCCGCGCGGGTCCAAAGTGCGGTCATGGTCAATCCCCGTCGCCGTCAGGCGGCCGCGTCGGCGATGGCGGCACGCAGGATCGCGTGGTCCGAGAACGGTAGGGTGCGATCTCCCACGATCTGGCCGGTTTCATGACCTTTGCCGGCTACGACCAGCACGTCGCCGGGCCCGAGGCGGTCCACGGCTGTCCGGATCGCCGCTTCCCGGTCGCCGATCTCCTCGGCGCCCGGGGCCGCGGCCAGGATCGCTTGGCGGATCGCGGCGGGCTCTTCGGTGCGCGGGTTGTCGTCGGTGATGATGACCGTGTCGGCGAGACGCTGCGCGATGGCCCCCATCAGCGGGCGCTTGCCCCGGTCGCGGTCGCCACCACAGCCGAACACCACCACGAGCTGGCCGGACGCGAAGGGGCGCAGCGCCGTCAGCACGCTCTCCAGCGCCTCGGGCTTGTGGGCGTAGTCGACGAGGCAGAGGCCGCCCCGCGCCTCCCCGATCCGCTCCATGCGGCCGGGCACGCCGGTGAGATGGTCCAGAGCGGCGAACACACCGTCCGGGTCGGCTGCGCCGGCCGGGGTGGCGAGCGCGAGGCCGGCCGCCACCAGGGCGTTCTCGACCTGGAATTGACCGACGAGCGGCAGACGCAACGTGCGGACGCGTTCCCGTTCGATGAGCCGGACCGCCTGGGCGAATCCTTCCGTCTGGACGGACTCGATCCGCAGGTCGCGGCCGGCGCGGCCGACCGTGCGCACAGGCCGCCCGGCCTCCCCGGCGGCGGCAATCACCCGGTCGGAATAGGCCCCGTCGGCGTTGACCACCGCCGGGCACCCTGCTGGCAGGAGCTCCGTAAAAAGCCTCATCTTGGCTGCGAGATACTCTTCGATGCTCGCGTGATAATCGAGGTGATCGCGCCCGAGATTGGTGAAGCCCGCCGCAATGAGCCGTACGCCATCGAGGCGGCGCTGCTCGATTCCGTGCGAAGACGCCTCCATGGCGAGGTCGGTCACGCCCTCCTGCGCCAGGCGCGCCAGGGTCTCGTGCAGCGTCACCGGGTCCGGCGTGGTGAGCGAGCCGTATTGCGCACCGCGGTTGGTGACGATCCCGACGGTGCCGAGGCTCGCCGCGTCGCGGCCGAGGCGGGCCAGGATCTGGCGCACGAAGTCGGCGACGGAACTCTTGCCCGCGGTGCCGGTCACCGCCACCACGCTGTCCGGCTGCCATCCGGCAAACCGCGCAGCGGCCAGCGCCAGAGCCCTGCGGGCGTCCGCTACGGGCACCCAGGCCACCGCCTCCGGCAGATCAGCCGGACGCGCGCCCTCACCCGCCACCGCCACGGCGCCGCGATTGGCCGCCTGGGGGGCGAACCGACGCCCGTCAGCCTTTGTACCTGGCACGGCGACGAACACCGTGCCGGTGGCGACCTGCCGGCTGTCGGCGGTCAAGCCCGTCACCGCCAGATCCGCGGTGCCGATAGGGGCTTCTGGGAAGAGATCGGCGAGCCGGGCCGTCATGACACCTCCCTCACGGACCGCCGAGCTGATTGATATGGTAGGCGTTGAGCTTGACCATCTGGGGGAACGGACGCACCGGCGGCTCGAATTGCGGCGGCAGGCCCAGGATCGGCGCCACGCGCTCGATCACCTTGCCGGTGACCACGCCCGCGTTCCAGGCCGCCGTCGCGTAGCCGCCGGATTCCGGCAGGCCCTGCGGCTCGTCCATGATGGTGACGAACAGGTATTTCGGGTCGTTCATCGGCGCCGCCGCCATGAAGGTCGTGAACAGGCGGTTGTGGATGTAGCGGCCGCCGATCACCTTCTCGGCCGTGCCGGTCTTGCCGCCCACGAAGTAGTAAGGGATCGCCGCCTTCTTGGCCGAGCCCTCGGAGGCGTTGAGGCGCATGATGTAGCGCATCGCCTCGGAGGTCGCACCCGACAGGACGTGGGTGGAGCGTGCCTTGTCGTCGGGATTCGCCTTGAGGAAGGTTGGGGTGATCAGGTCGCCGCCATTGGCGATGGCCGCCACGGCCGACGCCGCCTGGATCGGCGCCACCGCGATGCCGTGGCCGAACGCGATGGTGATGGTGTTGATCTCGGTCCAGCGGGACGGGACGATCGGTGCCGCGCTTTCGGGCAGCTCGGTGCGCAGCCGGTCGAGCAGGCCCATCTTCTTCAGGAACGCCTTGTGGCCGGGCACGCCGACGCCCAAGGCCATCTTGGCCGAGCCGATGTTGGAGGAATGCGTGAACACCTCCGGCATGGTGATGACCCGGTTGGTGCCGTGATACTCGTGGATCTTCTGGCGGCCCCAATTCAACACGCCGCCGCGGGTGTCGAAGGTCGAGTTGACGTTATACTTGCCGGAATCGAGCGCCATGGCGAGCGTCATCGCCTTGAAGGTCGAGCCCATTTCGTAGACGCCGACATTCATCCGGTTGATCCGGTCGGGCGAGAGCGCGTCCTTCGGGTCGTTCGGGTCGAAGTCGGGCATCGAGACCAGGGCGATGACCTCACCGGTCTTCACGTCGAGGATCATCGAGGCGCCGGCCTTGGCCTTGAAGTGGTCGATGCCCCAGGCCAGCTCGTCGCGCACCGCGAATTGGGCGCGCAGATCGATCGAGAGCTGCACCGGCTTCAGGTCGGCCTGCTTGTTGATCAGCCCGAAGCTGTTCAGCGCCTGCAGACCGGTGGAGTCGATGTACTTTTCCATGCCGGCGATGCCGACGCCGTCGAGGTTGGTGGCGCCCAGGATGTGGGCGGCCGCAGTCCCGTTCGGGTAGACCCGCTTGTGGTCGGGCAGGAAGCCGATGCCCGGGATGCCGAGCCGGTGAACCTCGGCCTGCTGCTTCGGGGTCAGCTCGCGCTTCACCCAGACGAAGCCCGCGCCGCTGCGGCCCTTTCGCGAGGACAGCTTGGCGCGCAGCTCCGAGGCATTCAGCTCGGGGAGCACTGCGGTGAGCAGCTCGACCGCCTCATCCTTGTCGTAGATGTTGCCGGGTTCGGCGAAGACCGAGACGGTGCGGATGTCGGTGGCCAGGATCTCGCCGTTCCGGTCGACGATGTCGGGCCGGAACGCCGTCGAGGAAGCGGCCGCTACCCGGTGCTCCTGGCTGGGCGGCTCCCCGAAGATCGCCATCGCCAGGAGCTTCGCCGAGATCGTGCCGAACACGCCGACGAAGACCAGCCCGACGAGCGCGACGCGCATGTGCGACCGCTCGATCGCCAGCCGGAACATGCTGCGCACGAACGCCTTGGCGCGGTCGGCGCGCGGCTCCGGCGGCAGCGCCTCCTCGGGGATCGGGCGCGGCGCGGAGGCGGCAAGCGCCAGGGCGGCGGCCTCCAGAAGCGCAGCCTCGTGCTCCGACACGCCGGTGTCCGGCGCCGCAGCGGCTTCGTCTGGGGTCTGGTCGGTGTCTTGGGACACGGGTGACTACCTCGAAGCGCTCGTCGGGGTGCGGGTCGTGGTGACGGTGCCGGTGATCGAGCCGGTGGTGCGCGGCTCGGGTCCGCCCTTGTCCTTGGGGGTCGCGGTGGCGGCGAGCAGCCGGCCGATTTCGTCGCCGCGCTCCTGCCGGGCGGGCAGGTCCGAGAGACGCGCCAGATGGCTGGTGCCGATCGGTTCCAGGGCAAGGTGCTTGTCGACGGCGGCCTGGAGGCGGTCGGGCCGCGTGAGGAGCTGCCACTCGGCGCGCAGCACCGCGATCGCCTGGCGCTCCTTGTGCAGCGCCGTCTGCAGCTTCGAGACCTGACCGCCCTGATAGAGCGTGTCGTACTTGATCGAGTAGGCGTAGATCGCCGAGGCCACGAGCCCGACGACCGCCAGAAGGTTGAGAAGGCGGATCATCGGCGGTGGCCCCCGCGGGCGGCTTCGGGAAGGCTCGCGAGTCCGGTCAGCGCCGCCAGCGGCTCCGGCACCGCGGATTCCGTACGCGCGGCGGCGCGCAGCTTGGCCGAGCGGGCGCGCGGGTTGCGCGCGATCTCGGCCTCGCCCGGCAGGACCGGGCCCTTGGTCACGAGGTTGAAGCTCCGCGTAACCTCGGCTTGCGTGCCGGGCTGGTGCCGTGAGCCCTGGGCGGACCGGCCGCTGCGGGCGGCAAAGAACTGCTTGACGATCCGGTCCTCCAGGGAATGGAACGTCACGACCGCGAGCCGCCCGCCGGGCCGGAGCACCCGCTCGGCCGCGTGCAGCGCCCGCACCAATTCGCCGAGTTCATCGTTGACCGCGATCCGCAGGCCCTGGAACGTCCGCGTCGCCGGGTGGATGTGGCTGCCGGGCTCGACCCGGACCACGCCGGCGACCAGCTCGGCGAGCTGCGCAGTCGTCTCGATCCGGCCGCGGCGGCGGGCCTCGTGGATGGCCCGCGCGACGGCACGCGAGCGCCGCTCCTCGCCGTAATGGTAGATGATGTCGGCCAACGCCGTCTCTTCGGCCTCGTTGACGAGGTCCGCGGCGCTCGGGCCGTCGCTGCCCATGCGCATGTCGAGGGGGCCGTCGAAGCGGAACGAGAAACCGCGCTCCGGCGCGTCGAGCTGCATGGACGAGACGCCGATATCGAGCACGACGTAGTCCGCCTGCGCCTCACCCGCCTCGGCGAGGAGGGTGTCGAGTTCGCCGAAGCGGCCAGAGACCAGACGGAGGCGACCCTTGGCGGCGGTGACCAGGGCCTGCCCGGCCGCGATCGCGCTCGGGTCCCGGTCGATGGCGATGATGTTCAGGGCCGGATCCCGCTCCAGAAGCGCGCCTGTGTAGCCGCCGGCGCCGAACGTGCCGTCGACCGCGAGGCCGCCGTCGGTTCGCAACGCGGCCGCCACTTCGTCGAGCAGGACGGGGATGTGCGGCGCGCCCGCACCGCGCTGGTTCGCCGGGTCGTGACCCTCCGGCAGGGGACGCCGCCGGGTCATGCGCGCCTCGGCGTGGCGACGCGGAACGGGGCGGGATAGCGGCGCGGTCCGGAAAGCCGGTCGCGAATGCGGCTCAAGCGTCTCATGGTGCCCTGGGCCGGGCCGCCCGAGGGCGGCACACGTGACGGGAACGGCACCGGATGCAGCGTGCGCAAAACGCCGCGCACGGAGGGGCCCTGCGGCGAGGCAGGTTGCGCCCGGCGATCCGATACGCGCCGTTGACGGGAGGATGCCGGGTATCATGGGCCTCGGAGGATCGTCAACGGACACGCTTGGCGCTGCCGCGCGAACCGATCTGACCCCCGCAAGGTTAACCGAAGGTTTTTACCGCGCGGTAAATCGCACGTCCGCACAGGCCGTCGCGGGCGATGTCCGCCGGCGGTAAGCCCTTGTGCCCGTGCGAAATTTCCGGTGGCGGTGGATCAGCCGGCCTATAAGCCGGGTTCTGTAGGGCCGGCGCGCTTGCGCACGCCGACGTGGCGGCCATTCCTCTGGGACGGTCGTTGCCGACCGCCTCGAGCAACCAACCCGGGCGACTGGCCTGGAGAGAAGGCCTGCCCCTCTTGCGAAGGGCGCGCCGCCCCTATTCGGTCTTGCTCCCGGTGGGGTTTGCCATGCCGTCCGCGTTGCCGCGTCCGCGGTGCGCTCTTACCGCACCCTTTCACCCTGACCCCGGACGCGTCCGGGGCGGTCTGCTCTCTGTGGCACTATCCCTGGGGTCGCCCCCGCCGGACGTTATCCGGCACCGTCTCTCCATGGAGCCCGGACTTTCCTCCCCGGACGCGTGAAGCGTCCGGAGCGGCCGCCCGGCCGGCTGATCCAGCGGGCAGATGCGCTCGCGGATCAGTCCGGGTCAAGGACGGATCACCAGGTGCCGGTGTTCTCCATGGAGGTCCAGGGCTCCTGCGGCTCCTTGGGGCCCCCCTTCTGGAGGATCTCGATCGAGATGCCGTCCGGCGACTTCACGAAGGCCATGTAGCCGTCGCGGGGCGGCCGGTTGATCGTCACGCCCTTGTCCCGGAGCTTGGCGCAGAAGGCGTAGATGTCATCGATTTGATAGGCGAGGTGCCCGAAATTGCGGCCGCCCGAATAGGTCTCCGGGTCCCAATTGTAGGTCAGTTCGACCAGCGGGGACTTCGTCTCCTTGGCCCGGGCGGCATCGCCGGGGGCCGCCAGGAAGACCAGGGTGAAGCGGCCCTTCTCGTTCTCGACGCGCCGGACCTCCTGCAGGCCGAACGTGTCGACGTAGAAGGCGAGCGCCCGGTCGAGATCGGCCACCCGGACCATGGTGTGCAGAAATTCCATCGCGGGAGATCCCTCTGTTGCGGCGAGGGCCAACACGACGCCCTCAGGAAGACCGACATGGCCTGCTCGGCCGCGGCTCATCGCACTCCTAGCTAGAGCGCGCCCCGGACCGCGGGTAGACCGGATGCGGCTTGGGCCCGGAGCACACGGCCGGCGCGGCCGCGTTGCACCGGGCGCGCCGAGCGACCAGAAGGGACCGCAGCAAACACCCGAAGTGAGGGCCGCATGCGCACCGAGACGCCGCCGCTGATCCGCTTGGAGGAGTACCGTCCGAGCGACTACCTGATCGATCGCGTCGATCTCGACATTCGCCTCGATCCGCACGCCACCCGGATCGACGCAACCCTGGCGCTGCGCCCGAACCCGGCCGGCATCCCGGATGCGCCCCTGAACCTCGACGGCGATGACCTGCATTTGGTGTCGGTGGCCCTCGACGGCGCTGCGCTCGCATCGGACGCCTACACGGCGTCCCCGGCGGGCCTGAGCCTGCTCGCCCCGCCCCGAAAACCCTTCACCCTGCGGCTCGTCACCGAAGTCGATCCCACCGCCAACACCAAGCTGATGGGGCTCTACCGCTCAAGCGGGGTCTACTGCACCCAATGCGAGGCCGATGGCTTCCGCCGCATCACCTACTTCCTCGACCGCCCCGACGTCATGGCTGTCTACACCACCCGGATCGAGGCCAACCGAACCGAGGCGCCGGTTCTGCTGGGCAATGGCAACCTCGTCGAATCGGGCGCGGTCGGCACCGACCGGCACTTCGCGGTCTGGCACGATCCGCATCCGAAACCCGCCTACCTGTTCGCCCTCGTCGGCGGCCGGCTGGGGAAGGTCGAGACCCGCTTCACCACCATGGAGGGGCGTCCCGTGACCTGCGCGGTCTATGTCGAGCCCGGCAAGGAGCCCCGGGCGGACTACGCCCTCGACGCCGTGATCCGCTCCATGGCCTGGGACGAGACGGCGTTCGGCCGACCCTACGACCTCGACGCGTTCAACGTCGTGGCCGTCTCGGACTTCAACATGGGCGCCATGGAGAACAAGGGGCTCAACATCTTCAACGACAAATACGTGCTGGCGAGCCCCGAGACGGCGACCGACGGCGACTACGCGGCGATCGAGGCGATCATCGCCCACGAGTACTTTCACAACTGGTCGGGCAACCGCGTCACCTGCCGCGACTGGTTCCAGCTGTGCCTGAAGGAGGGCCTGACGGTCTTCCGCGATCAGGAATTCTCCTCCGACATGCGCTCCCGGCCGGTGCACCGGATCGCCGAGGTGCGTGGCCTCCGGGCGCGCCAGTTCCCCGAGGATGCCGGGCCGCTGCGCCATCCGGTCCGGCCCCGGGCCTATGCGGAGATCAACAACTTCTACACGGCGACCGTCTACGATAAGGGCGCCGAGATCGTCCGGATGCTGCGCACCCTGATCGGCACGCAGGCGTTCCGAACCGGCATGGACCGGTACTTCGCTGACAATGACGGGCGCGCCGCCACCGTCGAGGATTTTCTCTCGGCCTTCGCAACCGTCACCGGGCGCAATCTCACGGCCTTCGCCCGCTGGTACGAGCGCCCCGGCACGCCGCGCCTGTCGATCTCCGGCCACTACGATCCGCAAGGCGCCCGCTACACCCTGCGGCTCGCGCAGAGCCTGCCCGATGCCGACGGGCAAGAGGGGCCGCCGCTGGTGATCCCGGTCGCCCTCGGCCTCGTCGGCGCGTCGGGACCGCTGACCGATGCGACCTGCGCCCAGGTGCGGGACGGCGTGTTCGTCCTCGACCGTCCGGAGGCCGAGATCGTCTTCGAGGGCGTCACCGAGGAGCCGGTGCCGTCCGTGCTGCGGGACTTCTCGGCGCCGGTCCGCCTCGACCTCGCGTTGACCGATGCACAACGCATGCGCCTGCTGGCGCATGACAGCGACCCGTTCAACAGCTGGCAGGCCGCGCAGGACGTCGCCCTTCGGCTGATCCTCGAACCCGATGCCGGCCGCATGGAGGCCTTCGCAGAGGCGCTCGGCCGTTTCCTCGACGGCGAGGCGCTCGCCGATCCGGCCTTTGCGGCCCTGGTGCTGGCGCTGCCGAGTGAGGGCGAAGCCGCCGACGCCCTGCCGGCCGACGTCGATCCCGATGCGATTCATCGGGCGCGCTTCGAGCTGCGGTCCTATCTCGGCCAGACGCTAAGGCCGCGCTTCGAGCGGATCGACGCTGCCCTCGCGCCGGTTGCCGGGGCGCCCTACAGCCCCGACGCGGCCTCGGCGGGACGCCGATCGCTCCGCAACGCCGCCCTCGACCTGATTGCGGCGGGTGACCCCGAAGCCGGCGCGCGACGGGCCGCCGATCGGTTGGCGGACGCCACCAACATGACCGATCGCCTCGCCGCCCTGGCCACGCTCGCACTGATCCCGGGCGAGGCCCGCGAGGCGGCGCTCGCGGACTTCGCCGCGCGCTATGCCGACGAACCCCTCGTCCTCGACAAGTGGTTCGCCATCCAGGCCCAGATCCCGGAGGCCGGGACATTGGAGCGAATCAGCCGGCTGCAGGGCCATCCTGCCTTCACGCTCACCAACCCGAATCGGGTGCGCGCCCTGATCGGCAGCTTCGCGTTCGGCAACCCGACTCAGTTCGCGAGGGCCGACGGCGCCGGTTTTTCGTGCGTGGTCAAGACAGTTGCGGCGCTCGACTCGACCAATCCGCAGGTTGCAGCGCGCCTGCTGACGGCCTTCGGATCCTGGCGTCGGCTGGAAAAATCGCGGGCGGCCAAAGCCGCCGAAATGCTCAACGGGATCAAGGCGATCCCGGGCCTCTCCCGGGACTCCGCCGACATTCTCGCGCGTACCCTGGGAGGCGGCTAAGCACTTGCATTGACGGTAGAAATTGATTCTTCGGCACCGTTGCAACAAGCGCTTGGCGTCAAGCCCGTATGGTAAAAAAGCCGTGGACAAACCGCCCCGCGGGGTGATTGTATTCACACAGATTCGGGGGGCCGAGCGCTCCGCCCAGTCGCAGTTTCCACGGGCGAGGTTCGGCCATGCCGGAGGCGGGTTCCGCTTCCTTCTCCGCGCGTGCGGATTCGACTCGTGCCGTATCCTGGCCAAGTCGCACGCCGGAGACCCGGTTCGGCCAAGCTGAACGCTGGCTGCGCTTTGCCGTGCCGGGAACGCTGGCGGTCTTTCTGGCCTGCCTGTGCGGGCTCGCCGCGCTCCACATCCGGGGCCAGCGTGCTGAGATCCTGGCTGTCGCCCAGGCGGAGCTCGAAGGGTTCGCACGCTTGGCCGCGCGGGCCATCGGTCCCACCGGAAGCGTGGGCGCGGATCTGCGCCCTCTGATGCCGGAGAGCGGCCGGCATCCGGGCCGGCGACTGCTGCTGATCCGGCCCGACACCCGCATCGTCGCCGCCCATCCGCCCCTCCCGGCCGATCTCCAGACCCTGTCCCAGGTCCTCGGCGCTAGCGAGCCGCTCTCCGGCCTCAGCGAGCGCGCGGGCGCCATCGCCCTCGACCTCCCGGGCGGCGAAACCGTGCTGGCCGCCATGCACAGCCTGCCGGGTGGCACCGGGCAGGTAGCCGTGCTCCAGCCGGTCGAGCCGCTGCTGCGCGGCTGGACCGCCCGGACTCGGGATCAGATCGTTTTGATCGCCGCTGCCGCCATCGTGATCGTCGGGGTCGGGCTCGCCTACGGGCTCCAGACCCGACAAGCGGCCCGGGCCGACCGCGCCCGCGAGACGATCCGCGGCCGCCTCGAGACCGCCCTGCGCCGGGGCGGCTGCGGCCTGTGGGATTGGGATGTCGCCCGGGGCCGGATCTACTGGTCCGATTCGATGTACGGCCTGCTCGGATATCGGCGGCAGCACGAGTATCTCTCGTTCGGGGACGTCAATGGCCTCGTTCACCCCGACGACGGCGACCTCTACAGCCTCGCCCGCGGCGTGGCGGCCAACCAGACCCATATCGATCACGCCTTCCGCATGCGCGGCGCCGACGGGGCCTATGTCTGGTTTCGCGCCCGGGCCGAGGTGGTGGTGAACGCCGTCGATGGAAGCCGGCATCTCGTCGGCATTGCCACCGACATCAGCGAGCAGCGCGCCCTCGAAGAGACCAACGCGGCGGCCGACATGCGCCTGCGCGACGCCGTCGAGGCGATCTCGGAGGCGTTCGTCCTCTGGGATACCGGCAACCGGCTGGTCCTGTGCAATTCGAAGTTCCGCCATCTCCACGCCCTCAGCCCGGAGGACGCCCGGTCGGGCCAGAGCTACGTGGACGTGATGCGGCGGGGCGTGCTGCCGCAGATCCGGCGCGAATCGGGCGATGTCGGCCTGGTGCCCGGCGGCGCGACGGCCAGGACCTTCGAGGCCGAACTGGCGGATGGCCGGTGGCTCCAGATCAGCGAGCGGCGCACCAAGGACGGCGGCTACGTCTCGGTCGGGACCGATATCACCAGCCTGAAGCGCCATCAGGAGCAGCTCCAGGCTTCGGAGCGCGAGCTGATCGAGACCGTGAAGGACCTCAAGCGCTCCCGCCGGACCCTGGAACTCCAGACCCAGCAGCTCGCCGACCTCGCCGAGCGCTACCTCGACCAGAAGGCCGTCGCCGAGGCGGCGAACCAGGCCAAGTCGGAGTTCCTGGCCAACATGAGCCACGAGCTGCGCACGCCGCTCAACGCGATCATCGGTTTCGCCGACGTGATGGAGAACGCGGTTCTCGGCCCCCTCGGGACGCCCCGCTACACCGAATATTGCCGCGACATCCGCGAGAGCGGTTCGCACCTCCTGTCCATGATCGACGACATCCTCGACATGGCCCGGCTCGAGGCGCGCCGCGTGCGGCTGAACCCCCGGACGGTCTCGGCCGAGGCCGCAGTGTCGTCGGCGATCGCGCCCTTCGCGGCGGTCGCCGACGAGAAGGCGATCACCATCACCACCGACATGCCGCCGGATCTCGACCTGCTGGCCGATCCGAGCGCGCTGCAACAGATCCTGGCCAACCTCGTCCAGAACGCGGTGAAGTTCACGCCGGCCGGTGGGCGGGTCGCCGTGCGCGCGCGCCGCGCAGGCGCCAGCACGCATCTCTACGTGGTCGATAACGGCATCGGCATCCGGCGCGCGGACCTCGTGCGGCTCGGCCGGCCGTTCACCCAGGTCGAGGCGCAGATGACCCGCAGCCACAAGGGTTCGGGGCTGGGGCTCGCCATCACGCGCTCGATGGTGGAACTGCACGGCGGGTCGCTGCGCATCCGCTCCGAAGAAACGGTCGGCACCATCGTCCTCGTGCGCCTCCCGGCCGCGAATCTGGACCGCCCGGACCCGATCGGGGCCGAGCGCACTCTCGCTGCACCCCGGCGCGACCGCCGCACAGCGACAACGGTCGCGGCCTAGCGAACTCCCCGCCGGCCCGGACATTGCGCGTCAGCGCCGCGGATCGAGGCCACCGAGCCGGGCCATGCGGCCCTGTTCCGCATGCCAGCGTGCATCCGCCACGGCCCGCGCGAGGCTCCGGATGCGCCAGCGGCGGTAGAGGACGAGGATCGGGTTGCCGCGCAGCCTGGCTTGATGGCGCTGGAGGCGCCGGATCAGGTCCGGCAACTGGGCCGAGGCCGCATCGCCGGTGGCGATCTCGATCGCGCGCAGTTCGGCCCGGAGCCCCGCCTTCCAGTCTTCCATCTTGCCCGAGCCTCCGCGCTGAAACCGCCGGCGGGCTCGCCCGCGCGGTGAAGCCATCCGGGTCACGAAAACCGTCGGGGCCGCGGCATGACTGCACGCCCTGCAAACCCGCGCCATAGGGATGGGTTTACGCCTCAGACGATCCGTTCGGCGGATCATGCACGGAAGATACGATCGATGCGCTCCCGAACACGATTGCGCGTCAGCGTCGCGACGCTGCTCAGCCTTTTCGCCGCGCCCGCGCTGGCGCAGAGCACCGGCTACGTAACCGGTTTTCCCGGCAAGGATCCCGCGGGCGACGAGGAGATCGGCTGGGGCCCGGCTTACCGGCCGGAAACGAGCTTCGCGCAGCCCGGGACACCGCCGACGCCCGGCGAGATCGCCGGCCGGGCCTATCGCGCCCGGACCGGCCACGGCGTCTACGATCGCGTCGAGGGCGACGGGTCTCGCCGCACGCGGTAGGTTCGTGCCCGGTTGTGTCGCATCGTGCTCCGAACGGCCGGAATCGCCTCTCCCGGACGGTACCCTACCGCCGCCGCAGAACCCGCCTGGCGGCGGTCCGCGCCTCCCGCTCGAACCGGGCGAGCCGGAGACGGCGCTCCAGGGACAGCGCGTGGCCGCCCGGCGGAAGCGCGATGATCTCCGCGATCGGAGTTCGATCCCGGTAGAGGCTCTCCAGGGCCGACCCGTCGAGGGTTGCAGAATCGAGGCGTTCGGCGAAGCCGGTCTCGTGGCAAGCGCGGACGATCTCGGCCTCCAAGAGCAATCCGGGGGCGTGGCTGCGAAGATCCTCGTCGTAGGCGGTCTTCAACAGTGTGGCGATGCCGCCGCCGACCAGCGCAAGGCTGACTGCAATGGGCCGGCCATCGAGGGTGAGGGCGTCCGCCCGGATGCCCACCGGTCCCGAACCGTCCGTGAACAGAGCATGGGCCAACCTGTCGGTCTCGGGACGGCAGGCCATTGCGGTGCCGGCCTGCCCCTTCCAGCCGGCGCGTTCCAGGGTGAGGAACGACGAGACCAAGCGGGCAAGGTCCGCCCCCGACGTCGCGCTCTCGAACCCGACGGTGCCGGCCTCCGCCAGTCGGCGGGTTCGGCGGCGCAGATCCTTGAATCGCGACCGGTTCGGGTGACCGGCCAGGAAGGCGTCGTAGTCGGCGCGGCGGTCCATCACCGGCCGGTCGAAGGCTGCCACGGTGCCCAGGACCCAGCCGCGGGCCCGCATGGCCGCCAGCATGTCCGGCACCGCACCCTCCTGGGTCGGCAGGAGCGGCCAGCGCCAGGCGCCACCGCCGGACGCCGCTTCGAGGCCGGCGACGAGGTCGTGCGCGTACGCGGCGCGCTCCGGCCCCTCGGCGATCAGGGGCGCCGTGGCGGTCACGAAGGGCGAGAGGAACGGCCGCATCACCCGGCCGCCAAGGGCGGAGACGTCGCGGGTCGGCGCGCAGGGCAGGAGCGCGACCAGCCGTTCCCCGCGCCTGACGGCGACGAAGCGCAGGCCGGCCGGCAGCAACCCGGCGGCTTCGTGCGCCGCCAGGACAGGCCGTGAAAAGTGCGGGTGCGGCTGGGCGGCGGTCGCGAACAGCCCGTCCCAGCTTTCTGCCTCCGGCGCCGCGGCGTCGGTGATCGATTGTTCGGACCGGCGGACGGCCAGAGTGGCGCGATTCATCGGACGGCTCCCGCGGACCAGATTGGTGTCGGCAGCCCGTGGATCCGGCCAGCGGCGTGGGCGAGGAAGCCGGCCCGCGCTACGGTGGCGACCGCCACCGACACGGCCGCGCCGAGCGCCCCCAGGGCTGGGACCAGGGCGAGACACAGGCCGGCGGCGGCGATGAGCGCACCGGCGGTTATCGCGGCACAGCGCCGCTCACCGCCCAGCATGGTGAGAAGATCCTCGCCCGGCCCGAACAGACTTGCGGCGACGCTTCCGGCCACGAGCACGCACAGGATCGGGATGCTGTCGTTGAGCCCCGCACCGAACATCGCCAGGAGCAACGGAGAGGCGGCCAGGATCGCGCCGCCTACTGCGACCGTCGCGGCCGCGGTCAGGTGGGCTTGGCGCCGGACGAGTTCGGCCAGGAGGAAGCGGTTCTTCACCGCGTGGGCGGCGCTGTAGCGCTGCAGGGTCGCGGCACTGACGGCGAAATGCACGAAGACCACGAATTGCTGGATCCGGGTCGCGGCGAAATAGACCCCTACCTCGGCCGGGCTCACAAGCGCGCCCAGCACGATGACATCGACGAAGGTAAAGCCGGCATTGGCGAGATCGATCGCGGCGATCGGCAGGCTCGTGCCGAGCCAGGTCCGCCAGTGGTAGCGGTTCGGCCCGTCTGCCAGCTCCCGGCGCAGCCGGGTGATGAGCAGGGTCGCCTGAAGGGCCGTCGCGACGGCGGCGGCCACCAGCATGCAGCCCATGGCGACCTCGGCGCGCGGCGGGGCGCCGAGCAGGACCGCCGCGATCATGCAGGCCATCATCAGGGTCTGACGCAGGAGGTAGGGCGGCGCGATGGCGAGCCCGATCCAGTTCTGGCTGCGGGCCACGCCCTCCAGATAATCCTGGAGCGCGAAGAGCGGCATCACGCAGAGTGCGACTGCGATCGGAGCCCTGTAGGCCGGCGCGAACAGCTCCGGCTCGAGGACCAGCAGCGCCGCGCCGAGGCCCGCGACCGAGAGCGTTGCCCCCCCGGTCATGAACGCGCCGGCGCGGATGTAGCCGCGGGCGAGGTCGAGATCGCCCTGGACCTGGTTGGCGGGCACGAACCGGCAGGCGCCCTGCGACAGACCGAGCGTCAGCGTATGGCCGAGCATCGCGGTCCAGACCCAGACGGAGGCGAAGATGCCGTAGGCGTCCCAGCCCATCAGCCGCGCCGCCAGGACTTGAGCGCCGTACGCGAAACCGGCCGAGCCCACGCGGATCGCGAAGACCGTCAGCGCCACACGCTGCGGGCCGCCGCCGAGGGCGCGCAAACGCCGGAACGTACGGATCGGGAGAGCCGTGGCTGACACTGCGCGTTCCAGGCCGAACTCAGGTTGACGGGACGCCGACCTGCGGTTGTCCGGTCTAACCCGGTGCGCGTTGCGCCCCGGTTAAGGGCGGCGTGGCTGGTGCGGCCTTCGGCTCTAGGGGCGTTTCGGTCTTCGCGAGCGACTTCACGATCGTGAGCGCCACGTGCTCGGCCATGCAGCGCAGGCCGAGATCGTTGAGCCGGAACTGACGCCCCAGGAAGTGCCCCTCCCCCCGGTCGATGCGGCTCGACAGGTAGTGCAGCGCCTCGTAGCGCCGCACCAGCGGGACCTGCTGCTGCGTCGCCACGGTCCGCACGGCTTCGACGATCCGGTTGTAATCGGCATCCGCAGCCATGCTGGCGGTATAGATCGGGTCGACCAGAACCACGTCGATCCCGTGGGACCGGATCCAGGTCACCGCTTCGGCGAGCGCGGACTCGAAGGCCTCGGCATCCACCCGGGCGATGGCGTCATGGGTGCCGACCTGCCAGACGACCAGATCGGGTTCGGCCTCCACCACCATGGTCCGCAGGCGCTCGGCAGCGCCGGACGCGATCTCGCCCGGAAGGCCGCGGTGGTCGATCACCACATCGACTTTCGGCAGGGCCCGTTCCAGGGCCGCCTCCAGCTTGGCCGGATAGGAGGCGGATGCGCCTGGTGCCGCAGAGCCACCGATCGCCAGCAGTTTGATCGGCCGCTTCTCGGCGAGCGCCGCCTGGACGGCGCCCAGCTTGGCAGCCGTATAGAGCTGCGCACCCGGCACCCGGCATTCGAGCGATAAGCTCGGCTCGCTGGCACTCGGGTCCGCCATCTGTTCGGCACGGGGTAGCGATGCCGAGGCGGCCAGCATTACGGCTGCCAGGATCGCGGCCTGTCGGGACGGCCGTGGTCGGACCGTACTCACGGCCGCAGCCTCGGAGCCTTGCTGCGGGTACGCCACTCGACGAACCATGCGGTCAATCCCAGCCCGATCAGGCCCGAGCCAGCGACCAGCATATCAATCAGCAGGCCGCCGCCGGTCTGGAAACGCACCAGCTGCCCGATCAGGCTCAGGATCGAGCCCATCGAGAAGACAGCCAGGGAGTTCCGTCCCAGCTGGGTCAGGTAGCCGACGATGCTGCCGATTCGGGGGGCGAGCAATGCGTAAACGGGGGCAAACGCCAACAATACCCCTAGAAAGTGTACAAGACGCGCCGGCGTGAGATAGGTCTTCTCGAACGTGAACAGCAGACGCGGCTCCGGAACCAGCATCGGATCCGGCCGGATCTCGGTTACTGCGAGCACGATCCCGGCCAGTACGATGACGATACCGGCGGGAAACAGCCGGCGCGCCCACCGGCGCACGAAGTCGGACCGGGCATTCCATCGCTGCAGCAGGAAGCCCAGAACCAGAAGCACTTGCCAACAGAACGGATCGAAATACCAATCCCCCTCCCCGGGCCAGGACGGCAGGTTCCATTCGAACACAAGGCTCGCGAGGTAGATGCCTCCGGACAGGATCAGGGTCCCCACGAGGCTGTAGCGGCCGACCAGCACGAAGAGCGGCGCGACCCCGATCAGCAGCACGTAGAGCGGCAGGATGTTGAAGTAGCCGAGCTGGTAGGTCAGCAGCACCATCCCGCAGACCGATTGGATCGGGTCGGCGAAGAAGCCGCCGGCATTGTGCCATTCGAGGATCAGCGGATTGTCGAGCAGCAGCGCCGCACCCGCGATGATGGCCAGGGCCATCAGCATCACGGTGAGCTGCGCCCGGTAAACCTCGACGGTCCTGTTCAGCAGCCGCACCACACTCTTGCCCGCGGGCTCAGGGACCCCGTCGCGGCCGCGGGTCGCGATGCCGATCGACCACCCGGCCAGGAATACGAACAGCTCGGCGGCGTCCGAGATGCCGTATTGCGAGAAGGTGTAGCGCTCGAAGGTGTTGCCGGGAATGTGATTGATGAAGATCGTTACCAGGGCGAAGCCGCGCCAGAAGTCGATCGCGTTGGGGTCCCGCATCGTCGCGGCGGCTCCGAATTTCGATGCGTCCGCGGGGTTGGCGGCTAGCGGCGGCCCCTGATACGGCGCCGCGTCGGGTCTGCAAAGGCGAACAAAGGGGGGATCGCACCCGCGCGTCGAACCGGAACGTCACAGCCGCGTTACGTCCCGGCACGGAGCCCTACGACCGATGACCCGCCCGATCACCATCCCCAGCCTCACCATCCTCCTGGCCATCCTGGCGGCGGACGCCGCCCTTGCGCAGGCTCAGACCGGAACGGGCGGCGGGCCGACCTCGACGGTGACGGCACCCAACGCCTCGTCGGTGGGGCGGGTCATGCCGCCGAGCCGCGGCGCGGGCGCGGCGACCGCCGACGACAGGCGCGAGCGCACGCCGCGCGAGGCGGAGAACGACAAGGTGATGCGCGGGATCTGCATCGGTTGCGCCCCGCGCTAGCGCGCGGTCTACTTGCCCCGGCGCAGCCGCAGGTCGTCCTCACTCTCGCGGGACAGCCGCAGCAGGTTCTGACCGTAGCTGGTCTTGGCGAACATCTGGCCGCGGGCCACCAGCTGATCGCGGTTGATGAAGCCCTGCAGGTAGGCGATCTCCTCCAGGCAGGCCACCTGAAGGCCCTGGCGGTGCTGCAGGGTGCGCACGAACTCGCTCGCCTCCAGCAGGCTGTCGTGGGTGCCGGTGTCGAGCCACGCGTAGCCGCGCGACATCCGCTCCACGTGGAGTTCGCCGCGCTGGAGATAGGCTTCGTTGACGCTGGTGATCTCAAGCTCGCCGCGGGGCGAGGGCTTCACGTCGGCGGCGATGTCGAGAACCTGGTTGTCGTAGAAGTACAGCCCGGTCACCGCCCAGGTCGATTCCGGGTTCTGCGGCTTCTCGACGATCTTGGTCGGCCGGCCGGACTTGTCGAGATTGACCACGCCGTAGGCCTGCGGGTTTTCGACGTGGTAGGCGAACACCGTCGCACCCTTCTTGCGTACGGCCGCGCGCTCGAGAAGCTCGCCCATGCCGGCGCCGAAGAACAGGTTGTCGCCGAGGATCAGCGCCACATCGTCGTCGCCGACGAAATCCCGCCCGATGATGAAGGCCTGGGCGAGACCTTCCGGCCGCGGCTGCAGCGCGTAGGAGAATTGCAGGCCGAACTGCTCCCCGGTGCCGAACAGGCGCTTGTAGTTGTCGAGGTGCTCCGGCGACGAGATGATCAGGATCTCGCGGATGCCGGCCAGCATCAGCACCGAGACCGGATAGTAGATCATCGGCTTGTCGTAGACCGGCAGGAGCTGCTTGTTGATCGACAGCGTGGCCGGATGCAGGCGCGTGCCGGATCCGCCGGCCAGGACGATGCCCTTCATGGCTTGGATACTCCCTCTGAAACCGGCCTGATGAGCCGGTCCAGGATGTCGTCGAGCGCCGCCTGCCAGAAGCGGGGCTGAAGGTCGTACGCCTCGGTGAGGCTGGCCGTGGACAGGCGCGAATTGGCCGGGCGCCGGGCCGGGGTCGGATAGGCGGAGGTCGGGATGCCCTTGACCGGGACGGAGCGGCCGCCGCGCCGGGCGGAGCCTGCCACGATCGCCTCCGCGAAGCCGCACCACGTCGTGTCGCCAGCATTCACGCAGTGGAACGTGCCGGTGGGCGCGGCCTCGTCGGTCGCGAGCCGCTTCGCGATCGCCGCGAGCGCTGCCGCGAGATCGGCAGCCGAGGTCGGGCAGCCGTGCTGGTCGTCGACGACGGTCAGGGCGTCGCGCTCGGCCGCCAGACGCAGCATCGTCTTGACGAAGTTGCCCCGGTGCGGGCTCACCACCCAGGCGGTCCGGACGATCGCGTGGCGGGGGTTGCCGGTGCGCACCGCCAGCTCGCCCGCGGCCTTGCTGGCCCCGTAGACGCTCCGCGGGTCGATCGGTTCGTCGGGCCGGTAGGCGCCCTTCGGCTTGGTGCCGGCGAAGACGTAGTCGGTCGAGACGTGGACGAGCGGGATCTTTCTCGCGGCCGTCGCCGCCGCCAGAATCGCCGGGCCGAGTGCGTTGAGGCGCCAGGCCGCGACCACCTCGGACTCGGCCTTGTCGACCGCCGTGTAGGCGGCGGTGTTGATCACCGCCCGGTAGGCGCGATTATCGAGGACCGCCGCGACCGCATCTGCATCGGTGATGTCGAGCTCGGACCGGTCCGGCGCGTGGACCGTGACGCCGGCCTGCCCGGACAGGGCCCGCAACTCGGTCCCGACCTGACCCGCACCGCCAAGGACGAGGATGTCCATCAGGCGTTCAGCCCCAGGCGTTCGCCCTTGTAGCGGCCCTCGCGGATCAGGCGCCACCAGCTCTCATTGTCGAGGTACCAAGCGACGGTCTCTTCCAGCGCCTGCTCGAACGTCTTCTGCGGCCGCCAGCCGAGTTCGGACTCGGCCTTGGTGCAATCGATCGCGTAGCGCCGGTCATGGCCCGGCCGGTCGGCCACGAAGCTGATCAGTTGCTCGTGCGGCGCGCTCTGGGGGCGCAACCGGTCGAAGGCGGCGCACAGGCCCTTTACCACCGCGAGGTTGTTGCGCACCGCCCGACCGCCGAGCAGGTAGGTCTCGCCGATACGGCCGCGCTCCAGCACGGCGACGAGTCCCTTGGCGTGGTCTTCCACGTGGATCCAGTCGCGCTCGTTCTGGCCGTCGCCGTAGACCGGAAGCTTCTTCCCCTCCAGGGCGTTGAGGATCATCAGCGGGATCAGTTTTTCCGGAAAGTGGCGCGGCCCGTAATTGTTCGAGCAGTTCGTCACCAGCACCGGCAGGCCGTAGGTCTCGTGCCACGCCCGGGCGAGGTGGTCGGAGGCCGCCTTCGAGGCCGAGTAGGGCGAGCGCGGATCGTAGCGGCTCTCCTCCGTGAAGAAGCCGCCCGGCGGCAGCGAGCCGTAGACCTCGTCGGTGGAGACGTGGAGGAACCGGAAGCCTGCCTTGTCGGTCTCCGGCAGGGATTCGTAGTACCCGCGGGCGCCGTCCAGCATGGTCTGCGTGCCGATGACGTTGGTGCGCACGAAGGCGCCCGGATCGGTGATCGAGCGGTCGACATGGCTCTCGGCGGCCAGATGCATCACCGCCTGCGGCTTGAACACGGCAAACGCCTTCTGCACGGCGGCGTGATCGCAGATATCCGCCTCGACGAGGCGGTGGCGCGGGTTGTCGGCGAGCGGGGACAGGGAGATCGGATTGGCCGCATAGGTCATCGCGTCGAGGGTGCAGACCTCGTGGCCGAGATCGTTGACGAGGTGCAGCACCAGCGCCGAGCCGATGAAGCCGCAGCCTCCGGTCACCAGGATGCGCATGGTCGAGTACCTCTTCGGAAAGTCGGAAACGGGTTGGCCGGGCCTCACAAGACGGTCGGCCGTGACGGAATTACGGCCGATGGGCCGCGGCGCTCAGAAGACGGGACCGAGATCGCCGAGTCTCGGGGCACGGCGATCCTTGTCCGACAGGATGGCGGCCTCGCCCGAGACCGGCCACGGAATGCCGATCTCCGGATCGTTCCAGGCGAGCGCCCGATCATGCTCGGGGCTGTAGTACGCGTCCACCTTGTAGGCGACCATCACGTCGGGAGTGAGCGTGCAGAAGCCGTGGGCGAAGCCGTGCGGGATGAAGAGCTGCGTACCCGTTTCGGCATCGAGCGTCACGGCCACGTACTTGCCGTAGGTCGGCGAGCCGCTGCGAATGTCGACCGCCACGTCGAGAATGGCGCCCTGCAGGACCCGGATGAGCTTGGCCTGCGCCTGGGGGGCGATCTGGAAGTGCAGGCCGCGGATCGTGCCCTGCGGCGCCGAGAAGGACTGGTTGTCCTGAAGGAAGGTGTTGGTGATGCCGGCCCGTCCCATGGCGTCGACGCGGAACGTCTCGGAGAACCAGCCGCGCGCATCGCCGAGGCGCTTCGGCACGATGCGCTTCACCTCAGGAATTTCGGTTTCGATGACGTCCATTCCAGCGCCCTTCCCGCGGGTCCCGTGGCGCGGCGCGGCGACTGCCCGGGCGCCTGCCTGTTTCGAACCGGGCGTCCGCCTCGACGAACCCAACCTCGGTGATCGCGTTGCGACTTCCGGTCATTCGCCATCCGTGTCAAGGCGTGCGCCTGCGGTGCGGAATGCGTGGGACCCGATGAACGGTCAGGCGGAGCGGTCCGTAGAGACGCTGCTGCGCACCCAGATTATCGATCCGAATTGCGCCTGGAGTCTCGGGAGCTACGGCGCCGTCGCGGTTTTCGGCCGGAATCCCGATGAGCCAGCGCGCCCCCTCGACGACGGGCGGATCGCGCTGACGACGGATCGCGGTGCGATCGCCCTCGCGGTATCGTCAGCCCTGCGGCCGTTCGCCTACGAGACCGGTTTCACCGGCGGCTGGAGCCAAACGGTCGCGCTCTGCCTGCCGGCCGCGGCCTGCGCAATGGGTCGGCGCGCGGTGCTGACCGAACTCGGCCCGGATGCCGCGGCGGTCCGGCCGCAGGACCGCGACGGCATCCTGTTCGATCTCGGCCTCAGCCTGGAAGCGGTCGATGCCTGCGTGCGCGTAACCGATCCGGCCCTGACCGGGCGCCTGCGGGCCATGACCGGCCGACCGCTGTTCGAGGCCGGCAATCCCGCCGTTCTCGCGCTCAAGGTGTCGAATCCGCATCGCGTGTTCGTCGCTCGCCTGGGGCGGATCGAGATCTACACGGCCATTCCGGCTCCGGACGGCATCGGCGATCCGGGGCCGCACAGCCACATCCTGCCGAAGCTCCTTCGGATGCGGCGGACGCATGCGGCCACCGCGCCGATCCCGCATGGCTGGGTGCCCGTCGCAGCCTTGCACCCAGCCCATCCGGGCAAGGATGCGTCCGGCCTGTCGATCCCGTTCGATGCGGGGCGCCATGCTGCGTTCGAACGCCTGCTCGATGCATGGGGCGACCCCGGCCTCGTTGCCCTGCGGCGCGCCGTCCTGTCCGGCGAAGTCCCAGATCCGGTTCTGGCGGATGGGCGGTTCGCCCGCTTGGCCATCCGGGCTGCACGGGCGCAACGGGCGGCCATGGATGCGTGAGCGCTGGATCGCCGGCTCCGAGCGATCCTACGGAATCCCGATCATTTTGTGGGTTTGGAGCGACAGCCGCCAGCGGGCGTCGCGCCGGCAATAGGCGATCGCGGCTTCCGTGCTGGCCACGCGGCCTGGTCCATCGAGGGGCTGAAGGAAGCGGTGGCGGAAGTCGAGGCCAACGTAGTCCGCCGGATCGGCATCCGCCTGCGGATAGACCAGCTTCAATTCATGGCCGGTGGTCTGCGCGAGCGGGTTGCGCCCCTTCGGACTGACGCAGATCCAGTCGATGCCCGGGGGGGCTGCAAGCGTGCCGTTGGTCTCGATCGCGATCTCGAAGTGACGCGCGTGCACGGCCGCGATCAGCGGCGCGTCGAGCTGAAGCAGAGGCTCGCCGCCCGTGAACACCACGTACCGGTTCTCTGGACCTCCGGCCCAGGTCGCCGCGATGGCGGAGGCCAGCGTCTCCGCGTCGGCGAACCGACCGCCCCCCTCCCCGTCGAAACCGACAAAATCGGTATCGCAGAATCGGCAGGCTGCGGCGGCGCGGTCGGCTTCGCGCCCCGACCAGAGATTGCACCCGGTGAAACGGCAGAACACGGCCGCGCGCCCCGCCTGGGCGCCCTCCCCCTGAAGGGTGTGGAAAAGTTCCTTGACCGCGTAACTCACTGTCGTCCCAGCCGTCGTGCCGCGCGATGGCCCGCGCGGCGTGTCGGTGGCAGATAGGCGCTGTGCGTAGCGGAGACCACAGACAACCACGCCGCGCAGGGCCGCGCTCCGCTCTCGCCTTGCTCTTGCCACGGTGGGCACGTTGATGCCGTAACGCAGCGCAGCGACTGAATCTGGCCGCTCGGGTTGTGCCCTTTACCCGGCCCGTCGGCCGGACCTGCGGTGCCGCGCGGTACCGATCCTGGCGATCCTCTGACGAGTCGGACACACATGTCCTCTTCCCTCCTCCGGCGCCTTTCCGTCGGGTTCGCGGCGCTGACGGGTCTCCTCGGGGCGAGCGTCGCCGGGATCCGGGCCGCGGAGGCGGTTACGGTGCCGATCCTCGTGGCGGACGTGGATTCGGGGAAGGTGATCTACGCGCAGGCGCCGACCGATCCCTGGTACCCGGCCTCGATCACGAAACTGATGACCACCTACGTCGCGCTCGACCTCGTGCGCCAGGGCAAGGTCTCGCTCGATTCGATGATCACCATCTCGGCCGCCGCGGCCGCCGAGCCGCCCTCGAAGATGGGCTTCAAGCCGGGGACGCAGCTCACCCTCGACAACGCCCTCAAGATCATCATGGTCAAGTCGGCCAACGACATCGCCTTCGCGATCGGCGAGAATCTCGGCGGTTCGGTCGACAACTTCGCTGCGCTGATGAACGAGACCGCCCAGCGGATCGGCATGCGCGACAGCCACTGGTACAACCCCAACGGCCTGCCCGATCCGCGCCAGTGGACCTCGGCCCGCGACATGGCGGTGCTGGCCCGTGCGCTGATCCGCGACTTCCCGGATTCCCACGACCTGTTCTCGATCTCGGCGATCCAGTTCGGCCGCGCCGTCATGGCGAACCACAACGGTCTGCTGGGGCGCTATCCCGGCACGGACGGGATGAAGACCGGCTTCATCTGCTCGGGCGGCTTCAACGTGGTGGCCACCGCCACACGTAATGGCCGCCGGATCGTCACCATCGTGATGGGCCAGCCGACGCCGCGCGAGCGCGACGTGAAGGCCGCCGACCTGTTCGACTACGCCTTCAGCCAGAGCGCCGGCTGGACGAGCCCGACGCTCGACGCGCTGCCGGCCTCCGCCCTGCCCCAGCCGCCGGACATGCGGCCGTTCGTGTGCGGCGGCAAGAAGGCTCCGGCGATCGAGGATGGCCCCGGAGCCATCAGCGCCTCCGGTTCTGCGGCGCAGCTGATCGGTGGCGCCGCAGCCAACTCGCCGGCCCTGGCGATGGCAGCCTTCTCGAACCCGGCCCTGCGCGCCCGCACCCTGCCGCCGCGGGCGCCGCTGGAGCCGATTGCCGTCTGGATCGGCCGTAACCCGGCCGAGGGCCAGCAGATCCTCGACGCGCAGGAAGCCGAGCAGAAGGCCTCGGTCGCCAACAGTCGCGCCGCCAAGCTCGAAGCCGCCAAGGCCAAGCGCATCGCGGCGATCGAGGCCGCCAAGGAGGCGCGTGCGGCACGGGCAGAACGCGCGAACGCTGCCAAGGAAGCCTCCAAGGAAGCCGCTAAATCCGCTCCCAAGCCCGCGCCGAAGGTCGCCGCCAAGCCGGCCCACGCGCTCCCCCGTTCGGTCAGCGCCTACACCGCCGCGACAGCACCGTCGATGCCGGAGGCCAAGCCGGGCAAAGGGCTAGCCAAGCCGGCCGCGAAGACCGCCGCGCACAAGCCGGCCCCTGCCAAGAAACCGGCCAACAAGAAGGCGTCCGCGGACGAGTAAGCGCTCCCGGGGAACGGCTTGGCGCGTTGCCGTAGGCCTCGGGGACCCTTACCTCGACGGGTATGTCGATCAGCCCCGCGCCCGCCCCCGATCCGAGACGCCCCGAGCCGATCCCGCTTACGGTGCTCACGGGATTTCTGGGATCCGGCAAGACCACGCTGCTGAACCGGCTCCTGCGCGATCCGGCGCTCGCCGACACGGTGGTGATCGTCAACGAGTTCGGCGAAATCGGTCTCGATCACCTGCTGATCGAGACGGTCGACGAGGACATGATCCTGTTGGGCGCCGGCTGCCTGTGCTGCACGGTGCGGGGCGACCTGATCGCGACCCTCGAAGACCTCCTGCGCAAGCGCGACAACGGGCGGATCGGGGCCTTCCGGCGCGTGGTGATCGAGACCACCGGTCTCGCCGATCCCGCGCCGATCCTGCACGCGTTGATCTATCACCCCTATCTGGTGCTCCGGTTCCGCCTCCAGGCCGTGCTGACGGTGGTGGATGCGTTGACGGGGGCCGTCACCCTCGACGCGCATCCCGAGGCGGTCCGGCAGGCGGCGATCGCCGATCGGATCGTTCTCACCAAGACCGATCTCGCGAGCGATACCAGCGCGATCCGGGCGCGGCTTGCCGCCCTCAATCCCGTAGCGCCGATCCTCGCACCCGATGCACCGGCCGAGACGCTGCTCGGTGGCCTGTTCGGCCTCGACGGCAAAGGCGCCGATGTGCGCGCGTGGCTGGGCGATGAGGGGCTCGCGCGCATGGCTCAGGCTGAGGCGGACGTGAACCGGCACGACGCGTCGATCCAGGCTGTCTGCCTGACCAGCGCGGCGCCTGTGCCGCGCGCCGCCTTCGAGATGTTCATGGACCTGCTCCGGTCCGGCCATGGGGCGAAGCTGTTGCGGCTCAAAGGGATCGTGGCCCTCGCAGAGGATCCCGAACGGCCCCTGGTGGTGCATGGCGTCCAGCACGTCTTCCACGCGCCGATGACTTTGCCGAGCTGGCCGGATCCCGATCATACCTCCCGTCTGGTCCTGATCCTGAAGGATCTCGATCCGGCCTTCGTCCAACGGCTCTGGGACGCCTTCCTGGGCCGCCCACGCATCGATGCGCCGGACGCCGCCGCCCTCACCGACAATCCCCTCGCGATCCCGGGGCCCTGACGCTTCGCAAGCGCGGCATCGGCATTGAAACGCTCGACCCAGATGGCGCTTCAGCGGCGCCGATGCGTCCCAAAATGGGACGAAGCGTCGAGAGGCAGGACACGCGATGGCGCCACGCTTCACCGTGATACAGGGCGGCCAGTCCGGCGCACCCGGATGCGCGGCGGCATTCGCCGCGGGGCCGGAACTGGACCGGACCTCCGCGTGGCGGGTCGATCTTCGTCGGCCCGGCGGCGTGGATGCGGCTTCCGTGGCGGCCTGGCGGGCGATGCTCGTCCGGAACGCCGTGACCGACCCGCTGCGCGATCCCGACCATCTGCTCCCCCTCGCCCAGCATCGGGCCGCCGGAAGCCGGGTGGCGATCGCCCTGGTCTGGGACCGCGATGCGGAGACCGGGCGGGAGGCGCTGCAGGGCGTCATGCCGTTGGCAATGCCACATCCGATCTGGGGTGGACGGGCGCGTCCCTGGCAGCCGGCTGAGGCTCAGATCACCGCCCTGGTCGGGCAGGCCGCTGCCGAAGCCGTCGACCGGGCGCTGCGGGACCGGCTCGGAGCCCTGCGCCGTCCGATCCGGCTTGCCGGAGCATTGGAGCCCGCTCGTGAGACGCCGCGGTTTCGTCCCGTGCTGGCGTCGGCCCGGTCAGCCCGGTCGCGATCGATCCCAACGCCGAGCCTCATCGGGATTCGTCCCGCCGGATGGGAGGCGCCCACCTCCGAGATCCGTACGGTGACCGAGCCGCAGGCCGTGCGCGACGCGGTGGAGACCTTCCTCGCGCTCGATGCGCGCACCGCGCGGCATCCGATCATCGCCGATCCGGCGGAGGCATCGCTGGTTCGTGTGGTAAGCCGCCTGTTCGGGCGCCGTGGCGCGCTGCGGGTGGAATTCCTGCGCCGGGCCGGCGAAATCGTCGCCGGCACCCTCCATCTCGGTGCGGGTCCGGCCTCGATCCCATGGCGGCGGGCGCGGGCTTAGAGCCGTGCCCGACCGCGTTGCGATCGCGCGCGGCTCTAAGTCGATGTTGTGACGCGCTCTCTTGCGCCGAACCGGTGTCCACTTCGGCGGAGAGCGCTCTGAACGGTCAATCAGCCGCGCAGGCTGGCCCTGTCCGGGCCGCAGCCGGGACGCTAGCTGCCCGGCATGGCGCGCGACACCCTCCACGGCCTCCCATCCTCACCGCGCCGGGCGCCCGCCAAGCCGGTTCGACCGATCAACGCTGATGAGGCCGAACGGGTCGCCGCCGTGATGACCCGGTTCTCCGAGGCCGATCCGGATCCGAAAGCCGGGTTCGACGACACCGATCCGTTCCGGCTGCTGGTGACCGTGCTGCTCTCCGCCCAGTCCACCGGCCCGACGGTCGCACGGATCGCGGAGGCGCTGTTCAGTACCGTGCGCGATCCGGCCGGCATGCTGGCGCTGGGCGAGGCGCGCATCCTTGAGATCATCCGATCGGTCGGGCTCGGGCCCTCCAAGGCGCGCAACATCGTGAAGCTGTCGGCGGCGCTGATCGCCGAACACGGCGGCGCCGTGCCGCGGAGTTCCGTCGCGATGCGCAGCCTGCCGGGCATCGGCCGCAAGAGCGCCGAGGTCACGGCCAACTTCGCCTTCCACGAGCCGGTGATTGCGGTCGACACCCACGTGTTCCGGGTCTCGAACCGGATCCCGCTCGCATCCGGTGCGACCGTGGATGCCGTCGCGGACGGCCTCGCGCGCCTCGTGCCGGAGCGGTTCAAGGACGGGGCCCATGTCTGGCTGTTCCGCCACGGACGCGACATCTGCACGGCCCGGAAACCCGCCTGCCCGCGCTGCCCGATTTCGGACCTCTGCCTCTGGCCCGGCAAGGAGATATGACCGCAGCGATCTGAGCGCCGCTATTCGTTCTCGCCGAACCGGTTGGCGAGCAGAGCCTCGATGGCATCGAGGCATGTTTCAGCATCCTGGCCCACGGCCGTGACGGCGATGCGCGTGCCCATGGCGGCGCCGAGGGTCAGTAGCCCCATGATCGAGCGTCCGCCCACGGTCTCACCCGCCCGGGTGACCGTGACAGTCGAGTCGTAGCGCTCGACGGTCTGCACGAATTTCGCGGAGGCCCGGGCGTGTAGGCCGCGGCGGTTGATGATCGGCAATAGACGGAGGAAGCCCCCCTCCGGCACCGGGGGATCGTCGTCCGTCTCGAAAAGGTCGTCCATCGCCCTTGGTGTTTCCCGCCCGATCCGCGGCCGTCGGGGCCGCTTGCGCCGAACCTAACTCTTTGTCGGGGCGTGTCTATCCCGAAGGCTTACCCATCCCCGCCGATGCCCGGCCTGCGTCCACTGCGTCACCACTCGTATTCGGCGCCGACGCCGAGGCTGGTCCGGCCGTCGCTGCCCGCCTCGCCCTTCAGCTTGATCCGCCGGGTGACGTCGAAATCCACGCCGACGGCCGTATCGGCCGGCTTCGCGCCGGCTTTCACGCCGACGCTGACCCGATCCGAGATGTAGCGCGAGGCGCCGAGCGCCGGGCCGCCGCTGGCCCCTGTCGAGACGTCCAGGC
Source organism: Methylobacterium sp. GC_Met_3 (assembly GCF_026540775.1). Classification (NCBI taxonomy): domain Bacteria; kingdom Pseudomonadati; phylum Pseudomonadota; class Alphaproteobacteria; order Hyphomicrobiales; family Methylobacteriaceae; genus Methylobacterium; species Methylobacterium sp. GC_Met_3. Next base: position 262,094 of record NZ_JALNUL010000005.1, read on the forward strand.
TGTCGAGGCCGAGGCCCTTGCGTGCCTGCTCGAACACGTCGGGACCCGAGGCGCCGCCCGAGAGCTGCGCCACGGCCTGGGCGAGCTGCAGCGCCTGGAACGGCGAGAGCCCGCCCGCCGCCTTCTTGAACAGCAGGCGTGACAGGATCTCGTCCTGCGGCAGCACCGGATCGGAGGTCAGACCGAATTGGGGCGCGTCGGCCGGTCCGGTCACCGCCACCCGTGCGGTTACGTCCCCGGCCTTGGTCTCGGCGGCAAAGTCGAGTTCCGGGGTGGTCAGGCTGCCGGCGAAGGTCAGCCGGCCGCGGCTGAAATCGAGGCGCTGGCCGACGAGCTCGAAGCGGCCGCGCCGCATCGCAAAGGCCCCGACCGCATTGGGCGCGAGCGAGGTTCCGGTGATCCGCAAGGCGCCACCGAGTTCGGCATCGATGCCGCGCCCGCGGACGAAGATCCGGCCCGGGGCATCGACCGCGACGTCCAGCGTTGCGTTGAAGGGGACGGCGGGCTTCTTCGACCTGCGACCGGGCGCAGATGCGGCCTTTCGCGCGGCCTGCTGGGCCAAGCGCGCACGCACCTCAGGCGGCGTGTTGACGTGGCGCACCCCCGGCAGGGGCCGGACGGTGGCGGGGAGCCGGTCGGGTACGGCAACGTCGATCGAAGCGACATCGACCCGGCCTGAGATCCGCGGCGTCCGGGCCAGTGGGCCGGACAGGGTGAGGTCGAGGCTTGAAATCGCGGTCATCAGCGGGCTGGACACCAACTCGGCCCGCTCCGCGACGACGTGGAACTGCCCGGGGAAATCCGGTTCCAGTGCCACGCGCCCCGTCACGGAGACGCGCCCGCCGTTCCGGGTTGCCGCGGTCAGGCGCTCGACCACGAGGCTGTCGCCCCGGCCACTGATCCGCCCTTCGATCCCGGTGAGGCGGATCCCGTTGAGCGGATCGGTGAAGCTGCCTCCGGAAAGCGTCGCCGCACCCTGAGCCCGGGGGGCCGCGAGTGTCCCGGTCACGCCGCCGTCGATGGCGATGGCCCCGGCGACACTCTGGCCGCCGACGCTCAGCAGGGAATTGGCGAGCGCCGCATCGAGGGTGCCCCGGCCGCGCAGGTCGAGCGGGCCGCCCGGCTCGATCGGGAGCTTACCCGCCACCGTCAGGGCCACGCCGCGGCCGGCGGTGACCCGTCCGTCCACGCTGGCCTGCCCGTCCGACAGGATACCCTTTGCGCTGGCATCGATCGCCGGCAAGCCCGCCTGCCGTGTCTGCGGCGCCACCAGCTTGGAAACGCTTAGCGCGTAGTGCCCCTCCGGTCGGCTGGCCGGCCCGTGCAGGTCCGCCTCGCCGTCGAGGCTCCCCGAGAGGGTGAGGTCCGGTGCGGCGATCCGGGCCAGCGACAGGGGCAGCGCCCGGATCGCGACCTTCAGGTCGAGGTCGCGTCCGGCCCGGCCCGCGACCGTCACGCGGCCGCTCCCGGCCGCAATGGCGAGCCCGTCGATCACGGCGCCGCCGTCCTGCAAGGTGATCGCCGCCGGCCCAACCAGGGCGAAGCGGTCGTTCCCGCGGGCGGCCGAGAGGCGCTGGATCTCGATGCGCGTGTCGGCGGCCGGCACGATCCGCGCCGCCCCGTCGAGGCCGAAGCCGCGGGCTTTGGCGCTCAGCGTGACATCGCTGAAGGCCGGGCTGCCGTTGGCGACAAGCCGGACGGTGTCGATCTGCTGGCCGGCTGTCACGAGGCGGTCGGCGTCGAGGCGCCCGTCGAGCACCGGATGGGCACGCAGATCGCGGCCCCTCAGGTCGGCGTCGAGGCGGGTCAGGGTCGTACCGCCGTAGCGCAGGGCGGCTCCGGTGGCCTGGATCGACGCGTCCTGGCGACCGTCGTCGCGGGCCAGTGTCACGGCCGCATTGAGGCGCCCGGCCATGGGCTCGGGGGCGAGCGGTGCGACGTCCTCGAGATTGTCGGCTCGTACCGTGAGTGAGCCGGCCGAGAGCCACGTCTCGGCCGCGACCGAGACGTTGCCGGTGACCGCCACCGATCCGAGATTCAGTGCAAGCCGGTCGAGCACCCAATCGTCCCCGGCGCGGGACGCGTGGGCATCGCCGGTCAACGCCTTGCCGGCCACGTCGCCGGAGAGCCGCAGGCTGCCATCGGGTGCCAGGAGCGCATCTTTGAGAGCAGCCTCGGCTCGCAGGCCGCGGACCGGCTTGCCATCCGCGGTGGCGGTGGGCGCGGTGAGCGTCGCCGCGAGGTTCGGATGCTCCAGGGAACCGGTCAGCCAGGCATCGACCGCGGCGCGGCCGGTGAGACGGCTATCGAGATCCGACAGGCTTCGAAGGTCCAGTCGGCCGGTTACGTCGGCAAGCTCCGAGGTCGCCTCGCCCTGCAGCGTCGCGGAGAGGCCCTGTCCCTCCAACCGCAGGTGATCGAACCCGTAGCCCTCATAGGACCGCGACACCCGCCCCTGCAGCGAGGGCGTGCGACCCAGGATGCGGTCGGCCGTCGTGATCCCGGTCGCAAGGCCGGTCGTCGAAACCGAAAGATCGGCCGCGACGGCTTTCCGGGCCGGATCGCCGCTGAGCTTTGCCTTCGCATCCAGCGATCCGGCGAGCCCGCGCCCGGCGAGGCCGGAGAAGACTGCAAGATCCGGCAGCGCGGCATCGAGCGTACCGGTCAGCGTGTTCTGCCCGATCCGGCCGGTATAGCCGGCTCGGGCCGTCTCGGAATCGAGCCGGAGCGTGGTGACGTCGATCACCCCGTCCGGCCCGGCGGCCGCTCGGAGCGTGAGCTGCGCCCGGCTTCCGATGGCCCGACGCAGGGCCGGGTCGGCGAGCCGCAGGCCTGCGACCGTGCCATCGGCGCTGATGGCGAAACGCTGCGCCGAGGGCTCGCCCCGTGGCGTCACATCCAGGCGCGCCTCGACCCGATCGAGCGCGGAATCGCGGCTGCGGACGCTCGCCGCGTCGAGGGTGCCGTGGATCGTCGGGGCCGCGATGGGTCCCTTGAGGCTGCCATCGAACGTCAGTTTGCCGATCTTGGCCTCGCCTGCCTTCGTCACGCTGCCTTCGGTGGGCAGGGCCCGAGCCTGAAGCGTCAGATCGGCGCTTCGGTCGGCGCCGAGGGTTCCGCCGGCGACGAGCCGGGCGGTGCGGGAAGTCAGCTCCAGCCGATCGATCCGGAAGGCGCCGCTATCCGCGAAGGCGAGGCCGCCGGCGAGCTGCGTCGTGCCCGCGAATACGGACGCCGCCGGCCCCGGCACCAGACCTTCGATCCGCGCCGCCAGATCCAGGGCGAGCCGTCGCTCGGCGCCGATTCGCGAGATCCGGGCGCCGCCCTTCGCGTTGATCTCCGGGCCGGCCGTGAAATCGAGCTTGGCCGCAAACGCGTCGAGCGTCCCCGTCCCGTCGAGATCGAAATTGATCGGCGGCGTTCCAGGCAGGTTGGCCGCCTTCGAGAGCAGGCCGCCTGCGGGCTCCACCAGATTCGCCTTCAACTCAAGTTTGTCGCCGGTCGGCACGTAGAGTACGCTAAGCAGGAAGCGCCCGGCCGCGTCGAGACGCTGCGCCCGGGCCTTGATCTCCAGGCCCTCGCTCGCCGCGCCCAGCCGGGCACGGCCCTCGGCGGACAGCCGGGCGGGCTGCCCGGCCACCGCTTCGCCGAGGACAAGTTCGGCCAGCTTGAAGTCCTTGATCTCGACCTTCACCGGCAGATCCGGCAGCAGCTTGCCGTCGGGTTTCGCCTCCGGCGGCGTCGGGCCGGGCACCGGGCGGCGCAGCATCTCGATCTGCCCGATTTCGAGGCTGTCGACTTCGAGCCGGCCCGACAGCAGGGCAAGCCGGCGCCAGACGATGCGCGCCTTGTCGAGCTTGAGCCAGACACCGTCGCGGTCGCTGACGGCGACGTCGCGGATGGTGGCGTCGGACGACAGGGCCCCATCGACCGCGCCGATCGCCACGCGCGACGACGGTGTGGAGAGCGCCCGGGACAGGAGCCCGCCGAGCACGGATTTATCGCCTTCATCGGCCCAGCTTCGCGGCGCCGCGGCCGACACGAGCATCGCGAGGCAGAGCAGGACGAGGCTCAGACCACCACGCCCCATACGAACAACGGTTCGCCGCCGTGCTTCGGTGCGTCCGGTCAGTTCAGCCATTCAGAACGCCTGCCCCAGGCTGAGATACAGGACCGCCGGCCGGACATGGCCACCCTTGTAGGGGTCGAGCGGGAAGGCGAGATCCGCGCGGATCGGGCCGATCCCGGTGTAGTAGCGCAGGCCGATGCCGACCGATTTCCGGATCTTCTCGTCGAAATCCGGCAGCGCAGAGGCGAACGCGGTGCCTGCGTCGAAGAACGGCACCACGCCGATCGTGTCGGTGATCTTGATGCGCGCTTCGAGCGAGGCTTCCAGCAGGCTGCGCCCGCCGATCGGCAGATTGAACGGGCCGATCGGCCCGAGGGTCCGGTACGGATAGCCGCGCACCGAGCCGCCGCCACCGGCGAAGAAGCGGAAATTGTCCGGGATCTCACCCAGCGGCGCACCCGAGACCGATCCGAAGCCGATCCGCCCGGCGAGGATGTAGCGGGACTCGTCGTCCAGCGAATAATACGTCGAGCCCTGGGCCTTCGCGACGAGGATGCCGGGCGACGAGATCGCCCCGGGATAGGCGGCCAGCGACGCGATCGCTCGAACGCCGCGGGTGGGATCGAGGAGGCTGTCGGTGGAATCGTAGGTCACCGAGGCCGGCACGCCGACGAGCCGGTAATTCACCGTGCCGAGGGCGTCCTTCGAACGGCCGGCCTGCGCATCCAGGCCGATCTGTGCCGAGAACGTGTCGGAGAACCGGTGCCGGATCGCCGCCGAGACACCGCCGCCATCGACCAGATAGCTCTGCTGCACCTCGCGGGTGACGAAGGCGTTGGCCAGCAGGTCGTTGCGCGAGCCCCAGAGCGCGGGCTGAACGTAGGTGGCCGACAGGCGGCCGCCGAGACCGTTGGTGCCGATGCCGGCGATCTTGCGTTGAGTTGCGAACGGATCGTTGCCGAGCCCGAGATAGTAGATATCGGCGTCCAGCCGGAACGTCTCGCCGCCCCCGAACATGTTGCGGTTCGCGTAGTAGGCCCGCACCCCCGGCCCGTCGACCGTGGAGTAGCGCGCCGAGACACCGATGAGGTTGCGTTCCCGTTCGGTGACCTCGACGAAAAGCGGAAGGTTGCCGTCGGCATCGAGCGTTGGGCCTTCACGGACCCGCACCCCGCCGATCCCCTCGATCCGCGCCACCGACCGCCGGATCGCCGCCACCGCCTGCGGCGAGTAGGGATCGCCCGGTTCGGCGTAGATGAAGGAGCGGATCGTGGCCGGGTCGATGCCGGGGGCGCCGTTCAGCGCCACTGGGCCAAGACTGGCGACCGGTCCCGGATCGACCGTGAAGGTGACATCCATGACGTGGGCCGCATCGTCCACGACCGGATCGCGGGCGATCACCTTGGCGAAGGGATGACCCTGGCCCCGGAAATGATCGACGATCCGCGCTTCGCGCGCCAGCACCGTCGCCGACCGGGCCGGGACATCGTCGTCCACGCGGGTGACCCGTGGGGGCAGGACCTCATCGGGGAAGACCCGCCCGGCCGGGTCGCGCACCGCGATCCGGCGCAGGTGATAGAGCGGCCCGAGATCGATCGCGATCTTGACCGGGACGAGTCCGCGATTCCGCCAAGCCTCTGCGGCACCGACGACCGCGGCGGCCGGCCCGCCGACCGGCGCGCCGTCGATCCGGATCGCGACATTGCCCTGGTAGTAGCCATAGCCCGACAGGACATCGACCAGTTTGGCACGGTCGGCCTCGGCCCGGCGCAGCAGCCCCTCCCCGTCCGGAGGCGGTTCCTGGCGCAGGCGGTAGATGCTCGAGGTATCCTGCACGGCCTGAAGCACGTCAGACTCGTCGGTGCCGGTGATCCGGACCGTGTATGGCAGGGCGGAAAGGCTCGGCGCCGGCGGCTCGGGTTCGCTCCCGAACAGGCCGAACAGATCGAAGGCCTGCACCGGTCCCGGTACGGCTGCCATCAGCAGCAGCGCGCCTGCACCGGCGCGCATCAGCCGTGGCAGCGCGCGAAGCGCGCGGACCTTGTCGTCTCGATTGGCTAAGCGGGAGATGCGCAAACCGCGCTCGTCAGTCCCGATGGCGGTCGGCCGTGCCGGCCGGCTGAATCGTCATCGCTGCTCCCCCCTACGCCGCGTTGTACGACGTACCCCAACTTACCTTAAGGCGGCGTGCCGTTCAGGCCAACAGCGCGGCGTGCGTCGTCCCGGATCGATCGCGGTGCGTGCATCCGGGCGGCGGATGCATTTCGCCTGGAGCCCGCCCTCGCTGAGCGCTATCGGATGACCGCATATGCCGGATGCCCTCGACCATCTCGACTGGGGCGCATTCGGCAAAGCTATGATCGCTTTGCGCCAAGGTTGCCACGGCGCCCTCCCCTACCCGATACCGAACATCGGCCGAGCTTCGTCCTGATCGGCTCCGAACAGC
>NZ_JALNUL010000050.1:0-27624 GCF_026540775.1 Methylobacterium sp. GC_Met_3
AATCTGCAATGCGCCCATCCCGGCCATTCAGTGGACTTTCACGATTTCCCACAAGCGGACGCTACCATCAGCAATCTGAGGACGGCTTACGGGACGAGCTAACAATACGGAAGCAGCCGCTGTCATAGCCGAACAGCCCTTCACCGTGCCCGCTCCGCGGCCGACCTGCCGAGTTCCAAAAGGATCTCTGACGTTCGCGGTTTTGCGTTCCAAAGGCCAGAGACCACCCGCTGGAGCGATTATGATCCGTGGCTCGGACTGTTCCGTTAGGGCACGCTCTATTGGAACGGACCCGCTGTTTCGGCGGCTGCATGGCTACGAGTAACCGACATCGCCGAGCTATGTGCTGGGCTCGCGTGAAGCTCGTATCACTACTGGAACTGGCGCGTTGGATCCTCTTAGAGGAGTCCCCATGCTTGAACCGTCATATGCTGAGCAGTCACCCATCGGGGTAGCGATGCGAAGCAGGTGCCCGCGTTGTGGACGAGGCCACCTGTTCAATGGGTTCATCAAGCTTGCGCCCCGTTGCGATGTCTGTAGCCTCGATTACGGCTTCGCAGATCCGGCGGACGGGCCAGCCTTTTTCGTAATGATGACGGCGGCGGTGCCGGCCACCGCATTTGGGATCTGGCTCGAACTCACCTACTCGCCGCCTCTGTGGGTACATGCCGTCACGACGCTGCCCATCGTGCTAGTTGCCTGCACGCTGCCGCTTCGGTTCTTCAAGGGCTGGCTTGTCGCCGAGCAGTACATACGCAAGGCGGAGGAAGGACGCATCGCACGGCCCGGCGCCTCCACTCACGATCCGACCTAGCCCAGGTCGAAGACGGTAGCCACGAGCGCGATCAGCGATCCAAGCTGTCCATTCAAGGCAGTGGATCATGGCTCAAATGTAAGTCGAGGCAAGAGCCGGCGAGCCTTCGAGCGCGTGGGCAAGCATCTCCAAGCCGTGAGTGATCTGCTGCCGGGTCGCGGGTCCGCCGAGGCAGAGGCGCACTGCCTCGGGCGGCGTCCCCGCTACGCAGAACGGGTCGCTGCCGACGACGCCCAGGCCCGCAGACCGCCCATGGCTGGCGAAGGCCGAGCGCGTCCAGCCCTCCGGCAGCGTGATCCAGACATGGAAGCCGTGCGGGTCGGCCGTGTAGGTCCCGGCCGGGAGCAGCGAGGTCACAATGCACTGGCGTGCGGCGGATTCCTCACGGACGAACTGCACGATGGCGTCCGCTGTGCCGTCCATGATCCAGCGTGTCGCCAGCGTAGTCGAGATCGGCGAGGCCATCACGGTCGCAGCGCGCAGAGAGCCTGCGAGCGGAAGGGCTGCTCGGGCGCTGGGGCTGACTAGGAAAGCGAGGCGAAGCCCGGCGCCCAGGCACTTGGCCAGGCCGGCCACGTAATAGGTGATTTCCGGCGCCAACTCGGCGAAGCTGGGCGGCGGCGCCGGGCAGATGCGCGCGTAGGCGTCATCCTCGATGATGCTGACGGCATAGCGCCGCGCTACCGCGATGATGGCCTCCCTTCGGGCTCTAGGCAGGCTTGCAGTAGTCGGGTTCTGCAGCAGAGGGTTCAGGTAAATCGCTTTTGGCGCAACCTTCGTGCAAGCGGCCGCGAACGCGTCGGGGTCGACGCCGTAGCGGTCCATCGGTAAGTCGACGAGACGCAGCCCTAGATGCGCCGCGAGCGCGCGGATACCTGGGTAAGTGATGCGCTCGGCGCAGATGGCATCACCTCGCCGGGCGACCTGGCCCAGCACGCTGAACAGGGCGCTGTGCGCGCCAGGGCAGATCAGCAGACGCTCCCGCGCCGTGTCGATCCCGCGGCCCTTCAGCCAGCGCAATGCCGCTACCTTGTCCTCATCCGTGCCGCCGAAGCCCTGGTAGCGCAGCAGATTGGCGAGGTCGCCGGACAGCTCCGCGAAGGAGGCTTGCATGCGTGCCTGCAGAGCCGGCGTGTTAGGCTCAGGCGGCAGGTTCATGGTGAAGTCGACCGGCCCGACCCGCGGCGCGCTGGCACCCCCGCCCGAACGGGCGGAGCGGGCAGGATCTACCACGAAGGTGCCCTGGCCGACGCGCCCCTCGATCAGGCCGCGCTTGGTGGCTTCCACATAGCCGCGAGATACCGTCGTGAAGTTCAGGTCGAGCGCCTCGGCCAATGCCCTCTGCGTCGGCAGGCGCGTACCCGGCGTCAAACGGCCCGTCCGGATGTCATTCGCCAGCGCCTCCGCGATGGCGAGGTAGTGCGGTTTGCCCCATTGCTTCAGGTCGGGTGCCCAGGCTCCACTCATGACATTCTGTGGGTTGGCTCGCCCGTCTCGTTCGGTCGCCTTCATTCCTTGCGCACCTGCACCATCAATATACGATCAATGTCTTATTGTATGGCTAGCAAGTGCCATACCGTGATGTGGTCTAATCACCAGAGCCTGTACCAAGGCCATCACAATACATACAATACGATCAATTCGTGGTTCTTTGCCGTGCATTCGTTGTATATGGAGTAGTCATACTCTGCTTACTAAAACAGCTCTGCGTCAGTGTCGTTTAGATTTTGCGTCTAACGCTTTGATCGCAAAATTGTATGCATATCACTACGGTGCATTGAACGGCACATTGATCGGCGAAGTTCTGGCACACCGCTTGCCATGTTTCGAGTGTGACCGTTCGCAGCCCTGCCTGTCGCGGTCCCATCCCTCAAGGAGCGTGTGCGATGCCTGCAGTGAACCGCGAACATAACAAGAAGGGCGACTTTCTGGTCGATTACGAGGAGAAGGTCTTCGAGGATGTGAAGGCCGAGCCGGGCCAGAAGGCGCTCGTCACCTTCCACACCGTCGCGTTCGAGGGCTCGATCGGCCTCGTCAACCTGCTCCAGGCCACGCGCCTGCAGCGGAAAGGCTTCGAGACCTCGATCCTGCTCTACGGGCCGGGTATCACGCTCGGCGTCCAGCGCGGTTTCCCGCGGCTCGGCGACGAGGCCTTCCCGGGCCACCTCAACTTCAACAACCAGCTCGAAAAGTTCATGGCCGAGGGCGGCAAGGTCTATGCCTGCCGGTTCTCCACCCAGGCCCTCTACGGTCACGGCGAGGCGGCCTTCATCGAGGGCATCCGCATGATCAACCCCCTCGACGTGCTCGACTGCATGCTCCTGCACAAGCGCGACAACGCGGTGATCATCGACACCTGGACCGTCTGACCGGCCCCTCGGGCCCGGCGACCGGGGTGTCGCATCCGGCGGCCGCAGGCGATGTGGCCGCCGTCAGAGTTGGAGGATCACCCATGTCAGAGACCCGGATCGTGCGGGCCGCCGCCGTCCAGATCGCGCCGGACCTCGACCGGCCGGACGGTACCCTGGAGCGCGTGCTCAACGCCGTCGACGAGGCCGCCGCCAAGGGCGCGCGCTTTATGGTCTTCCCCGAGACCTTTGTGCCCTACTACCCCTACTTCTCCTTCGTCCTGCCGCCCGCGATGCAGGGGGCCGAGCACCTGAAGCTCTACGAGCGCGCGGTGGCTGTGCCGGGACCGGTGACCCAGGCCGTCTCGGCGACCGCGCGCCGCCACGGGGTGGTGATCGTGCTCGGCGTCAACGAGCGCGACCACGGCTCGCTCTACAACGCGCAGCTGATCTTCGACGCGGACGGCAGCCTGAAGCTGAAGCGGCGCAAGATCACCCCGACCTACCACGAGCGCATGATCTGGGGTCAGGGTGACGGCGCCGGCCTCGACGTCGTGGAGACGGCGGTCGGTCGCGTCGGGGCGCTGGCCTGCTGGGAGCACTACAACCCGCTCGCCCGCTACGCCCTGATGGCGCGCCACGAGGAGATCCACGCCGCGCAGTTCCCGGGCTCGCTCGTCGGCCAGATCTTCGCCGACCAGATGGAGGTGACGATCCGCCACCACGCCCTGGAGGCGGCCTGCTTCGTGGTCAACGCCACCGGCTGGCTCACCGACGAGCAGGTGGCGCAGGTCTGCCCGGACGAGCGCCTGCGCGGCGCCTGCCGCGGCGGCAACTGCACCGCCATCGTGTCGCCCGAGGGCAAGCATCTCGCCGACCCGCTCGGGCCCGGCGAGGGCATCCTGATCGCCGACATGGACCTCGCGCTGGTGACCAAGCGCAAGCGGATGATGGACTCGGTCGGCCACTACGCCCGGCCCGAACTCCTCAGCCTCCTCCACGACGACCGCCCGACCTCGTTCGTGCACCAGCCGACCCGTTCGCACACCGCCGCCCAGACCGCCTCCCGGAGCCTCGATCATGAGCAGCAGCCCGCTTCTGACGAACCAACCCTCCTCTCCGCCGGTCGTGGCGGGCTTGGTCGGGATGCCGACGGAGCGCCTGATCAACGCGTTGCAGTCCTACGGGGTTAGGCTGGCCGACAGCCGGGCCGGAGCCCCGAGCCGCCGCGGCGGCGCCGGCCCTTCGGACCACAAAGCGATGACCATCGCGGGCCGCACCGTGATGGTTCCGGTCCACACCGAGACCGCCTTCGACTCGCCCTTCCTCGTGCGTCGCCCGGACGCGGACGGCGTCTCGGTGATCGAACACGACGGCGTGGTGATCGGGCAGGCGACCTTCCCGGGCAAACCGCGCTTCTACGGGCTCTCGACCTTCGACGGCGTGCCCTACTCGAAGATCGCCGTGCTGCACGGCCGGGACGTTCTCGCCACCACGGTGCTGCAGACCTGCATCCGGTACGCGAGCCGGGCCAAGACCTGCCAGTTCTGCTCCATCGGCCAGTCACTCGCCGCCGGGCGCACCGTGGCGCACAAGAGCCCGGAGCAGCTGGCCGAGGTCGCCCGCGCCGCCGTGCTGCTCGACGGCGTCAAGCACATGGTGATGACCACCGGCACCCCGAACGCCACCGACCGGGGCGCCGCGATCCTGTGCGAGAGCGCCTTCGCGGTGAAGGCCGCGGTCGACCTGCCGATCCAGGCCCAGTGCGAGCCGCCGGACGACGACCGGTGGTTCGAGCGGATGAAGGCGTCGGGCATCGACGCGCTGGGCATGCACCTGGAAGCCGTCACCCCCGAGGTCCGGGCGCGGATCATGCCCGGCAAGGCGTCGGTGCCTCTAGAGCGGTACTATGCGGCGTTCGAGGCGGCCGTGCCGGTCTTCGGGCGGGGCCAGGTCTCGACTTACATCCTGGCAGGCCTGGGCGACGCACCGGAGGCGATCCTGGCCATGGCCGAGCGCCTGATCGGCATGGGCGTCTACCCCTTCGTGGTGCCGTTCGTGCCGATCTCCGGCACCCCGCTGGAGAGCCACCCGGCGCCAGGCCCCGACTTCATGCACGACATCCTGAAGCCACTCGCCGACATGCTGGCCGGCGCGGACCTGCGCTCGACTGACATCAAGGCCGGTTGCGGCCGCTGCGGCGCCTGCTCGGCGCTCTCCACCTACGAGCGCGCCGGGGTGGCGGCATGATGTTCGAACCCGTGCCGCCGTACCGGCCGAGCCACTTCCACGTGAAGTTCGCTACGAGCCCCTGGGAACGAGCCGCCTGCACGGCGCTGCGCCGGCAGGTTTTCTGCACGGAGCAGGGGATCTTCGCCGATGACGACCGCGACGCCATCGACGTGCACGCCATCCCGATCTGCGCCCTCTCGACGTTGGGCGCTGACGCCGACGCCGTAGTCGGAACGGTGCGCATCCATGAGATGGTCGAGCGGCCCGGCGAGTGGTGGGGTTCTCGCCTGGCCGTCGCCAAGCCGTTCCGTAGCGCCGCCGCCCTCGGCACTGGGCTGATCCAGGTCGCGGTCTCCTCGGCCCATGCCCGCGGCTGCACCCGCTTCCTCGCCCACGTGCAGGAGCGGAACGTGCCGCTGTTCCAAGCCCTGCACTGGGCAAGTCTCGACGCGGTCGACCTTCACGGGCGGCCACATCACCTGATGGAAGCGGACCTCGCAGCCTACCCGCCGATGCACGACCCCGAGCACGGCCTCGTCACCTTCCGCAAGGCCGCGTGATGACGGTCGCTCTCGATATCCAGACCCTAGCCGGTCAGATCCGAGACGCCCGCGGCCTCGGCCACAAGCGCGACATCGATGCCGTGGTCGCGCGGCTCGGGCTGGGAAGCCGGCACGTGGCGGTGCCAGTTGGCGACGACTGCGCGGCTATCCCCGATGGCGACGGCCACCTGCTGTTCGCCATCGAGGGCTTCCTCGACGGCTTCGTCGCGGTCGACCCGTATTTCGCTGGCTACTGCGGGATCATGGTCAACCTCAGCGACGTCGCGGCCATGGGCGGGCGCCCGCTCGCCGTGGTCGATGCCCTGTGGAGCCGGGATGCGGCGGGGGCGGACCCGATCCTGGCCGGTCTGTCCGATGCGGCCGCCCTCTACGGCGTTCCGGTGGTGGGCGGGCACACCAATACGCGCGCCGCCTGCGGCAACCTCGCGGTCGCCGTACTCGGCCGGGCGGGCCCGCGCCTCCTGACGAGCTTCGATGCCGCACCGGGGGACGACCTCGTCGTTGCCATCGACCTACGCGGCCGCTTCCGCGAGCCGCACCCCTACTGGGACGCCTCTACCGGCAGTCCGGGTGAGCGCCTGCGTGGCGATCTCGCGCTGCTGCCGAGCCTCGCCGAGGATGGCTTGGCCTGTGCGGCCAAGGATATCAGCATGGCGGGTGTCGTCGGCACGGCGCTGATGCTTCTCGAATGCTCGAACGTCGGCGGCGTCATCGACCTCGACGCGATCCCGCGGCCCGAGCACGTCCCGCTCGCGCGCTGGCTGACGGCCTTCCCGAGCTTCGGCTATCTCCTCAGCGTGCGTCCCGACCGCACGCCGTCCGTGCTTGCGCGCTTCGCCGAGCGCGGGATCGCTGCCGCCGGGATCGGCCGCCTAGACGCGAGCCGGGTCGCCCGGGTCCGTGGCGGCGCGGGGGACGAAGTCATGGTGTGGGACTTCGTCGCCGGCCCGCTGATCGGCTGCGGTCAGGATGGAGCGGGGGCCGCCTCATGACGGCTCTGCGCATCGCCCTTCTGACCCACTCCACAAACCCGCGCGGCGGCGTCGCGCACTGCCTCGCGCTGGCCGAGGCGCTCTGCGCCCTCGGACACGAGGCGGTGGTCCACGCGCCTGACCCGTCCGGGCGCGGCTTCTTTCGCGTTGCCGCCTGCCCGACGGTATCGGTGGCCGCAAAGCCGATCGCCGGCACGACGGTCGACCTCGTGCGGGCTCGCATCGACGATTACCTGCGCCACTTCTCGACGCCGGCCGCCTGCGACTTCGACGTCTTCCACGCCCATTGCGGAATCGGCGGCAATGCCCTCGCGACGCTCAAGCACCGCCGCCTGATCCCCGGCTTCGTTCGCACGATCCACCACGTCGATAGCTTCTCCGACCCAGTGCTCGCGCAGTGGCAGGATCGCTCGATCCATGAGGCCACGAGCCTGCTCAGTGTCAGCCGCGCGTGGGCCGACCTTATCGAGGACGATCTCGGTGCCGAGATCGGCGTCGTCGGCAACGGAGTGGACCTGTCGCTCTTCCAAGAGACGCCGACCGAAGCCGACGCGGTCGTACGGGAGCGCTGGGGCATCGGTGTTGGGCCCGTCGTCCTGAGCGTCGGCGGCTTCGAAGAGCGTAAGAACACGGCCGGCATCATCGAGGCTTTCGCGCTTCTGCGTCGACGCCACCGGCAGGCGCAACTCGTGGTCGTCGGCGGCGCATCACTCCTCGATCACGCCTCCTACGACGCCCGCTGCCGCGCCGCACTGAGCGCATGCGGGCTTGCGGTAGGGCACGGCGAGGCGGTGATCGCTACCGGTCCGGTCTCCCAGGAGGAAATGCCGGCCTTCTATCGCCGAGCGGACGTCCTGGCCTTTCCCTCTTGGAAAGAGGGCTTCGGCCTCTGCGTGCTGGAGGCGATGGCCTGCGGCACCCCGGTAATCGTCTCTCGCTTGCCGCCCTTCACCGAGTACCTCCGGACCGACGACGCCCTCTTCGTCGACCCGGGCGATCCCGGTGACATCGCCGACGCCATGGCGGCCGCCCTGGCACCGACGACGCGAGCAAGCCTGCGCGCTGCCGGTGCGGCTCGGGCCGCCGCCCATTCCTGGCAGGCCTGCGCCGAGCGTCACCTCGCTACCTACGCGGCCTGCGCCCGCGATGAACATGAGCCGATCCATGCCTGAGATGCACTTCCACGTCCGCTGGCCCGATGGGCGGCGCGAGGCGTGCTACTCGCCGTCCCTCGTCGTGAAGGACTTCCTTACGCCGGGCGAGAGCTACGCCCTCGACGACTTCGTCAAGAAGACGCGCACGGCCCTCACGATCGCCAGCGACCGGGTCCGGGAGAAGTACGGCTTCGCCTGCTCCTCCGCCCTGGACCAACTCGCCCGCATCGAGGCCGCGGCGAAGCGGCAGGCCTCCGACGGCAAAGTCACCGTCGAGTCCTTCGGACCCTGAGCAAACGACACCCGGACACCCACGGAGCCAGAGCCATGACCTCTACCCCCCGTCACGTCCCCGTCGCCATCGTCGGCGGGGGCCAGGCCGGCCTCTCGGTCAGCTACCACCTCAAGCAGAGTGGAATCGACCATCTTATCTTTGAGAAGAAGACCGCTGCGCATACCTGGGCGAGCCAGCGCTGGGATACGTTCTGCCTCGTCACGCCGAACTGGCAGTGCGACCTGCCGGGCCACCGCTATGACGGGCCGGACCCGGACGGGTTCATGAAGAAGGACGAGATCGTCGCCTACCTCAAGGCGTTCGTCGCCAAGGTGAACCCGCCGATCCGCGAGGGCGTCGCGGTCACCCGCGTCGAACGGCGCGAGGACGGCATCTTCTCGGTACAGACCTCGGACGGCGACTACACCGCGGACCAGGTCGTGGTGGCCTCCGGCGGTTACCACACGCCGATTATCCCGCGCATGGCCGAGAAGCTGCCTGGCTCGATCACTCAGATCCACTCGAACCAGTATCGCAACCCGGCCCAGCTGCCTGAGGGCGAGGTGCTGGTGGTCGGCTCGGGGCAGTCCGGCGCGCAGATCGCCGAGGACCTACACCTCGCCGGGCGCAAGGTGCATCTGGCGGTGGGCGACGCGCCCCGCTGCGCCCGCTTCTACCGCGGCCGCGACGTCGTCACCTGGCTCGCCGACATGGGCTACTACGAGATGACCGTTGACAACCATCCGTTGCGCGACGGCGTTCGCGACAACACCAACCACTACGTGACCGGCCGCGATGGCGGCCGGGACATCGACCTGCGCCGCTTCGCCACCGAGGGGATGGCCCTTTACGGCGTGCTTGAGGATTACGACGCCGTCAGTCTGCGCTTCCGCGACAATCTCAAGCGCTCGCTCGACCAGGCCGACCGGACCTACAACGGCATCAACGCCGCCATCGACAAGTACATCGCCGAGAAGGGCGTCGAGGCGCTGGCACAGGAACATTACACGCCCGTCTGGGAGCCGAGCGAGCCCGTGACCAGCCTCTCCCTCGAAGGCTCCGGCATCACCAGCATCGTCTGGTGCATCGGCTTCACGCCGGACTTCCGCTGGCTCGACGCGTCCGTGTTCAACGGTGCTGGCAGCCCCAAGCACAAGCGCGGCGTCACGAACGAGGACGGCGTTTACTTCATTGGCCTGCCCTGGCTGAACACCTGGGGCTCGGGGCGCTTCGGCGCCGTCGGCCGGGATGCCAAGTACGTCGTGCAGGCGATCCAAGAGCGCCTCGGAGCCGAGCGGTTCGCCCTTAAGTTCGCGGTTTGAACGACGCGATCGAGGCATTGTTTATGTCTCGATAAACCCCATTCAAACATCGTACCCTGCTCTGCACACCGGCGGATGGCGAGCTTCTTACCGAGGTCCTGACCCATCGTGCCGAGTGATCGGCTGCGATAGGCGCCCGTATTGCGGGTCGCGGTTGTAAACGTCGTCGGTGGAGTTGTGCATCCCGAAGCTGCTCGCGAAGCGGCTTGTTTGCTTACGGCCCGAGCAGCTCGGGAGGCGTATGGCTATGATCGTTTCACAAATCGAGTTCTCATTTCGTCAAACGTGTTTTTGCTGCAACACGTACAGATATCCGAACTCAAATCGCGGATTTGACAGTCGACTCAAAGTAATAACGTGGCATACTTAAAAGGTGATAGGAAATGCGTACAAATTGATCGTGTTTCCATACAAGCCAGATCGTGCGATCCAAAAAACAATCTACTGATAACTGTGCCGATGCCGTCCGGTGAACGGGAACGCTCGGCCTGAGTCCGGCAAAAGGGGATTGAGGATGTTGAACAGGATCACGGCGACGCTCGCGGGAGTTACAGCCGTAGCGTTGAGCGCGACCGCGGCCTTCGCACAGTCGACCACAGTTCCGGGCGAGCAGGTCGGTCTCGCCGCCGGCGCGCCGCTGCCGGAGGGTCTCTATGCAGTCGACACCTTCGTATATCGCCGCACCGATCAGCCGTTCTCGCCCGACACTGCGATCAACGTCCCATTTCTACTGTGGTCGACACCGCTGACGCCATTCGGCGGCCGCATCGAGGCGCTTGTTGCTCAGCCCACCGTCTTCGCCTTCACCCGCAATGGTGCTGGCCAGCGTAACAAGGACATATCGGTTAACGTCGGCACGCTGCTGGCCGGCATCTGGGCGTTCGACCTCGGCGGCAACTTCGGCGTGAGCTTCCTGGGCGGCGTTCACCTGAACGACCTTGATGCCGGTCGCGGTTCGCTTGGAACCGGCCTGAGCGGTACGCCGGTGCTGCCGCAGTTCTCCTCGAACACCTACCGCTTCGGCGTTGCAGGCAGTTATACCGGAGACGGCTGGAACATCACCGCCAACCTCACCGGCAACGTCTACGACACGCCTGGTCGGTTCGGCGGTCCCGTCGGTGCAGCGATCGGTCCGATCCGCCTCTCGGATGCAATCCTACTCGATCTCACTGCGACCAAGAAGTTCGGCAACTTCGAGATCGGTCCGATTGCCTATGGCGCATACAACTTCGACACCAGCCAGTTCAGTGCTGCGAGTGGTAACCGCGGCCGCTTTGCGGTCGGCGGCCTCATCGGCTACGACTTCAAAGCCTTTACGGTTCAGGCCTACGTGGCGCGCGACGTGGTCACGGGCGCCCAGTACACGAACGCGCTTGGCCGGACACGCGACAACTACTCGACCGATGGCTTCGTTCGGTTCATCGTCCCGCTCTACACCCCGCCAGCCGCCGCCCCTGTGGTGACGCCGCTGGTGCGCAAGGGATGAGCTGACACGCTTACGCGCTGTAGGCCACACATGGCCACGGCGCATACAGGATCGAAGTGCAAATCCTTCCCAGGGTCTATGCTTCGATAGGGGCCGAGCGGCCCGGTCTCAACAGCTAAACCTGCTCGGCCCCGCTTTTTGATGGGGGATTCTCTCGCTCATACTTCAGGCGTCTTGAGCATCGTCGGTGCCTGCGGTGTCACGCGTTTCCGTAACCTCCCCTCCTGCGAATGGTAGGGCTGATTCCAGCTACGCCGTCCCACAACGCTTGCCCTATTGGAACGGCGCACTTCTCGTCCGCTTTCAGGGTAAAGGTCAGGGTCCGGTTTCCACACCGAGCCGAACTTGCGGAGTGGCCGGTGCACGACCGCTTTGGAGAAACGTAAACGACAGTCCCGACGGCTGGGTTGGGTCGGCAGGAGGCTGTCCGCTTCTCTAGCCATTCTTCTCGGAAGCAGACCGGTCGCTTTCGGCCAGCATCTGCCGCAACGCATCGCGTGTCCGAACGTCTCGGATGCATGGATTGCCGCCGGTCTTTATTCGGGCAAAATGCAGCAAGAACCGAAATCAAATTGCGCGATCAAACATCCTCAGGTTGACCAATTCAAGGTTGTGACCTCTTGATGTAAGCAGCGGCATCAAAATGGTGTCCGTGGTCTCGCTCACAGCGCCAAGCCCATGAAGTCCCTCATTGGAGCGGGATCCGTTCGGAGAGCTGAAGCCTGCCCCTCGTAGACGACGTGGCCGTTGTTGAAGCCGTAGACCCGGTCGGCGAAGCTCAGTACCGCTGCGACGTTCTGCTCGACCACGACGATCGTGCGCCCTTCCGCGGCTAGACGCTTCGTCAACACGACTAGATCCTGAACGATCAGCGGCGCCAGCCCCTCAAAGGGTTCGTCGAGGAGGAGGATGCGCGGGTTGCGGACCAGGGCGCGGGCGATCGAGAGCATCTGCTGCTCGCCCCCCGAGAGGGTGCGGCCCCGCGAGGTGCGTCGCTCCTTGAGCCGGGGGAAGATCTCCCAGATCCGGCTGAGGGGCCACGCCTTAGGGGCGCTTAGGCACGCGACGCGGAGGTTCTCCTCCACGGTCAGGCCGCCGAACACGGCGCGCTCCTCCGGCACGAGCTGCATGCCGACGCGGGCGATTTTCGAGGGCGGGAGCCCGTGGATCGGCTGACCGTCGAGGCGGATCGTGCCCGTCCTAGGACTGAGCACGCCCATGAGGGTGCGCAGCGTCGTGGTCTTGCCCGCACCGTTGCGGCCGAGCAGGGCCACGACCTCGTTCTCCTCCACTCGCAGGGAGACGCCGAACAGGACGTGGGAATCGCCGTAGAGGGTGTCGATGCCCTCGACTTCGAGCAGGCTCATGCGGCGCTCCCCAGCGTGGCACCAGCTTCCGCTGGCCCGGCACCGAGATAGGCACGCTGGACGGCTGCGTCCCGGCGCACGGAATCGGTTGGGCCGTCGGCAAGGAGGCGGCCCTCGCACAGCACGGTGATCCGCTCGGCGAGGTCGAAGATGGCATCGAGGTCGTGCTCCACCACGACGATCGTGCAAGCTTTCGCGATGCGTCGGATCAGGGCGCAAGTCGCCGCCCGCTCCGACAGGCTCATGCCGGCCAAGGGTTCGTCGAGGAGCAGCACGTTCGGGCTGGTGGCGAGCGCCATGCCGATCTCCAGCCGTCGCTTCTCACCATAGGCCAGGACGCTCGCCGGGGTGCCGGCCCGCTCGCTGAGATCGAGAAGGTCCATCAGGGTCGCAACCTGCGCCTCCATCTCGGGGCGTCCGTCGGCGGGGGCGAGAAGATCCAGACGGAAGCCACCCCGCGCCCGCGCCAGCGCCGCCACCCGCAGGTTGTCCCGCACCGTGAGGTTCAGGAAGAGCTGGTTGAGCTGGTTACTCTTGGCGATACCCCGCTGGGCCGCCCGGCTTACGCCGCCCCCGGTCAGACGCTCGCCGAACAGCAGCACCTCGCCCGCGCTCGGGCTCACCTCGTCGGAGAGCATCTTGAACAGGGTGCTCTTGCCCGCCCCGTTCGGCCCGATCACCGCGTGGATCGAACCCCGGCGCACGGTGAAGCTCACGCCATCGACCGCCTTCAGGCCACCATAGTGCCGGGCGAGCCCGCGCGCCTCAAGGGCGATCTCCCCGCGCGCGCTGCGTCCGCCCACTACCGGGCGCGGCATTGGCAGGGCGATCTCAGCCGGGATGGCGCGGGCCGGTGCCCCGCCGCTCACCTCGATGGCCTCCGTCCGGGCCAGCTCCGCACGGAGGCGACGGGCCTCCCGGCGGCGGTTCCAGAGATGCAGGATCTCCCCGCAGATGCCCCGACGGAGGCCGATCACGAGGCCGATGAAGGCGAGTCCCAGGACGAGCTTCCACAGCGGACCGAGGCCAGGGATGAGCTGGAGGTTGTCGCGCAGCCACAGCCAGAGGGCCGCGCCGACCAGTGGCCCGACCAAGGTGCCGACGCCGCCGACGATGGTCTGCACCACGAGTTGCCCCGAGGTCTCCAGGGCGAAAGCGTCCGGCGGCATATAGCTCTGGAACGGCCCGAGCATCGCCCCGGCGAGCCCCGCATAGAGCGCGGCGATGGTGAAGGCGGAGAGCTTGTAGGCCGGGACGTCGTGGCCGAGCATCGCCACGCGGGCGGTGTTCTCCTTCACCGCCCGCAGAATCAGCCCCACAGGAGATTTCGCGATGCGGCGGGCCAGGACGAAGCCGACAAGGAAGGTGGCCGCGAGGAGCGTGTACATCGGCAGCCCGGGGGTGATCCCCACCGCGTCCGCCCCGAAGCCGATTGTTGGAAGGGGCACGCCGGCGATGCCGTTCTCGCCGCCGGTCCAGCCCGAGAGCGGGGAGTTTTCGATAAAATACGCCATCTGGCCGAAGGCCAGGGTGATCATGGCGAAGTAGATGCCGATGCGCCGGACAGCGAGCCACCCGACGAGTAGGCCGAACAGCCCCGCCGCCAGCGTCCCGGCCAGGAGGGCGAGCCAGACGCTTCCCACCGTCCCGGAGACGAGGAGGGTGGCGGTGACGAACCCGCCCGTCCCGTAGAAGGCGGCCTGGCCGAAGGAGAGGAGGCCCGCGAGACCGAACAGGATGTCGAGCCCCAGGCCGAACAGCGCCCAATTGAGCGCCCGCGACAGCAGGTCGTGCGAGAAGCCCAGCGGCGGCAGCAGGAGAGGGGCGACCACTAGGAAGGCGGCGAGCGCCAGTTCGGGGAGGATGCGGCGGAGAGCAGGGTGCATCAGACTCGGCCCTCCGTGCCGAACAGCCCTTGCGGGCGCGCCACCAGCACCAGGGCCATCAGGCCGTAGAGCATCACCTCCGAATAGGCGGAGCTGAAGGCGCTCGTCAGGCTGATGACCTCGCCCGCGATCAGCCCTCCCACCACCGCACCGGGGAACGAGCCGAGCCCGCCTAGCACGATGACCACGAAGGATTGCACCATGAAGCTGGCGCCCATGTCAGGCGTCACCGAGACGACGGGGGCGTAGAGCATCCCGGCGAGCCCTACCGCGACGACGCCGATTCCGAAGACGAGGAGGAAGGTGCGGCGCACGTCGATGCCGAGGATGCCGACCATGCCGGCATTCTCGATGCCCGCCCGCACCACGAGGCCGATCGCCGTCCGGTAGAGGACGAGGTAGAGGCCGAGCAGGAGCGCCGCGACGATGCCGATCAGTTGGAGTCGGTAGGTCGGGTAGACGAAGAAGCCGAGCTTGGTCGCCCCCACGCCCCACGAGGGCACCGGCACCCGCTGGCTGTTCCCCCCGAACCACGCGCGCAATGCCTCCACGAGGACGATGCCAATGCCGTAGGTGACGAGGATCTGGTCCTCGTCTGGCCTCGCGTAGAAATGGCGGATCACCAGGCGCTCCATGGCGAAGCCGACAACCAGCATGATGGCGCAGCCGCCGAGCAGAGCGAGCAGGAAGGAATGCGTCGCCGACATCATCACGAAGGCGGTGTAGGCCCCCACGGCGAACAGCGCGCCGTGGGCGAAGTTGAGCACCCCCAGGGTGCCCAGGATGATGGTGAGCCCGCTGGACACGAGCGCCAGAAGGCTCCCGAGGGCAAGGCCGTTAAAGGCCTGAGAGAGGAGAACCGTCGTGCTGGGCATGGCCAGTCCCTCAGGTGTAGGGGCCGAGCTTGCAACCGAACAGGTCGGTCGGGTTCATCACGCTCTCGCCCTCGACCATGTCCACGATCTCGTAGAAATCGTCCGGCCCCTTCATCGCGGCGGGCGCCTTGCCTTTCAGGATCGGGATCGGTCGGACCATCTGGTGGTCCTCGGCGCGGTAATAGACGCGGCCGATGGTCGAGTCATAGGGCTGGCTCTTCGAGGCCTCCATCGCTTTGATCATGTCAACCGGGTTGAACCCGCCGACCCGCTCGACCGTGAGCGCCCAGAGATAGGTCTGCATGTAGGCGATGTGGGCGCCCCAGCGCGGGTGATATTTGTTCTTGTCGAGGAAGCTCGCCACGAAGGTCTTGGCGAGGGGGTAGCGATCCTCCAGCGTCCACCAGAAATCGCAGGAGCCATAGACGCCTTGCATCAGTTCGGCGCCCAGTTCCTTGTCCTGGAAGGAGGACAGGTTCGGCACGACGAGCTTCATGCTTGACAGGACGCCGAACTGCTCGGCCTGCTTGGTCGAGGCGACCGCGTCGGCGCCGAAGCAAATGTTCACGAAGACGTCGGCACCGCTATTAGCGATGTTGAGGAGCGCCGAGCTGTAATCCGCGGTGCTCAGCGGCACGGTCTCCTTCAGAACCTGTGTCCAGCCCGCCTCCTTGGCGAACTTGGCAAAAGATTCGTAGACCGTCTGGCCGTAGGTGTAGTCCGGCACCAGGAAGGCCATCTTGCGCTTGGGACCGAGTGCCTTGGCCACCACCGGGGCCAGCGCCTTGGCGGCCATGTAGGCGTTCTGCTGCGAGCGGAAGCCGTAGCGCTGGCAGTTCTTGCCGGTGACGTCGTTCGAGCCGGCAATGCCGACCATGTAGAGGACCTTGTCGCGGCTCGCGAGTTCCTCCAGGGCGATGGCCTCGGAACTGCTCACGGAGCCCGAGAACTGAATCGCCTTGTCACGCTGGATGAACTGGGTCGCCGCCTGCACCGCGACGTTGGGCTTCCCCTCCGTGTCGGCGACCTTGTAGCGGATCTGGCGCCCAAGGACGCCCTTGCCCTTCAGGCCCCAGGCAGCCGGGATCTCGCCACCCGCGTTGATCTGCGCGATGGCGAGTTCATAGCCGAGCTTGAGGTCGTTGCCATCACCTGAGAAGACGCCTGTCAGGGGCATGTTGAGGCCGACGAAGATGGAGTCGGCGCCGACGCCCTCCGGGAAGGTGCCGATCGCGGCGAGCGCCTGCGCCCGGGCCAAACCCGGCAGCATCAGCCCGGCGGCGCCCCCGAGGAGCAGCTTGCGACGGTCGAACATCAGGGCACATCTCCGCTCAGGCAGGGGTCGAGGTAAAGCTCAGCAAGTCACGCGCCGTCGCCGGGAACGGGCGCGGACACGGTCGGGGGCGGCGGGGCCGAGCCGGGATCGCGAAAGGCCGCAGGGGCGAGGCGGCGGCGGTTCACCGTGAGGTCGAACACGTCGAAGCGGTTGTAGTAGCCGACCACGTCGTGGAACTGCTTCGGCTCGATGCAGGCTGCGAGGTCGATCTCCGCGTAGAGGATCCCCTCGTCCCGAAGGGCTTCGCCGATCTGGGCACCGGTGGGATCTAGGAAGAACGAGGCCGCGCGTGGGGTTGCTTCCAGCACCTCGGCGGCCCGGGGATCGCAGGCGGCGATGGTGTCGAACGCCGCCCGGTCGAGCACACTCGCGGTGACAAGGCCGAAGACCTTGGCCTCGAAGCAATGGGCGCCCGCCCGGAGTCGGTTCGCGGCGAGGTTGTCGTAATTGCCTCCGTCCGCTGGGCGCCGCGTCGGCCAGACCGGCGGCCAGGACGAGATGTGGAACTGCTCGCCCTGCGCCATCAGGCTGAAGCGGGCCAGCGGATTGGTGTTCTCGCCGCAAATGAGTTGGCCGATGCGTCCGATTGCGGTCTCGACCACCCGCAGCCCGGCTCCATCGCCTGCAGCCCAGACAAGCTTCTCGTAGAAGGTCGGTACGAGCTTGCGGTGGTGGTTGAGGATGTCGCCGCCCTCGCCGATCAGCAGGTTGCTGTTCCACAGGCAGCCGACACTCACGGGCGAACGCTCGCTGAGACCGATGGAGACGATGACCCCCGCCGCCTTCGCGGTCTCGCGGATGCGGGCGACTTCCGGCCCATCGACGAGGACCGACTGGTCGGCCATGCGGGCGAACAGGTCGTGGTTGTCGATTGGCGCCGCTAGGGCGGCCCAGACTGGAAAGGCCGGGATGAAGGTTTCCGGGAAGGCGATGAGGGCCGCGCCGGCCCTGGCCGCTTCGTGGATGAGCGAGACCGCCTTGTCCGTAGTCGCCGTGGCGTCGAGGAAGACCGGTGCGGCATGGATGGCTGCTGCCTTGAAACGGGGATGCATAGGTTGCCCTTTCTAGGCCGAGCTTAGGCGCCTCGTCCGCGGCTTGAAGCGGCCAATTCCGCAAGCGCCCTTGCACAGATCCCGAGCCGCCGACGTGGCGCGCCTCTTGCGGCACGCGAGGCGATGCGTGCCCTCGATCAAATCGACTGGGATGACCTGAAGGTCTTCGTCCATGCCGCCCGTGGGGGCAGCCTTGCGGGTGCGGCCAAGAGGCTGCGGGTCGATCAATCGACCGTCAGCCGACGACTCGCCCATCTGGAAGCTGCCCTGGGCGTCTCCCTGTTCGAGCGTGTACCCTCCGGCCTGCGCCTAAGCGAGGCGGGCCAGCGCTTGCTGCGCCATGCGGAGCGGGTGGAGAGCGCCATCATCGCTATGGAGGAGGAGGTCACCCCCGGATCGGGGCAGGCCGGGGGCCGCGTCCGGCTTGCGACGATGGAGGGCATCGCCTCCCTCTACCTCGCCGAGCGGTTCGTGTGCCTGCACGAGACGCACCCCCACCTCACCGTCGAACTGCTGACCTCGTCTCAAACAGTCTACGTGAACCGCCGGGAGGCCGACCTTTTCCTCAGCTTCTTTAAGCCTCCGGGACAGGGGCTTGTCTCCGAGCGGATCGGCCGCTTCCGGCTCGGGCTGTACGCCTCGCCGGGCTACCTCGACCGGGCGGGAACGCCCCGATCCATCCAGGATCTTGAGCGCCACGCCTTTGTCACCTACGTCGAGGACCTCGTGCAGGTCGATTGCGTTCGGTGGCTCGACGAGATCATCGCGGATCGGCGTACCGTGTTCCATTCGACGAGCATGATCGCGCAGAAGCAGGCGGCCGCCGGAGGGCTCGGCATCGTCCTCCTCCCAAGCTTCGCGGTTACCGGTCGCGACCTCTTGGTCCCCGTACTGCACGATGACTTGTCGACAACCCGAGATCTCTGGCTCAACGTCCACACCGACCTGCAATTCTCGCCCCGCATTAGGGCGGTTTCGGCCTTCCTGAAAACCCTGTTCCGCTCCGACTCGTCGCTACAGGTTGAACTTCGGCATTCGCAACCGGTCTCGGCCTTGGGTGCCCCGACATCTTCGACGGACTGGTCTGGAATACCCACGCCGTTTAATTCTTAAAGACGAAAAGTATCTCCCAACTGTTGCTCCATGCGCGTTTTTGGTGAGCCGCGCCGATCATGTCCTGTGACCGCGTCGGGTCGATAGGAGGTTGTCCGCTTCTCCGATCTGCCTTTTCCGAAGCGGTCATTCCGCTTTCGGCCAAACTACGTCACGCCGGATCGCGGTCGCGCGCAAAACCAGGCGTTCGGCTTTGCGCCCGTTGCGGCCGCTTCGCTTCGGCAATGCCGGGACGCAAGACCGGACAATCGTGCTCTGGGTCAATGTGCTCGGGTCTTCCCAGATCAATATACCGTAGCTCTCCCAGGCCGCGCGGGATCTAAACGTCGGGACTTTGCGGCACGCACCCGCGAAGGTCTATCGTGGCTTCCGGCGGATCAGCTACCGTCCGCACAGCATGCGCGTACTGACGGCGGCCCAATAGGCCGCTCCGATCGACAGGGCCTCGTCGTTAAAATCGTAGGCCGGATTGTGAAGTGGGGGGCCGCGCTCGGCCCCATCCGTCCCGATCCACGCATAGGCGCCCGGGCAGGCTTCGAGCATGTAGGAGAAATCCTCCGACGCCATGGAGGGCACGACGTCGCCGTGGCGCACCGCGATGTCGGGGACGGCCGCGGCGGCATCGAGCGCGATCCCAGCGGCGTCGCCGCTGTTGACGGTCGCCGGGTATCCGAACCGGTACGAGACCTCGGCCTTGGCCCCATGCGTGGCGGCGGTGCCCCGGGCGATGGTCCCGACGAGCTCCGCGACGCGCTTGCGCACGGCCTCGTCCAGGCACCGGACCGTGCCGCGGATGACCGCGCGGTCGGGGATCACGTTATAGGCGTCGCCGCCGTGGATCTGCGTCACGCTGAGCACGATCGGGTCCGTGGGGGCGATCCGGCGGCTCACGATGGTCTGCAGGGCGAGGACGGTCTCGGAGACGACCACCAGCGTGTCGATGCCGCGCTCCGGCATGGCCGCATGGGTGCCGAACCCGGTGACCGTGATCTCGAACGTGTCGAGGGAAGCCATGATGGCGCCGACCCGGGTTGCGAAGGTTCCCAGCGGCAGGCCCGGCCAGTTGTGCAGGCCGTAGACGGAGTCGCACGGAAACTGCCGGAACAGGCCGTCCTCGACCATGGCGCGTCCGCCGCCCGCGAGCTCCTCCGCCGGCTGAAAGATGAAGTGAACCGTCCCCGTCAGATCGGTGCGCGATGCGAGGTGCCGCGCCGCGCCGAGCAGCATCGCCACGTGGCCGTCATGGCCGCAGGCATGCATCACGCCGGGCGTCCGGGACGCATGGGCGAGGCCGGTGGCCTCTTGGATCGGCAGGGCGTCCATGTCGGCCCGCAGGCCGATGGTCGGGCCGTCGCCCCGGCTCAGGGTTCCGACCACGCCGGTGCGCCCGAGCCCGGTTTTCACCGACAGGCCGCAGGCTGCCAGTTCCCGGGCGACGAGTTCCGCCGTGCGGACCTCTTGGAAGGCCAGCTCGGGATGGGCGTGCAGGTCGCGCCGCCACGCGACCATCCGCTCCACGGTCTCCGCCTCGATGCGCATACGACCACTCTCCGATGCCGGGCGCCGCCGGAGCGCCTCGATCCCCCGTCCAGACCCTACGCCGTTCCGCACGGCGGTTCACCCCAGCGGCGGGTGCATGAAGAACTGGGCGATCAGGACCGCGCCGAGGAAGGTCCCGGCATTGGCCAGGAACGAGACCACGACGATCCGCCAGCCGAGGCGGCGGAACGCGGGCACGTCCTTGGCGACCGAGAGCCCCGCGAAGGTTAGGATCGGCGTGGCCAGCGCCAGGAAGTTGAGCTTGCCGGTCAGGGCGGCGATCTCGGCGGCGTAGGGCGTGCCGGGATAGGTCAGCGCCATGCCGATGATCGAGACCCAGAGGACGGCGGGCAGGCGCCGGCCGAGGAGCAGGTAGAGGCCCCAGCCGGCGAGCACGGTTCCGATGATGATCGCCATCCCGGCCACGACGCTTGCGTCGGGGACGACGCCGTAGGTCAACCAGTTGCCGATCAGCCCGTAGGCGCCGATCACGATCCACGCGAGCACCGTCTCGCCGAGACCGATCCGCACCTCCTGATGGGCCGGGGCGACGCCCTGCGGCTCGGCGGCAGCCGGGCGGGCGGCGTCCGGCTGGTTGCGGCCGAGGATCGGTTCCAGCTTGCCGTAGGCCCAGATCGTGAACGGCAGCGACAGGAACAGGGTGAAGTACGTGCCGATCGTCGTGGTGACGAGGTTGCTGGCCGCTGCGAAGGTGGCGACGTCCTTGGCGACCTCGGGCGTCTGCTGGGCCGCGATCGCCCCCGAGGCCGCGGCCATCATGCTGCCGGACCCGACGCCGGCTCCCATCGCTAGCGCCAGGGGGTTGAAGATGCCTAGGCTGGTGATCAGCCCGGCCAGCAGGGCGATGAACACTGCGCCGAACACCGTGCCGGTCAGGTACTCGGCCAGGACGCCGCGCCCCTCGGGCGAATCCATGCCGTAGCGCTCGCCGATGATGGCGAGGCTCGGCTCGCGGCCGACCGAGAAGGTGGCGCCGATCGCCTCGCGCTTGATGCCGAGCAGGAGCGCGACCGGCAGGCCGAACACCATCGTGCCGAAGAAGTGGCCGAATTCCTGGAAAGCCAGGGCCCAGCCCGAGGCCAGGATCTTCGGCAGCGACCCGCCGACGAGCAGGCCGAGCTTGGCGATGAAGATCAGGAGCGCCGGCTGCAGGTAGGCGCCGGCGGCGTTCTGCAGGGAGCTCGACAGCCGCAGCGGCGCGGGCAGGCGCGGGCTCATCAGCCCCAGCGCGCCGCCGAGGAGCAGGGCCCAGAGCAGCGGAAGCAGCACGATCTTGCCCGCCCCCACCGGGATGCTGACGTTGCCGATCGCCTCCGCGATGACGACGATGACGAGGGCGAGCAGGAACAGCGTGAATTTGCCGCCGCCCGAGACGGACGGCGCGACTGGCCGCGTATCCGTTTCGAAGAGTTCGCTCGCCATCGTCATCCTCCATGCTCTCCCGGGGTTGCCTGTCGCTTCGCCGGTCTTGTCGGTGTTCCGTGCGCGAGGCGCTTCCGCGAGCCATGCCCGAGCCGAATGGAGCGCGGGTCCCCTCTCCCGTGCGGGAGAGGGGCAGGGTGAGGGATCAGGTTTCTCCGGAGAGGGCGCGACGTGAACGCATGTCGATGGTGTGCCCTGTCCTGAGAGTTCTCTTCCCTCACCCCAACCCTCTCCCGCCCGGGAGAGGGGGCCGGTCGCGCTGTCCGAGTTCATGTCGCTCGCCCGTCACTCCGTCGCTCCGCGAGCGGGGACAGTGCTAGCCCACGTAGCCGAAGGTCACGGCCGGCGCGGCGGCGGTCTCGACCCAGACGCTCTTGGTCTGGGTGTAGGCCATCAGCGCCTCGCGGCCCGAGGAGCGGCCGAAGCCCGAGCGGCCGAAGCCGCCGAAGGGCGAGGCCACGTTGATGGTCTTGTAGCCGTTGACCCAGACAGTGCCGGCCCGCAAAGCCGCCGCGACCCGGTGGCCGCGCCCGCCGTCGCCGGTCCACACCGCGCCGGCGAGGCCGTAGGGCGTGCCGTTGGCCAGCGCGACCGCCTCGTCCTCGCCGTCGAACGGCAGGACCGCCAGGACCGGGCCGAACACCTCCTCCCGGGCGATCGCCGCGTCCGGCGCGACGCCGTCCACGATGGTGGGCCCGTAGTAGAAGCCCCCGGTGTCGCGCAGTGAGGCGGGGCAGGCCCCGCCGGTGGCGACCGTGGCCCCCGCCCTTGCGGCAGCCTCGACCATCTCGGCGATCTTGTCCCGCTGGCGCCGGTTGTTGATCGGGCCGATCTGCGTCGCCGGGTCGGTCGGCGCGCCCACCGGGATGCGCGCGGCGGCGTGGGACAGACGCTCGACGAAGGACGCGTGGACCGAGCGGTGCACGAGGAGTCGGGAGCCGGCCACGCAGCTCTGCCCGGCGCCGCCGAAGATCGCGGCCTGCGCGCCGATCAGCGCCCGGTCGAGGTCGGCATCGGCGAACACGATGTTGGCCGACTTGCCGCCGAGTTCCAGCACGCTCGGCACGATGGCGCGGGCTGCGGCGGCGGCGATCTGCGCCCCGGCCTCGGCCGAGCCGACAAACACCACGAGCCGGGTCTGGGGATGGGCCACCGCGGCGGCGCCGGTGGTCGGGCCGGCGCCCGCCAGCACCGAGACGAGGCCGCTCGGCATCCCCTCGGCCCGGTCGCAGAGCAGGCCCAGCGCTAGCGAGGTCAGCGGCGTCAGCTCGGAGGGTTTCAGCACCACGGCGTTGCCGGCGCAGATCGCCGGCGCGATCTGCCAGCCCGCCGTGAAGATCGGCGCGTTCCAGGGGGTGATCTGTACCACGGTGCCGAAGGGCTCGTGGCGGGTGTAGTTCAGGTGCGAGGTCGGGACCGGGATGACGTCGCCGTGGAGCTTGTCGCACCAGCCGGCGTAGTACTCGAACATCTCGGCGACCTTGGCGACCTCGCCGCGCGTGT
The DNA here is from genome assembly GCF_026540775.1 of Methylobacterium sp. GC_Met_3. Taxonomy (NCBI): domain Bacteria; kingdom Pseudomonadati; phylum Pseudomonadota; class Alphaproteobacteria; order Hyphomicrobiales; family Methylobacteriaceae; genus Methylobacterium; species Methylobacterium sp. GC_Met_3. The sequence continues at coordinate 23,300 of NZ_JALNUL010000050.1, forward strand.
CGCGGATCGGCTTGCCGGCCGAGAGGGTCTCCAGCTCGGCGAGCGCGCCGGAATGCTGCCGGACCAGGGCGGCTACCGCCCAAAGCGCCCGGCCGCGGGCGGCGGCGCTCATCCCCCACCAGGTACGCTGCGCGTCGCGGGCCGCCGTCATGGCGGCGTCGACCACCGACGGGCCGGCATCGGCGAAGCTTGCGAGTACGCCGCCATCGGCCGGGTTGGTGAGATCGAGGGCGGCGCCGGTCCCGGCGAGGATCTCGCCGGCCACGACGCTGCCGATACGGCCGCCCGGCAGCAGGTCAGCCAGGAGGACGTTCACCCGGTCGGCGGCGGGCGAGTGCGGCGTACCGGACATCAGTGGGCTCCCTTGGGATCGCGGTAATCGGCCATGCGGGTGAAGTCGGCCGTGTCGGGGATGGCGGCCTGCGTGGCCTGCCAGATCCGCTTCACCTCGGCGGAGAGCGGCAGCTCGATTCCGCACGCGGCGGCGAGCTCAAGGGCGAGGCGCACGTCCTTGCGCATCAGGCCGGCCGAGAAGCCGCTGTCGAAGGTGCCGGACTGGACCCAGCGCGGGACCATGATCTCGCTGATCGCGCTGCGGCCGGTCGCAGTGTTCACGACCTTGACCGCCTCCTCGGCCGAGAGGCCCGCGGCCTCGGACAAGCGCAGGGCCTCGCCGGTGGTCACGAGATGGGCCGCCACCAGCAGATTGTTGACGAGCTTGACGATGTTGCCGGCGCCCGACGGCCCGACATGCGGCGCGCGGGCCGACATGGCCTCCAGGACCGGTCGGGCCAGTTCGTAATCCGCCTCCGCTCCGCCGATCATCATGGTCAGGGTGCCCTCGGCGGCGCCGGACGGGCCGCCGCTCACCGGGGCGTCGAGGAGCGCGTGACCAGCCGCGGCGAGGCGCTTGGCGAGGCGCCGGGTCGTGCTGGGATCCGAGGTCGAGGTGTCCACGACGACCACCTTCCGGTCGGTCCGGGACAGCAGGCCGCCCTCGGCGGTGACGACCGCCTCGACGTCCCGCGCCAGCGGCAGCGAGAACACCAGGGCATCGGCTTGGCGCACCACGTCATTGAGGGAGTCGAGGACCGTAATCCCCGCCGCCTCGGCGGCGGGGCGGCGGCCCGTGTCGATGTCGTAGCCCAGGACCGCAAAGCCCTTGCGCGACAGGGTCGCGGCCATGCCCAGACCCATATTGCCGAGCCCGACGACCCCTACCGTTGCGATGGTCATGCCGATCCGTCCTCAACGTGCGGGACGATGATTTCGGCAAACAAGTGTTGCCACAATCATGGATTTCTGCACGTGGCGTGCGGAAATCCAGCACGGTCAGGTCAGGCCGGCGGCGGGCGGAACGCCACCATGTGATCGGCCAGCCAGCCAAGCAGCCGCGCTATGCCCTCGGGCAGCCGTCGCCCGGCGCGGATGACGAGGTGCGCGCTCGCTTCCGAGAGGATGCTGTCGCGCAGCGGCACCGCATCGAGGAGGTCGGCCCGCAGCTCGGCCGCGACTACGAAGCGGGGCAGGAAGGCCACCCCCATGGCCGCCATCACGAAGCGGCGGTGCAGCTCGAAGGAGGCGGTCTCCAGCCGCGGCACCAGTCGGAACCCGCCATCCGCCTCGACGCGGCCGATCAGCTGGCGCACGCCGTGGTCGGGCGGCAGGAGGGCGGCCGGCTCGGTGGCGAAGCTGCGCAGCGCGACCGGCGCCGCCCCGTCGGCGAGGGGGTGCCCCTTCGGCAGGACGGCGAGCAGCGGCTGCCGGGCCGAGACGACGCCGCGGACATCCGGGTGGGCAGGTGGGTTGTAGACGAGGCCGATATCCGCGTCCCCCCGGGCGATGGCCGCGAGGATCCCGTCGGTCGTGCCGATCTCGACCTGATAGGCGATACCCGGATGGTCCTGCGCGAACCCGGCCAGCGCGTTGTCGAGGAGGTCGATCAGGAAGCCGGCGCCGCAGCGCAGGCTGATCGTGCCCCGCTGCACCCCGCTCAGGCGCTTCAGCTGGTCCTCCAGCAGCACCGCCTCGTCGGCCTGCCGCTGCGCGTGCGCGGCGACTAGACGCCCGGCCTCGGTGGGGACCACGCCTCGGGGCAGCCGTTCGAGCAGGGTCTCGCCGACCTGCGCCTCTAGCTCGATGATCTGCCGACTCACCGCCGAGGCGGCGACGTTCAGGACGTCGGCGGCCGCCCGGACCGAGCCCGCGCGCACGACGGCCAGCAGGTAGCGCAGCGCGCGGTCGTTCACGGCGGCGGGTCTCTGGCTGCAACGCCGCGCCGGTCGATCGCGACAACGCCCCGCGCCACGACCAGCACGGGCTCCTGGCGCTCGACGATCACCTGCGGCACGCCGCCGGCCGCGAAGGCGATCAGGTCGGCCCGCGCGCCGGGTACCACCGTCCCCGGACCAAGGCCGAGCACCCGCGCGGGGACGGCGGTAATCGGAGCCAGCAGCGCCGCGAGATCCGCGTCGCCGCGCAGGTCGAACCGGTAGGCGGTGAGCTGGGCCCGGGCGATCATGCTGGTAACCGTAGCGGGGTTCCAGCAGTCGCGGACGTTGTCGGTGCCGAAGCAGACCGGGACGCCGAGTTCCCGCAGCCGCGGGATCGGCGGGCATCGGGCCCCGCCCGGCACGCTGCTGAGGATCGCGACGCCGGCCCGGTTTAGCGCCTCCGCGAGCCCGCCGAGTTCCAGGTCGTCGGCCTCCGCGAGGGCGAAGGCGTGGCTGATCGTGACGTGCCCGCCGAGCCCGGCCGCCACTGTCCGGGCCGCGATCGCCGCGATCGTGTCGAGGCCGGCCGTGCCGCCGTCGTGAAGGTGGATATCGATGCCCCTTCCGTGCCGCTCGGCCAGGGCGAAGACGATGTCCAGATGACCGTCGCGGTCGCCGTCGATGCCGACGGGATCGAGCCCGCCGATGAGGTCGGCGCCCATCCGCAGGGCCGCGTCCAGGTCGTCGGCGACCGGCGGGCAGCCCAGGATCCCGCTCTGCGGGAAGGCGACGATCTGGATCTGCATCCGGTCGGCCCAGCGCGCCCGCAGGTCGAGGATCTGGGCGAGGTGGTCGAGCCGCGTGACATCGTCGATGTCGACATGGGTCCGAAGGCTGGTCGTGCCGCCGCGGAGCATGCGTTCGAGCAGCGCCTCGGCACCCTGCTCGGCGAGCGGGATCCGCGTGGCCCGACGTAAGGCCTTCTCGTCGTGGATGATCGCGCGGACGGACCCCGCTGCCGCGTGCGGGCGCCACGGGAGGCCGAGCAGGCACTTGTCGAGGTGGACGTGCCCGTCCGTCAGGCCCGGCAGCAGCAGGGCGCCGCCGAGATCGATCGTGCGGCCGGCAGGCGGCAGCGGCGCGCCGGGATCCCACAGAGCGGCGACGCGGTCGCCCTTTATGTCGACGGTTGCCCGGCGGCCCTCGGCGAGGGCGGCGTCGTGGAGGCGCAGGTCGCAGGGGGCGTCCGCGCGCGGTTCGGCGATCGACGTCATGGCGGGGCTCCCTTCAGAGCGGCCGGCCCGCGGCCACGACGGTCCGGATGGCGAAACTCGACTGCAGCCGGGCGCCCCCCGGCAGGCGCGACAGGACATCCTTGTGCAGCCGCTCGTAATCGGCCGCGTCGATCACCTTGAGCTTCACGAGATAATCGGCAGATCCGGTCATCAGATAGCAATCCTGCACCTCGGGACAGCGCCGGACGGCCGCCTCGAACCGGTTGAGATAATCCTCGGTCTGGCGGTCCAGGGTGAAGTGGGTGAGGACCACGAGGCCCGGCCCGTCGACCGCGCCGCCGATCAGCGCCGTGTAGCCCCGGATGATCCCGGTCTCCTCCAGCAGCCGCACGCGGCGATGGCAGGCCGAGGCCGACAGGCCGACCGCGGCGGCGAGATCCGCGTTGCTGATCCGGCCGTCGCCCCGCAGGGCCTGGATGATGCGGCGGTCGATCTCGTCCACGCCCGTCTCGCAGAATATTCGAACTGGCCGCAGAAACTTGCACGGCCAAGCTCAAAACTCAAACCTCTTCGAAAGAACGCACGCTTGTTTGACGATCCTTCGTGTAGCCTTCTGACACTGCATCCGAGCGCCGTCCCGTGGGTCGCCATGAGCATGATCGATCGCGATCTCCGGCCCGATGCGGGCCCGGCCGGGGCGGCCTCGGCACTGCTGACGATTGATCTCGCAGCCATCGCGGAGAATTACCGCCTGCTCGCAGCGCAGGCGGGGACCGCGACCTGCGCAGCCGTCGTCAAGGCGGATGCCTACGGGCTCGGCGCCGACCGGGTCGCGCCGGTCCTGGCCGCCGCGGGCTGCCGGCACTTCTTCGTCGCC
>NZ_JALNUL010000051.1:0-25731 GCF_026540775.1 Methylobacterium sp. GC_Met_3
CTCGTTCGTGTGTTTCCGCAGCAGAGCGGTGGGCTGTCGTGATACGCAGCGCTCCCGGCTACGCGTCGACTTCGTACCCGGCCGCTGGTGCTGTTGCTCGGCGTCGGTCCAAAGATCCCAGATCGACTTGCCGATGGCCTGTTTCACCGAGCCGTTCGACTAATCTTTCGAAGCCGAAATCTTCGTCTCAAGCCTTCGGAATTCCATCTTTGGGACGCTTTGGCTGTCCGAAAGATGTGCCGTCTACTCTACCGATCAATAGTTATTTCGTACTGGTACGGTGGTTAATTTCACTCATTACTGGTGAGCGGAAATCCGTTATCGCGCCCCCATATGATGGCTTCACTGCGCTTGTGAATGCCGAGTTTGCGATAGAGCGCCGCCCCGTGGTTCCGTACCGTGTTGCGCGATAAGCTGAGCTTGCGTGCGATCGTATCGTCGCCCAGGCCGGAGCAGATCAGGTTCAGGATCTGCCGCTCGCGCACCGTCAGGCTTGGCATCGATCCGTCCGCGTTCTCGCGACCCGGGTGGCGGAGATTGGCCAGCTTGTCGATCAATCCGCGGCTGAACCACGATGTATCGGCCATCACGGCTTCGATCGCGTCGAACAGCTCGCGCTCGGTGTGTTTGCGATCGGTGATGTCCTGCAGCACCATCAGCACGAAATCCCCATCGTCGATGGTGACACGCTCGGCCGAGACCAGGCAATCGAGGTTGGTCCCGCTCTCGTGGCGCAGACACACTTCGACGCCGAACACGAAGCCGCTCTCGGCCATCGCCGCCTCGAAGCGCAGGCGCTGAGCGTCCTTGATCCACAGGCCCGCCTCATCGAGGCTGCGCCCGACAATCCGATCCTCGCCGAAACCAAACACGCGCCCGAAGGCATCGTTGATGCCGGTGACGCAGCCATCCTGAGCGCGTGCCAGAACGGTCGGCACCGGGGTCATCCGGAACGCCGTGGCGAAGCGCGCCTCGCTCTGGCGCAAGGCGGTCTCGGCCTTCCGGCGCAGTTCGAGGTCGGCGAAGGTAAACAGCATGCAGGGCTCGTCGCCCAGTTCGATCTGCTGGCCGGCCACGATCACGAAGCGCGAGCCGCCATCGGGCAGGTCGAGGCACGCCTCCATCTGCGGGATCGTCCCGCCCTCGTGCAACCTTGAGATTGCCAATTCGCGGTTGCGGGCATTGGCCAGGACATCGACTTCGTAGACGCTCCGACCGATCACGGCATCGCGTGTGAAGCCGGTCATCTCCAGGAAGCCGGTGTTGACCTTGACGTGGCGCAGATCGGACAGCCGCGTGATGATGGCGGGCGCCGGATTGGCGTTGAAGGTCGCCTCGAAGCGCTCCTCGGCCTCGAACTGTTCGGACACGTCCTTCAAAATGAGGGCGAGGCAGCTCGGTTTGCCTTCGCGATCGGTGGCGACCAAGCTGCGCAGGCAATGGACGAAGTCGAGCTCCGGCTTGTCGGCCCGCTTCACCTCGACAACGACATCGTGGAAGGTCTCGCCTGCCACGACGCGCTCGATCGGGTAGTGGTTGGGCGTATTGTTGTTGCGGTAGCGCAGCGAAAATCGATCGCGGTAGGCGTCCACCGTCTGGCCGAGTTCGTCGAGGCTCTGAACACCGTGCATCGCCAGGGCAGCCTCGTTGGCATACGCAATTGTCTGGTCGGGCTCGACCAGGATCACGCCCTCGCTCAAGCCGGCGATGATCTGCCGGAGCTCATGCCTATCCACGCCCACCGTCACGGCCGATCCGGCTCCCTCTGATCCGCGCCGCCTGTCCAGCGCAACGGCTCAAACGGGTTGCGCGCAAGCGGGTTCCAGTGGAGGCGAACTTTTCACTGGTATACCTGCATCATTGACGCCATCGAGATCGACCAGTGATAAGTTCTGACCGCTGCGAAAGCGCGAAAAGCCGAGCAGCGTCCGAAACGATTCATCGCAACCGGTGATCCTGACGTGCAACCCGCCGACGAACTGCGCGACGCGCCCGACCGGGCCGGGTGCCATCATACTTTTGTCCCTGGGGATCTCGCGGAACGGTTGCGCGAATACTATCCAGAAGTTGCCGCAGTCGATCCGAACTCGCCGCTCGGTGCGGTGCTCGGACGGCTCTCGGCGGTGTTGGATACGGCCGACACGTGCCGCCAACTGCCGAACGCCTTCAAGGATGACCTGATCGGCCTCGTCCCACGGCTACGCCGCTACGCGCTGTCCCTGACCTTCGATGGCAACGAGGCCGACGACCTCGTGCAGTTCACCCTCTTGAAGGCCTGGGAGCACCGCGGACGGTTCGAGCCCGGGACCAGCCTGGTGGCGTGGTTGTTCACGATCCTGCGCAACGGCTTCATCAACGGGCGCCGCAAGCGCAGTCGCGAAGTGCCGGACCCCGACGGCGCGCACGCGGCCCACCTCTCTGAACCGCCCCGGCAGGATCACTCGCTCCGCCTGCGCGATCTCCAGGCGGCGATCGGCCGGCTCGAACCCGCCCACCGGGAGGCGCTGATGCTGGTCGCCGTCGACGGCCTGCCCTACGAAGCTGCCGCGAGCGTGATCGGCTGTCCGTCCGGCACCGTGAAGAGCCGCGTCAGCCGAGCCCGCGAACGCCTGACTCAGGAACTCGGCGCATGACGCCCGTCTCTCCGTCAACGCTCCTCCGGGCAGCACCCACTGCTCCTGCGCTGTCTGCCCAAGGCAGGTGGATTGATCCGGGAGCCGGTCGAGGACGTTCTCCCCCACCCCGCCCGGCTTCTGCGCGGTGTCTCGAACCCCACAGGCTTCATGCAGGTCGACGGGCGGAGCCACCGTCCGACGACGAACGGCCGGATCCGGCACTGCCGCCGTGTGAGCGCCCCCTCGGCGCCGACGAGCCCTCGGAACCCGTCGATAACCCGCCCGACGGCGAGCGGGCCGGCCCTGGTCCGGATGTGCCTCCGGGCGACCCCGCCGGCCCGGATCTACAGGATTGACGGGTGCCGGTGCATCAGCGTGTCGCTCCTTCGCGACACGGGTGTGACCGAGGCGCTCTCGAACGCGTAAGTGCGCGTTCCAGTATCGGCGCTGGCGCCGCGCTGCGCCGGGGTGGCTCCGCCGCGGGAGATCAGGTCCCTTTGCGGCGTCTGCGCGAGCGACGCCATGATCGCAGGATACAAGCCGGACGCGTCCAGCCGTTACTTCAGGGCCCGAAGGTAAAGAAGAGGATCAGAAAAGCCTCGACGTTCATGAGGATCTCAATAGGCGTCGAGCGTTGTCCTCAATGCCCATCTCAGGCGAGCAGATAATGCAGGATCGTCAAGATTAACCCATCTTCGTTGACAACGCTGAGAGCCACAAAAGCGCCGGTCACAGTGCGCTGTAAGGTCGGCTGTTTGTGCAAGGATCTCTCGGCAACCAGCGCAATCACGAGCACGGGAAGGCTCGATATCAAGATTAGAATTTTTACAAGAATACCCAGTACTTGAAGCGTTATTGATGACGGGCGGATATCACCGTCGAGATCGTCATGCGTCCCTCGAGCGCTGGCGATTGCAGACGGATGCCCATGGTCCGGCGTGAAGGAAGAGGCCATCGTCATCTCGGCTGATATCGCGCGGAGTTGCCGCAACCGAAGATAGTGATAGACTGTAAATACAACTTTGCGGCGATCCACACCTGTGTGCGATTGAGGATTAGACTTCGCGTCGTCGAGAGCTAAATTCTCAGCAGAATCGAATGCCTCCTGCGAACGGGTGAGGCGGCAGCGATCCGGCTCTCGACGGAGACGCAGCTGATGCGGCCTGATGCTGCTCTCGGCCCATGGCGAAGCTGACTACGAGGGCACTGAGGACGCCTCGCCCGAGACACGTCAAGGTCCCGCCAGAACCGGTCAGGAGCATATGCGTGGCAGCCTGTTGGCGGGTCCGCGTTCGCTCGCGCGGAACAGATCGCGGGTCAGACCCGAAACCAAGTCGATCCGCCGCTGCGGATCACCCAGACATTCCGGCGGTGGCGCGATCACGCGACACTCAGCACGCTGGCCTCGCCAATAGGGTCCGGATGCGCTTCGCGAGTGACCAGCATGGACCCACCAGGAAAGCGGGATTACGCCCAGCTCCTGTGAAGCTTCTATCAGAATTCCGGAGATATGCGCCGATGGCGCTCCCAAGGGGAATCGAACCCCTGTTTTCGCCGTGAGAGGGCGACGTCCTAGACCGCTAGACGATGGGAGCTTTCCGGCGGCGCGGGGGTGCTATAGCCACCACCCGCCTGAGGAGCAAGTGCCTTCCAGGGAAATTCGCATCGGCGGGGCGAATAGGTTGCGGATCGGAGACGTGGTGGACAACAGCAACGAGGAACGCGTCGGCACCGTAGCCGAGGGCGGCATCCGGCTTGATCGCGCCTTGGTGGCGCTGTTTGGGGATCTGTCCCGCGCGCGCTTGCAGGATCTCATCCGCGAGGGTCACGTAAGCCGGGATGGGGCGTTAATGCGCGATCCGGCCGTAAAGGTCGCGGTGGGGGCCCGCATCGTCCTGACCCTGCCCCCGCCGATACCGGCGGAACCGGCGGCGGAGGAAACGGACCTGCCGATCGTGTTCGAGGACGACGACCTGATCGTCATCGACAAGCCGGCCGGTCTCGTGGTGCATCCTGCGCCCGGGCACGAGAGCGGGACCCTGGTGAACGCGCTGATCGCCCATTGCGGAGCCAGCCTCTCCGGGATCGGCGGCGTGCGCAGGCCCGGGATCGTCCATCGCCTCGACAAGGACACGAGCGGCCTGATCGTCGTCGCCAAGAACGATGCCGCCCATCAGGGTTTGACCGCGCAGTTCGCCGATCACGGCCGCACCGGTCCGTTGGAGCGTGCCTACGCCGCCATCGTCTGGGGCCTGCCGCAGCCGCGCACGGGTACGATCAGCGCGAATCTGGCACGCTCCCGCTTCCATCGTGAGAAGATCGCGGTGGTCTCGGATACGTCCGGCCGCCACGCCATCACGCATTACTCGGTCACTGAGACTTATCCGGATGCGTCCCTGGTCCAATGCCGCCTGGAGACGGGGCGAACGCACCAGATCCGCGTACACATGGCCCATCGCGGCCATCCGCTGCTCGGCGACCCTGTCTATGGCGGCGGGTTCCGCACCAAGGCGTCACGCCTCTCAGCGGACGCGCGAGCCGCGCTGACGGCGCTCGGCCGCCAGGCACTCCATGCCGCGCTGCTCGGGTTCAGCCATCCGCGCACCGGGGCGACGCTGCGGTTCGAGAGTCCGCTGCCGCCGGATCTGACTGCGTTATTGACGCAGTTGCGCGCGGATGGCTCGGACCGGACCAGTCTGTAACCCCGGTCGGCACGCGTGCGAAACAACACCCCGTACCGCGTCACATCGTGACATGGTACAAACTGATTTGGCCGATTGCGCGTTGATGATGACGTAGGTGTCCTCGATCGCGACCGGCCCCGGCGACCCATACCAAATGGGTGGCCGGCAGGGTCGGCTCAAGAGCGGCCCGAGTGGACGGCACTGTTGCCCGTCGCGTCCGCCCGTTAGGGGGACTTAGGTCCAGGAGAAAGCCATGGCCGGTGCGCTGCCCGTGCTCGCCAATGAAGGTGGCCTGTCGCGCTACCTCGACGAGATCCGCAAGTTCCCGATGCTGGAGCCGACGGAGGAGTTCACGCTGGCCAAGGCCTGGCGGGACGCCGGCGACCGTGAGGCCGCGCATCGGCTCGTGACGTCGCACCTGCGCCTCGTCGCCAAGATCGCCATGGGCTACCGCGGCTACGGCTTGCCGATCGGCGAGGTCGTGTCCGAAGGCAATGTCGGTCTGATGCAGGCGGTGAAGCGCTTCGATCCCGACAAGGGCTTCCGGCTCGCCACCTACGCCATGTGGTGGATCAAGGCCGCGATCCAGGAATACATCCTGCGCTCGTGGTCGCTCGTGAAGATGGGCACCACGGCGAACCAGAAGAAGCTGTTCTTCAACCTGCGCAAGGCCAAGGGGAAGATCTCGGCCCTCGACGAGGGCGACCTCAAGCCCGATCAGGTGAAGCAGATCGCCACCCGCCTCGGCGTACCCGAGCAGGACGTGATCGACATGAACCGGCGCCTGTCCGGTGACACGTCGCTCAATGCCCCCTTGCGCGAGGAGGGCGAGGGCGAGTGGCAGGACTGGCTGGTCGACAATGCGCCCAGCCAGGAGACCGTGCTGGCCCACGAGCAGGAGGGGCAGAACCGCCTCTCGGCCCTGCGGGACGCACTCAGCGTGCTCAACCCACGCGAGCGCCGCATCTTCGAAGCTCGGCGGCTTGCCGATGATCCGATCACGCTGGAGGATCTCTCGGGCGAGTTCGGCGTCTCACGCGAGCGCGTGCGGCAGATCGAGGTGCGCGCCTTCGAGAAGGTGCAGGAGGCGGTCAAGCGCAACATCGCGAACCGCGAGCTGCCGCGCACGGGCATCGAAGCGCACTGACGTTTCCCGGGCGGCCCCTAAACGGCCGCCCGGGCCGCCGCATGCCTTTACTGCCAGGACGCGAAGGCGTTCTGCATCACCTGGGACCCCGTGGAGCCCTTCTCGAAGGTCAGGACCGCGCGCCGTCCGGAGTTGTAGCGCAGGGCCAGATCGAACCAGTTCTTGTGCAGCAGAAGATCCGTGTTGCGCTCGACATCGTTGGGCAGCGACGACAGACCGATCAGGAACAGATTGTCACGGACACGGACCGGAAGACCCGACACCGGTGAGCCGCGGGCGTTCTGGTCGTCCTTCGCTTGAAGCAGACCGATATCCTGGATCGTCCGAACGTCTCCGCCGCCGGTCTGGCTGAAAGCTAAATTGACCGTATGGGAGGCCGGCAGGGTCGCATCGAGATTGCGCTGGATCGTCATGACCAGCGTAAGCCCGGCATCCGGAATCGTCACCGTCGCCACCACGGCGTTCTGAAGCGGCTGCCCCTGATCCCCGTTGACCGTATCGAGCCGCCACGTCACACGGCCCGACAGCAGGGTCGGCTGGGCGTTCTCGGTGCCCGGCACCTCTTCGATCAGCTCGGCTCTTTGGGCGACCGACACTGCGGAGTCAGAGGACGGCGCCACGGCACGTGGAGGCGGAGCGCTGTTCGGGCGGGGTGACGGCCGCGGGGCCGGTGCGGCATCACCGCCGACGCGGTCGCCGTATTTGGCCTCTCCGTCCGGCTGCTGCGTGTCAGCTGTCTCGGTCCCGCTCGACGGGAGGATCTGGGGTCGGTCGCGGAGCAGGAAGGCGGCCACGGCGATCATGGAGATCACCACGGCCAGCATGCCGCCGACAAAGAAATTGCGCAGCAACCGCGAGCGTCCGGCCCGCGGAGGCACCACTTCGATGCGTGGACGCTGGCGGCCATTGCCGGCATCGGCTACCGCGGCACCGAGATCGGGCTCGTCCACCGGTGACGGACCGTCAGCGAACTCGCTCGGTTCGGCCGCGACGTTCGGGGAAGCACCGGTCCGCGGCGGGGCGATCGTGATCGGAGCCTCGCGCGGCTCATCCGCGGGCGCCGGAACGGGTGTCGGCGGTGTGAAAACGCGTTCGAAGGGCGGGTTGGCCGCGGGCAGCGTGGGCTCGGAAATTTGCGGTCGGGGAGGCGCGGGTTCCGGTGGCGCAGGCTCCGGCACGACCGGAGCCGGGACGGGCTCCGGGTCGGCCGCCAAAGCGGCATCGTTGGCCGGGGCCGGAAGCCCGCCGTGATCCACTTCCAGCCGCTCGATGGCGGCATCCAGAGCCTGGCGCTCAAGATCGATATCGGCCTCGGACAGAGGCGGATCGAGGGATCGGAGCTGGCTGATCAGGGCATGGCGCGCGCGGTCGTAGACCGCCTTGCGAAGGGCGGGCGTTCGATCCGGCAGCGCGGCGAGCGCGCGTGCCAGAAGCGGGTAGTAATCGGCCATGTGCCCCTGATCCGCCCCTACGGCCGCCGGCCGGTGCACCGGTCGATGGCCGGGAGCCGAGGGATCCGGCCATCCCACTGGGATCGGCCGCGGCCCTCGGCCGATGATGTCGTGCCCGCGTCGCGCAAGGCCGCGGCCCAACGCTGATCGGTTCGTCGATGGCCGCCCGCTGCGCTGACGGGCGTCGAGCCCCGCACCCGTTCTAGATCACGCCGGAGCGGCCTGGATATGGGCGGGTCGTTCAAAATGACGCGTCGTCAACGCGATAGCGTGCGATCCGTCAGTCTTCGAACGGGTTGTGCATGAGGATCGTGTCGTCGCGCTCCGGTGATGTGGAGAGCAGCGCCACGGGCGCGCCGATCAACTCCTCGATCCGGCGGACATACTTGATCGCCTGCGCCGGCAGATCGGCCCAGGAGCGGGCGCCCGCCGTGGTCTCGGACCAGCCCGGGATCGCCTCGTAGATGGGCTCGACGCGCGCCTGAGCGGCCTGGCTCGCCGGCAGATGGTCGATGGTCTGCCCGTCCAGCCGGTAGCCCGTGCAGACGCGGATCTCCTCGAACCCGTCGAGGATGTCGAGCTTGGTCAGCGCGATCCCGTGGATGCCCGAGGTCCGCACCGTCTGGCGCACCAGCACGGCGTCGAACCAGCCGCAGCGCCGCTTACGCCCGGTGTTGACGCCGAACTCGCGCCCGCGGCTGCCGATCGTCTCGCCGATCTCGTCGAACAGCTCGGTCGGGAACGGCCCCTCCCCCACCCGCGTGGTGTAGGCCTTGGCGATTCCGAGCACGTAGCCGATCGCGCCCGGGCCGAGGCCCGAGCCCGTCGCGGCCTGCGCGGCCACGATGTTGGACGAGGTGACGAACGGGTAGGTGCCGTGATCGACGTCGAGCAAAGCGCCCTGCGCGCCCTCGAACAGGATGCGCTTGCCGGCCCGGCGCTCCTCGTCGAGCAGCGCCCAGACGGTGTCGGCGTAAGGCAGAATCTTCGGTGCAATCGCCTTCAGCTCGGCGAGCAGCGCCTCGGCGTTCACCTCGTCGATGCCGAGGCCACGCCGCAGGGCGTTGTGATGGGTCAGCACCCGCTCGATCTTGGCGGGCAGAGCCTCGGGATCAGCGAGGTCGACCACGCGGATTGCCCGGCGTCCGACCTTGTCCTCGTAGGCCGGGCCGATGCCGCGCTTGGTCGTGCCGATCTTGAGGCCGGCATTGGCGGTCTCGCGGAAATGGTCGAGCTCGCGGTGCAGCGGCAAGATCAGCGTGGCGTTGTCGGCGATTCGCAATGAGGCGGGCGAGACCTCGACGCCCTGCGCCCTGATCCGATCGATCTCGTCCACGAGGTGCCAGGGATCGACCACCACGCCGTTGCCGATGACCGACAGCTTGCCGCCTCGGACTACGCCAGAAGGCAAAAGCGCCAACTTGTAGGTGATGCCATCGATGACCAGCGTATGGCCGGCATTGTGCCCGCCCTGGAAGCGAACCACGATGTCGGCCTGCTCGGAGAGCCAGTCGACGATCTTCCCCTTGCCCTCGTCGCCCCACTGGGCGCCCACAACGACGACGTTGGCCATGTCTGCCTGCTTACCCGCGACGGAAACCGGGACGGCGCCACCCACGGGTGCAGACGGCGCACGTCGTCAGCCGTTTCCGCGATCCGGGCAGCGAAATCAAGCAATCCGCCCGCATAACGCACCCGCGACCGGATCGCGGCGGGCTACTTCGCCTCCGTTCCCGGCGCGCGCCCGGGCAGTTCATCGGGCTTGATCACCGGCATGGAGCCCGACTGATCGGGTTTCACCACCGTTCCGGCGGTTCCATTGGCGGGCGGCTTGATGACCCCGTCATTCTGCTGAAGCTTGTCGCTCAGCGACTGATCCTTCGGCGGCGCGTCCGGGCTTGGGCGCACGCGCTCAGCCGGCATCTCGGTCGGCGGCGGCAAAGCAGGATCCGTGTCGCGACCCTTCAGCGGGGCGTCTGGGTTCTGCGCGTAGGCCGGAATGGTCAGCAGGGTCGTCGCCATTGCGGCAAGCAGGAATATCTTCGGCACGATCCGTCTCCCCTCTCGTCTCCGATTTCGGGGAGGAACAGTCGGGGGCGGCATCCGTTCCTGGGACGAGCCGCTTCCCGATCGACCGGCGGAGGCTCTCAGCCCTGCCGCGCAGCCGCGATGTAGAGCTCGCGCATGCGTCGGGTGATCGGACCGGGACGCCCCTCGCCGATCGTCCGGTCGTCGATCTGCACCACCGGCATCACGAAGGCCGAGGCGCTGGTGTAGAACGCCTCCGCGGCCTCGTAAGCCTCCGCGACCGGGATCAGCCGCTCCTCGATCCGTAGGTCGGCTTCCTGCGCGAGGCGCAGCACCGAGGCGCGGGTGATGCCGGGCAGCAGCGCGGTCGACAGCGGCCGGGTCACCAGGACGCGCTCGCGGCTCACGATGAAAGCTGTGGACGACGAGCCCTCGGTCACAGCCCCGTCTTCCACCATCCAGGCCTCGGCGACGCCGGCCTCGGCGGCCTGCTGCTTGGCCAGCACCTGGGCCAACAGGGCCACCGACTTGATGTCCCGGCGCTTCCAGCGGAGATCCTCAACGGTGATTACCCGCGCGCCCGTCTCGGCGAGCGGGTTGGCTAGCACGGTCTTGGCCTGCGTGAACATCATCACGGTCGGCGCGACATCGCCCTTGGGGAAAGCGAAATCCCGCTCGGCGACACCCCGGGTCACCTGCATGTAGACGAGGCCCTCGGTGACGCCATTGCGGGCGACGAGCTCCGTCTGCAGCCGCTCCCAGCCCGCGGCATCGTGCGGGTTGCGGATGCCGATCTCACCGAGCGACCGGTCGAGGCGCGCCAGATGGGCGGCGTTGTCGACAAGCTTGCCATCGAGGATCGCCGAGACTTCGTAGATTCCGTCCGCGAACAGGAAACCGCGATCCATGATCGGCACGCGGGCCTGCTCGAAGGGAAGGAATTCGCCGTTGAGATAGACGGTGCGGGGAGCGGTCACGGGCAGCCTTCCTGTGTTCGTCGCTGGCCTGAAGCAGGAATCGTGCGGCGATCTCAGGCCGCGCCGAACACCCGCGCAAAAATCGTGTCCACGTGCTTGAAGTGATAGCCGAGATCGAAGCACTCCTCGATCTGCGCGGGCGACAGGGCCGCCGTCACCTCCGAATCGGCCTTCAGCAGCTCAAGGAAGTCGCCCTCCCCGCGCCACACCGGCATCGCGTTGCGCTGGACCAGACGGTAGGAGTCCTCCCGCGAGACACCCGCCTGGGTGAGCGCCAGCAACACCCGCTGCGAGTGGACGAGACCGCCCAGCCGGTCGAGGTTCTTCTGCATGTTGGCCGGGTAGATCAGCAGCTTCTCAATCACCCCGGTCATCCGCGCCAGGGCGAAGTCGAGGGTCACGGTGGCGTCGGGGCCGATCATCCGCTCGACCGAGGAATGCGAGATGTCGCGCTCGTGCCAGAGGGCGACGTTTTCCAGGGCGGGGGTGACGTAGCCGCGGACCATCCGGGCGAGGCCGGTGATGTTCTCGGTCAGCACCGGGTTGCGCTTGTGCGGCATCGCCGAGGAGCCCTTCTGCCCTTCGGAGAAGAACTCCTCCGCCTCCAGCACCTCGGTGCGCTGGAGATGGCGGATCTCGATGGCCAGCCGCTCCAGGGAAGAGGCGACGACGCCCAGCGTCGCGAAGAACTGCGCGTGGCGATCCCGCGGGATGACCTGGGTCGAGACCGGCTCGGCCGTGAGCCCCATCTTCTCGGCGACGTAGACCTCGACCCGGGGGTCGATGTTGGCGAAGGTGCCGACTGCGCCGGAAATCGCGCAGGTGGCGACCTCCTCCCGAGCCGCAACCAGACGACGGCGGTTGCGCTGGAATTCGGCATGAGCCTGGGCGAGCTTCAACCCGAAGGTCACCGGCTCGGCATGGATACCGTGCGAGCGGCCGATGGTTGGGGTCAGCTTATGCTCGAAGGCCCGGGCCTTGAGGGCGTCGAGCAGGGCATCAACATCGGCGATCAGGATGTCGGCGGCCCGTACGAGCTGCACGTTGAGGCAGGTATCGAGCACGTCCGAGGAGGTCATGCCCTGGTGGACGAAGCGCGCCTCCGGCCCGACGATCTCCGCGAGATGGGTAAGGAACGCGATCACGTCGTGCTTGGTCACCGCCTCGATCGCGTCGATGCGGGCGACGTCGAACACCGCGTCTCGACCCTTGGCCCAGACGGTCTCGGCAGCCTCCTTCGGCACGACGCCGATCTCGGCGAGCGCAGTGGTGGCGTGGGCCTCGATCTCGAACCAGATCCGGAAGCGGCTCTCAGGCGACCAGATCGCGGTCATCGCGGGGCGGCTGTAGCGGGGGATCATGGGGCCTCGGCGCGGTCTGGAATACGTGCGAGGCCGGTAGCACGCGCTGGCCCGGCCGCTCAATGCAGATCCGGCATATCCGGGGCGCTTCGGCGGTGGAGCGTCAGTCCGCCCGCACCCAGCCCTGGCCCATCAGACGCTCCTGCGGCAGGAAGCGGGACTTATAGTCCATCTTGCGCGAACCCTCGACCCAGTAGCCGAGGTACAGGTACGGCAGGCCGAGGCGCCGGGCCCGGTGGATGTGATCGAGGATCATGAACGTGCCCGGCGAGCGGGAGGCCTCCTCGGGGTCGTAGAACGAGTAGACCATCGACAAGCCATCGGCGAGGACGTCGGTCAGGCAGAAGGCGAGCGGCAGGCCGGAACCGTGCCCGGTAATCGCCGTGTCCGGCCCCCGACGCCGGTAGGACACCAGATGCGTATCGACGTGGCTGTCCTCCACCATCATGGCGTAATCGAGCACCGTCATGTCGACCATGCCGCCGTCGCAATGGCGCGCGTCAAGATAGCGGCGGAACAGGGCGTATTGCTCGGAGGCCGGCCGGTTAGGCTCTGGCGTCCCGATCCAATCCGCGTTGCGGCTGAGAATACGGCGCTGGCTCGCGCTCGGCTCGAACTCGTCCACCACGACACGAACGGAGACGCAGGCCCGGCAGGTCTCGCAAGCCGGCCGATACGCGATGGTCTGCGAGCGGCGGAAACCGCCCTGCGTCAGGATCTCGTTGAGGTCGCGGGCACGCCGGCCGACGAGATGCGTGAACACCTTACGCTCCTCCTGGCCCGGCAGATACGGGCACGGCGAGGGCGCGGTGAGATAAAATTGCGGTGTGTCGCGCGGGTGGCTGGTCACGCTTCTGATTGACCCTGCGCCGGAAGCAATCTGTCGGCGCCGGCATACCAGTGTAACGGCGGAACGGCCGGGCTCAATGGCCCGAACCGTCGCTGGGCGCGATTTTCACCGCGACACGAGGACGTCAGCGGGCGTGGACCACGGCGACACCAAGCAGAAGATCGTGTGCAAGCCGACGATCGGACCGCACCAGTCCGAAGACAATGTCCACGCACCAGAGCAGGAACGTCGAAATCGCGACGTAAAACAGCAGCGCGTGGACGGCCGCGGTGATGATGTCGACCCGCCCGCCGCTCTCTGGCGCCACGACCCGCAGGCCCATCAGCCGCTGCCCGATCGTGCTCTGCCGCGGGCCGCCGACCGTGATTGCGCTGTAGATGATGCCGCTCGCCGGGAGGATCGCGAACAGCGTCCAGCCAAGCCCGAAGGTGACGACGCCGACCACCGTGATCAGCAGCGTGAGCAGCACGGTGAAGCCGAAGATGAACAGGATATCCAGGAGATAGGCGACCCCGCGGGCGCCAAGGCTCGCTCGTACGAAGGGTACGGGCAAGGATGTGGCGTAGCCAGGCGCATCGAAGCGTGGCGCGTAACCGGGTTGCGTGTTCTGCATCATGTCGCGTCCTGCAAGCGAGGCTGCGCGTCGAGAAGTGGTGGCAATATCGGCAAGACGCAAGAGGCGTGCGCCGGGCAGACCCACTCAGTGCCCGGCCGGATCGGCGGCCGTTGCGTCGGGCGTGTCGAGATAGAAGCGCTTCAGCATGTAGAGCGCTGGCCCGGACAGGGTGCTGCTCTCGGTCGCCAGCGCCAGCAGGGTCGAGCCCCCATCGAAGCGGCAGGTCAGCCAATGCTGGCGATGACCATCGAGGTAATCGACCCGGACCGTATCGGGCGTCGATCCGGGAGCCGCCCGCAGCAGACGGATCCCGGCCTCCGGTGCGACCGCCGGGAGGGCCCGCCGACAGGTGGCGACTCGCTCGCGGCGCCGATTGTCGTCGCAAGTGGCGAGCCCGCCGAGGAAGCCGGCCGCGATCGCTGCTGCCAGCAGCCAGCGATGCGCGGGCCTCACGGATGGTTGCGCAGGCGCTCGGCGACCCGGGGGGCGTGATAGGTGAGGATCCCGTCCGCTCCGGCGCGCTTGAAGGCAAGCAGCGCCTCGACCATCGCACGGTCACCGTCGAGCCATCCGTTCCGGGCGGCCGCTTCGATCATCGCGTACTCGCCCGACACTTGATAGGCGAAGGTCGGGACTTGGAATTCGTCTCGAACGCGGCGGATGATATCGAGGTAGGGCAGGCCCGGCTTGACCATCACCGAATCGGCCCCCTCGTCGAGGTCGAGACGCACTTCGCGCAGGGCCTCGGCGGAATTGCCCGGATCCATCTGATAGGTGCGCTTGTCGCCGACCAGCGCGGCCTTGGTCCCGATCGCGTCGCGGAACGGGCCGTAGAAGGCGCTCGCGTATTTTGCCGCATACGCCATGATCTGCACGTCGAGGAACCCGGCCTTGTCGAGCCCCGCCCGGATCGCGCCAACGCGGCCATCCATCATGTCGGAGGGGGCGATGATGTCGGTCCCGGCCTCGGCCTGGATCAGGCTCTGCTCCACCAGCACCGCCACGGTCTCGTCGTTGAGGATCGCCCCGTCTCGCATCAGGCCGTCATGGCCGTGGCTGGTATAGGGATCGAGCGCCACGTCGGTCATGATGCCGATTTCCGGGACCGCCCGCTTCACCGCCCGCACCGCCTGGCAGACGAGGTTGTTGGCGTTCAGCGCCTCGGAGCCCGTCGGGTCGCGTAGCGACACTTCGGTGAAGGGAAAGAAGGCTACCGCCGGGATCCCGAGCCGGGCCGCGCGCTCGGCATCGCGCACGATCTCGTCCACCGAGAGGCGCTCGACGCCCGGCATCGAGGCGATCGGCTCACGCCGTCCGGCGCCATCGATCACGAACATCGGCCAGATCAGATCGTCGACGGTGAGCGTGTGCTCGCGGACGAGGCGGCGCGACCAATCCGCCTTGCGGTTGCGGCGCGGCCGCTGGGTGATCTTCAGGCCCTCGACCCGGGCGCCCTCCCGGGCGGCCTCCAGGGCGATGGGACGCGGCTCGGGCAAGGTGTCTGACATGCAGCTTCGCTACCGTTCGCGCGGCCGGCGCCGCGGATCGCTCGACGCAGGCGCGCCGGAGGCGCCGGACTAACACACGGGAGCGAACCGGCGAAACCCGACCGTTGACGCAGACTCGCCAAACCGCTTCAACCCGCGCACCCACCCGCAATTAGGACCCGGCTTCGATGATGCACCGGCCCCTCCCCGCCCAGAGCGCGTCGTAGTGCCGGGCTCCTTCCCGATCCGACGCAAGACACCACGGCCGGGCGAGATCCCGACCGACCGGATCGAGCGCGCCCAGGGCCCGGCCCCCGGCGCGTGGGATATGGCCCTCATCTGGTTCATGCGGATCACGGCGCTGATCTGGCTCACGAAGAGCCTCGCGTCCTGGGCGACCATCCTCGACGTAATCCCCGGGGTGCGGCCGTTCGAGTCCGAGCCGTTCGGCCGGCAGGCGGCGATCGTCTATTTCGCAGTGGTCGATGCCGCGGCGGCGATCGGTCTGTGGCTGACCAGTGCCTGGGGCGGCGTCATCTGGCTGCTTGCCGTCACGTCAGCACTGACGCTCGCCGTGCTGACCCCGCAACTCCTGCCCGTGCCGATCCCGCTTCTCGTATTCGGTGGCTGTGTCGTGCTGTTGTACTTCGTGCTGTCCTGGCTGGCTGCGCAGGAAGCACGGTGAACGAACCGTTTTGATCTTCGCTTCAGTTTGTCTTTACCGCAAAGCGTAAATCGGCAATTCATCCTGTCGCTTAAATCGCCTTTCATTCCCGAGCGGTAGCTTAGCCAACATCAGCGGCACCGCATTGAACGGATACCGCGGCATCAGACGGCGAGGCAGACATGAAGACCCAGGGCGCCAGGGCCACCAAGATCGAAACCATCGAAGAGGCGTTGCCGGCTCGGGGCTCCTATCTCGAGGCGCTTCACCTCGTCGAGCGCCTGCACCGCCGGCTCCTCGACGTGATCAAGGACGAGTTCGAGCGGCGCGGCCGCGAGGACGTCAACAGCGTCCAGGCCCTGCTCCTGTACAACATCGGCGACAAGGAACTCACCGCAAGCGAGCTGCGGACCAAGGGCTACTATCTGGGCTCCAACGTCTCCTACAACGTCAAGAAGCTCGTCGAGGCCGGCTACCTGCACCATGCCCGCTCGAAGACCGACCGCCGCTCGGTCCGGATCAGCCTGACCGACAAGGGCCGTCAGGTGCACGAGATCATCCAGGGTCTCTACGACAAGCACGCCCGCACGATCGCACCGATCGGCGGCATCTCGGATGACGATTTCGGTCGGCTCAACCAGGCGCTCGGTCGTCTGGAGCGCTTCTGGACCGACCAGATCCGCTACCGCCTCTGAAGCGCGTTCCCGTCCGCCGCTAACAGAAAATCGAGCACACCCGACTAGCGGGCGCTTCTGGGCAGATCAGATCCGCTATCGCCTCCGATCCGTCCTACCAGACGTTCAGAAGGCTCAGGATTCCCGCGATGACCGCATAAGCGAAACCGGCGTTGATCGCGACGCCGAACAGACCGATGACGAGGCCGCCCAGCACCACGACACCGTCACGCTCGACAAGGCCAAGGCCCACGAGGCAGACGGCGAGTCCCAGCGGGATCTGCCCGACAATGGGCGCGGCCACGATCAGGGCCAGCGCTAGGGCCAGTAGGGCTATGCCCATGCCGCGCATGCCCAGCGCGGTGTCGAACACGCTCAGGCGCGGGCGCGACCAGCGCTCCAGACGCCGCAGAACCGGCACCGCCCGCGTCACGGCGCGCCGCACATCGGTCAACGCGATGGAGCGGCCGAGCAGCATCCGCGGCAGCCACGGTGCCGACATGCCGACCGCGATCTGAGTTGCCACCAGCAGCAGAAGCAGCCCACAGATCAGCGGGATCGGCGGCGGCATCGGCAGGCAGTTCGGCAAGCCGAGCAGCACGACGAGCAGCGCGAAGGCACGGTCCCGCAGGACCGCAACAATGTCGCCCACCGTGAGGCGCTCACCTTCTTGGCTCGCCAAAACAGTGAGGACGTCGGACGTTCGTGCACCGGAGGTCAAGGATCCGCCAACCTTCGCTGTCCCGCGGGGGCTCTAGCGGAGATCGCGTGGTACGCCAAGCACGGCAGCTGTGCGTCAGCACCGCCCACCCCTTCGGCAGGGCGCCGCCATTTCGCAGCAAACGCTGCAGTCGGGAAACGGAAATCTCGTCCCGAAGTGTTTCGAAACAATTCTTGATATAAACCAAACGCAGCCGAAGATTAAGATCCGCGCATCGACGTAGACCGCGCATGGATCCACCCGACTCGCTCACGTATCTCACGGATCATCCTCCGCAAGGAGGTAAAACCGTGCGAGTCGGACACCCTCAACTCAAGCGCCTTCTGCGTGGCATCTGCGTTGCTGTCGGGATCTTGTTCTGGATCAGTCTGGTGGATGTTGCACGCGCCGGTGAGATCGACACGCTCGTGTTCGGCAGTCTCGATGCGGGCGCCGCCACCTTCATGACAGCCGGCGCGAAGGTCGGCCTGCCGTCCCTCGATCGCGACGGCGCCGTGGTATTGGCGAGCCTCGGCGGCGGCCAACAGGGCGAGCGTGGCCCGGAGGGTTCGGTTCAGCGCTACACGGCCCTCGGCGCGCTCGTCTTCGGGTATCAGTGGCTCTTCGAGTGGGGCGTGGTCGCGGCCTTCGCTGGCCCCGAGACGACGACGCAGATGCTCGTGGAGCCGAATGGGCCGCTCCGCCTGCCATCCCGCTTCGGTCTTCGTTTGCACGGCGAGATCTGGGCCCGCCCTTCCGAGGGCACAATGCTTCAAGGCACAGTGGTCGCGGGCACCGCGCTCGACAGCGTCTGGGCCCGTGCCGCCTGGGGTTATCGACTTTGGGATACCTATTTCGGTCCGGAAGCCAGTCTGTACACGGATGCGTCCGGCTTCCGAAAATTGAACGTCGGGCTGCACGCGACGGATTTTACCGTCGGACGCATCAGCTTCAGGATCTCGGCCGGGATCCAGAGCGAGACCGGCCGCCGATCCATCGCCCCCTACACGGCGCTTTCAGTCTGGTCGCCCTTGTAGGCCGGTTCGGGCTTGCTCGCGAGGGATCGAAGAAAGGTCGTCGCGTCTTGGCGGATCTCGGCGCGGCGCGTGTCCCCGAAGCCGCGCAGGGTCCTGTAGGGCATCGCCATGCGCGGATTGTCGGCGAGTTTGTCCTCGTTCTCGATCAGAAAATTCCAATAGAGGTAGTTGAAGGGGCAGGCGGTCGCGCCCGATTTGACCTTCACGTCATACGCGCACGATCCGCAATAATCCGACATGCGATCGATGTAGGCGCCCGAAGCGGCGTAGGGCTTCGAGCCCATCACGCCGCCATCCGCCCAGAGCACCATGCCGTGAACGTTGGGCAATTCGACCCACTCGTAGGCATCAGCGAACACGATCAGGTACCATTCCTCCACCTGCGCCGGGTCGAGACCGGCGATCAGGGCGAAGTTGCCCGTCACCATCAGGCGCTGGATGTGGTGGGCATAGGCATGGGCGCGCGTATCCGCGACCACCTGTGCGATGCAGTTGAGCTTGGTCTCGCCCGACCAGTAGAACCACGGCAAGGCCCGGCCGGCCCCGAGCGCGTTCATGTCGCGGTACTCGGGCATCCGCGCCCAATAGAGGCCGCGGACATATTCGCGCCAGCCGAGGATCTGCCGGATGAATCCCTCGGCACAGTGCAGTGGCGCCGCGCCCTCGCGAAACGCCCGCTCGGCGGCCCAGCAGATCTCCTCCGCGGTCAGAAGACCGGCGTTCAGGGCCGGCGAGATCAGCGCATGATACAGGAACGGTGCACCGGTCTTCATGGCGTCCTGGTAGTCGCCGAAGGTCGGCAGACACGTGGCGATGAAGTGCCGGAGTGCGGCGAGCGCGTCGGTCCGCGTCACGGGCCAGGAGAAGCTGGCGAGATCGCCGAAATGGTCGCCGAACTCCCGCTCCACCAGGGTGATGACCTCCCGGGTCACGGCATCCGGCTGGAAGCCGATCCGGTCGGGCAGCGCGTGGCCCTTCGGCAGGCGTTTGCGATTCTCGGCGTCGTAATTCCAGCGCCCGCCGACCGGCTCGCCGCCCTCCATCAGCAGGCCGGTGCGGCGGCGCATGCCGCGATAGAAGGTTTCCATCCGCAGATGGTGCCGGCCCTCAGCCCAGCCCGCGAAATCCTCCCACGGGCAGAGGAAGCGGTTGTCGGCACGGATGTCCACCGGCGGCCCGAGGGACTCGCGCCAGTCCTGCATCATCTGCCAGACCCGCCATTCACCGGGCTCGGTGACGGTCACGCGCTCCGGCTTGTGCCGCGCCACCGCACGCTCGAGCTCGCCTGTGAAGCTGCCGGTGTTGTCCGGATCGGACAGGCAAACGTAGTCGACCCGGATGCCCTCGGCCGTCAGCTCGGCCGCAAAGTGGCGCATTGCGGCGAACAGGAACGCGATCTTCTGTTTGTGGTGGCGGACATAGGTCGCCTCGTCCCGCACCTCGACCAGCAGCACGACATCGCGTTCTGGATCGAGGTCGGTCAGGCTGGAGACGCGGCGGGTGAGCTGGTCGCCGAGGATCAGGCGCAGCGTTCCGCAGGATCCGGCTTTGGGCTTGCCCAGCATCGTTTCAGTTCTCGGTCCGAACGGTCGAGCGGCCGCCAGCCACGCCGATGACTTTCTCGGTGATCCACCACCGCGTTCCGCTGTCGCTGATCACTCGCCCCACGTGGATCCCCCTCGCTACACAAGCCGTCGGGTTCAAGGTAAGGCCGGGGGCGACGGCGGGCAGGCTGCAAGCCTGCCCCCTCCACGTTCACAAGGTCGCAGGCGGGACACATGAAGTTCGCGTTCGCCGGCATCGACTTCCTGGGGGGCGTCTTCGAGGGGCTTCTGGACGCTGGCTGGACGCCGGTGAAGCTGTTCACCCGCCCCTGCGACGGGATCTACGACCACAACGACGTGATTGTCGCCCGCGCCCGGTCGCTGCGCATCCCGATCCAGCTCTCGCGGATCCGCGAGCGTGACATCGAGGCGATCCAGGCCGACCACGGCAAGGACTGGGCGCTCGTGGTCGCGGGTTACCCGTGGCTGGTGCGCGGCTGGCGCGGCCATGCGGCTTACGGTTTCAACATCCACCCCTCCCCGCTCCCGATAGGGCGTGGCCCGTACCCGTTGTTCCGCGCCGTGCTCGACCGCTACGAAACCTGGGGCGTGACCGCCCACGTGCTGGCGGACGGCTTCGACACCGGCGATATCCTGGCGCAGGAGATGTTTCCCCTCAGTCCGCAGGACTCGCACGAGACCCTCTTGGCCAAATGCCAGATGGCGGCGCGCCGCCTCGTCGCCGGCCCCCTCGGGCGCGACTTGCCCGGACGTTGGCGCTGGGCCGAGCCGCAGGGTGACGGCTCCTACTGGCCGCGCGCCACCGATGGCGACCGGACCCTCGATTTCCGAAAGGACGTGGGCGCGATCCTGCGCCGGGTGCGGGCCTTCGGCACGGTCGAGACCATCGCCCGCCTCGGCGATACGCGCGTCTACGTGGCGGAGGCTGACGGCTGGCAGGAGCGGCATACCCACGCCGCCGGTGCGGTGGTGCATCGCCACCGCCGCCACATCGTGGTCGCGGCCCTCGACGGGTACGTGCAGATCACCCGCTGGTCGCCGCTCCCGCTGAGCGAGGCGGGCCAGATCGGCCGTTGAGCGCGCCCGGCACGGGAACCGATCCGGGTTCGGCCGTGTTTCCGGCGGCCGTGCTTATGGAGCCCGACATGTCGACACGCGCAAGCCTCGCCGCCGCCCTCGGGTTCGCCGCGCTCTTCACAGGCTCCGCCTTCGCGCAGGCGATCATCGTGGGACCCGACGATTTCGGCCCCGACGACGACGTCGTGGTGCGCGACTACATCGTACGCCGCCCGGTCGGCCCGGGACCGATCGTGGGATCGATCCCGCTGCGGCCCGGCAGCATCGTGCCCGAGGATGTCCGGCTCGCCCCGTTCACGGACGCCCCCGATCCGCGACTGCGCCGTTTCGGCTATTTCGTGGCGCCGGGCGACAAGATCGTGGTGGTCGATCCGGCGTCGCGCGCCGTGGTTCGGATCCTCGACCGCTAAGGCCGAAACCGATCGTCCTACCAATCGGTGAGCGCCGCGCGTTTCCAGCGCTTCGGGGCAACGCAGCGATATTCGTAGGCGTCGTCCCAGGCATGGTCTCCGGGTTCGCAACGATCGCTGCTGCTTGCGGGCGGCTGCGGTCGCGCCTCGCGAAGTGAGGCGACCTCAACATGGCCGGCATCGCTCACCCGGAACACCGGACCGGCACCGCCGGCGTAAATGAGGTCGCGCCCGTCAAAGCCGAGCCGTCGCGAGAAAGAACCGTCTTGCGTGCCATCGAGCGCAATCATTTGGCCCGGACCGAGCAGGATCGGCACGCCGGTGAAGCGAGCCGCAGCAGCGTCGATCCCGATTCCATAGGTACCCTCGCCCTGAAACGAAATGGCCCGGTCGGTAATCGATCCGGTGAGATTGCCCATCAGGATGCCATATCCGGTGTGGGCGCCTGGTACGCCCCCTGTGGAGATCTGCAGTCCGACCCGCTGGCGATTGCGGTCGGTGGTCGGCGACTGGGCTGAGACGTCGATCTCCGCGCCGATACATGACGCGACGGGATCGGCCTCGGTGGTCGTGTCCACACAGTTGAAGTTGCCGGCCCAGGACGGGCCGACCGGACCGATCCCATTCGGCTCCTTGAAGGTGGTCCCGTTCACCGCGACGTTCTGAGCGCCGGTGCTGGCCAGCGCCCGGTTGTGCAGCTCGCCGGTGATCGTCCACTCGTAGCCGGCATTATGTGGGCCGGTGGAGCCGAGCGCCCACAGCGCCTTATAGGTGTGGGTGGCCTCGCCCGACCCGTTCGGCACGTGCCGGTCGACCCGCAACGTCGAGACCGGGTCGAAACCTTGGGGCTGATTCCAAAGGAAGACGTGTCCCCCGTCGATGCCGGGGAGACCGGTACCCTGGACGTTGCGCGAAAAACTGGGCAGCCAAACCGGAGCAGCCTCGGCGGCAACAATCGGTGGTTGCCCTGGCGCCTCGGCGGCCGCAGGGAGCGACACCCCGGCAAGTAGACCGAACAAGATCGGCACGAACGTCAGACTGGTGCGCAGATGCATGATTTTCCCGGGATCGCCGCTGGTGGGTCCCGGCAGGGCCAGGATGGCGTTCATCCCGATCAGATAGGCCTGGGCTTCGCGGCGGCGAACGCGACTCCGCGCGGGCCAGTGAACCAATGTGCCCGCGCAGCGTAAGCCCCGTGCGGCACCAACTTCGAAGACGTCTCCAGTTCAGATCGGGGAGCAATACACGATGAAGGCCCTGCGATTCCTCAGAGGCTGGTTTCTGGTGTCGATTCCGCTCGGCCTGGTCGTAGGCCGGTTCATCAAAGCAGGAAAAGGACCGCCCCTCCCCGGCGATGACAGCCGTTCGGACCGGCCGTAGCGCTCTTCCGACGCACCAACACCCGGGGGCCATGAACCGATGCGCGGCAACGGACCTGTCGCTAGCACTGATAACCTGCGGGCCTATGGGTGGAAGTGCTGCCGCGCGGCGCCGGGTCGTCAATTACATATTAGTAAATCACCGTCATTTTTACTGAACTCGTGCCATGTTGGCCGACATGGGCAGGAAAATCGGCCATGTCTCGCAATGCCACGCCCTTCAGCGGTCACGCAGAGCGGCGTGCCACGCCTCGAAAACCCACGGCGCTCCTTGCCTTCGCGCTGAACTCGGACGGGGTTCGGTTTCCCTGCCAGGTCAGGAACGTCTCCGACCGCGGTGCGATGCTGGAGTTCCTCGGCCAACACGCGACGATGGTTGAGAACGCGTTTGATTTGGTGCTGGCGGACGCCAAAGTGCGGTACGCGGTCAAAGTCATCTGGCGCAAGGAGCGGACGACCGGCGTACAATTCTGTCTCGAGCAGGAGTGATCTCGGCGCAGCGATCCACCGCGCAGCGCTGGCTGATGACAGGCGCGAGCCATCCCTAGGCCGGTAGGTGTTCAGGCAGCGATTGCAGCCATCAACGTGAGGCCTACAGCGGGTAGCGCCAGAGCCAGAACCGCGCAGGCATCGACGGAACCTGGCCGACCGGCGGCGAGCCAGCGCTGTTCGGCAAAGCGTTCCGCGGCGAAACCCGTTAGCACCAAGCCGCAGCCGAGCAGGGATACGAGTGCGGACATGAACCGCTGCCTCTCCGAAGCACAGCGCGAAGACCCGCGCCTGCTCCGTGTACCTCCGGCGCGGCAATAAGGTTCATCCGGCCGCGCCGATCGCCGCAGAAAACCATCGCTCGGCTCAGCCAAAAGCGAATGTCAGCTTCGATCTCCAAGCAGCGGCCCGCACGGAGTCCGGCCGCGCGGCGCATCGGGCTTGCAATCCGACGCAGATCCGTCGAGGCCACCCGCGAGGGCGCCGGCTCGGTTGGCCGGCGACGCGGCGAACGCGCGGATCTTTCCATGGCGAGCGGCAACGGCGTGGCCGTCGGGCAGGATGGCTGGTTGTTCTGGGTCGGCCGTGCCCGCGAGGTCGAAGTCTTCTACGGCGACAGCCCCCTGTCGCGCCGGATCCTCGCACGCTGGGCACAACTGATCGACCGGCGCGCCAGGCGCCTGGATGCCCTCGGCATCCGCCACGTTCACGCAGTCGTCCCCGACAAGCTCGCGGTCTATCCCGATACGCTGGGCCGCGCGTTTCCGGGCCTCGACAACCCACCCGCCGTTCGCCTCGCCCGGCTCCTGAAACCGGATGGCGGTGCCCGGATGCTCGATCTGCTGACGCCGTTGCGCGCGGCGCGGGGCGACGAGCCCGTGTATCTGCAGACGGACACGCATTGGACCTATCGCGGCTATCTCACGGCCTACCGCGCGCTGTGTGAGGCCCTCGATGCACCAGTGGCCGAGCATGTCTTCACCGGCGTGCATGAGCGC
This sequence comes from Methylobacterium sp. GC_Met_3, assembly GCF_026540775.1. Classification (NCBI taxonomy): domain Bacteria; kingdom Pseudomonadati; phylum Pseudomonadota; class Alphaproteobacteria; order Hyphomicrobiales; family Methylobacteriaceae; genus Methylobacterium; species Methylobacterium sp. GC_Met_3. Next base: position 24,210 of record NZ_JALNUL010000051.1, read on the forward strand.
GCGCGGTTCACGTTCGATCTCGGCGAGAAGCTCAAACCGCCGATCGAGGAAGACTACGTGGCCTACAATTTTTCGCGCCGCGCGGACCGCGTTGACGCGAACGCTCTCGTTCAGGTGCGCGAAAGCGGTCGGGCGATCCGGCCGCGCGGCCTGTTCGTGGGTTCGCGCGTCGTAATGCGGAATGATGCGGCGCCGGACCCGCGCCGGGTCGTGCTGTTCGGCGATTCCTACATCTACAGTCCGGGCGCGCGCCTGACCGCGATGCTCGCCGAGTCCTTCGCCGAAGTCCACGCGATCTGGTCGGCGAACCTCGACTGGGCCTATATCGAAAGCGTCAAACCCGACGTTCTGATCTTCGAGATCGCCGAACGTTTCCTGCGCCAAGTCCCGACCGACCGCATCCGCATCGACGCTTTCGCCGAGAAACGGGCCAAGCGGGCCGTTCGGCCGACACTGCGCGAATGGTTCCGGCGAAGCCTGCGATCTGGGAAACCGAGCCAGCCCATTTAAAAAAAAGGGCCCCACCGCACGGGTGCGGTGGGGCCCTGGTCTGTCAGTGGCTTGGCTCAGTACCCGCGGCCGTAATAGCCCGGACCGCCTCGATCGAACGCGCCCATTGCCGCAGCGCCAGCCGCCGCGCCTGCAACGCCGAGGCCGATGGCGGCCCCGGTCGAGAGACCGCGATGACGGCGATAGCCGTAATCCCGATGACGCCCGTAGCCACGCTCATAGCCGCGACCGTATCCGTCGCGATAACCGTAACCCTGGGCCTGTGCGACGCTCGGGCCGACGGCGCCGAGGCACAGCGTGACGGCGGAGAGAAGAACCAGCTTACGCATTGATGAACCCTTCGCAATTGCGTTGAAGGCCCAACACAAACCGGATTGATGGGTTCCAAGGTGCCCGATCCGCATGGCGGGACCTCGCCCCCGCGCCTCATCGCGCCCATTCCAGCATCGACAATGCTGTTTTCGCAACGGAACAGACTGGATACCTCCCTCCCGGCCTACGCGTTCTGGACCAGAGGATCGGGCGGCCCATGACAGGACTCGGCGCCCGTCGACGAGGCTTTTTGTGAAATCAGTTAACGGCGTCACCGGCAACCCGCCGGGAATGACGCGTCATCGGTACTGGCTACGCTTTATGCGGCTCCACACAGTATCGATACCGCCATCGTACAGAATATGCTCGCACGCGCAGAAACGACACAGGGGTCAGGACTGCCGGAATGTCGACCCTGTTTGCCGATCCGCTCGGGCGGGCGCTGCTGGCACTCTTGACGACGGATCACGGCCTACCAAGTGCCCCACAGCGGACCGTGCTTCTGCGGGCGCTTCAGGATTTGCGTGTCAGAGCCGAGAGGGACGGCGCCTCCGCGCAGGTGCGGGGCGCGATCCGTTCGGCCTTGTGGGCCTTACGCGCGGAGTTCCCGACTGCCTACGCGATGCGGCCTGCCGCTAGCGCGGATGCCTGAGCCGAACAAACCGCCTTCCACGATCCTTTGATAAACGACCGATCGTTC
>NZ_JALNUL010000052.1:0-25614 GCF_026540775.1 Methylobacterium sp. GC_Met_3
ACATGGATTTATACGATCGATATTTTATGTAAGATTTATAGTATTGACACATTTCTATAGAGAGACACTTATTTCGGTTGACTGTCTACGGCTTTGAACTCAGCGACCGCGCGAATGCAATCAGCAATCTGCGATCGGATATATGTTCAAGAGTTTGGAAGATGTATAATAATACAGCAGTTTCGTCAAAGTGAATTGGTGGCGATACTTGATCCGTAAACAGGCTTACAGGCCTTTTGAGGGCCTCAGTGATCGCTCGCAATAGGCGGGCCTCGGCGCCCTTACTTTCGCGATGCGATCCCGCCGGTTCATCCGATGAGCCCATCTCGCGTCATATCTTTTTGTTTATGGTCAGCTGTGCGCTGATAAGCTAAACCCGACATTGTTAGTCGAGCAATTATCCTTCCGAATAAGTATATTTGTACTAGTAAAGCTGCCCAGGCCTTGCCCAGCGTGGATTTGCTCGTTGTGTGTTGCGAGATCCCAAACCGGGATACGCTGTGTTAGACACGAGGACGGCATTGTCGTGCGGTAGGCCCAGCGCGGCGATGCGCGATTGACCGGGCTGGGCGCAAGTCTGCGTAAGACCAGCCTCGACGAACTGCCGCAGCTTCTCAACGTGCTGCGCGGCGAGATGAGCCTCGTTGGCCCACGTCCGCACGCGCTCGCTCACGACAGCCACTATGGCGCGCTCATCGCAACCTACCAGCAGCGGTTTGCCGTGCGGCCGGGCATCACGGGCTGGGCTCAGATCAACGGTTCGCGCGGCGCCACGCCTGAGATCACCGATATGCAGCGCCGGATTGAGCTCGACCTCTGGTATGTCGAGAACCGCAGCTTCGCCCTGGATCTCAAGATCCTGATCGCGACGGCGCCGCACAGCCTGCCCAGCCGATCCAATGCCTATTGATCCGGGTTGTCATCGCAAGGCTTAGCGGCGGGGCCTCGCCGGCAATTCGCAATGGCGTGCATCCTGCCGATCCGATGACGCATCATCAGCCGCCACGTCCTCGATCATCGGCGCGCGCCGAGCCTCGTTGATGAGGTTGCCGGAACAGACTGGAACACGACACCCCAACCGGATATGAATTTTCCCGCTGAAAACGGCCGATCCTGTGAAGCGGCATGCGTTATATTCCGGTTCAATCGTCAGGCTGCGATCAGGGGAATGAATGACAATCTGGGGTGTCTCGTTCTAACGTAGAGCATCAAGGTTCGACTGCGCCCTCCCGGTGCGCAGGGCGGAAGGTTCCAGTGTCGTAGATGTAGCTACCGCCCAGTACGTCGCCATCGCGTGGGTCGCTGATTTGGCGCTTTTCCTGCAAATGGTTCATCACGCTCCGATGATGCCCTGGCACGATTGAACCGCGTCGTCACGCAATGGACGACGAAGCCCTGCACGGAGCGGCGGGGCTGAAGCTGGTCTCAATTCTCAGAATCCAGCCGCGGGAGCCCCGCGCTTGATACGGGCCGATAGGCGGGTCGCTCGGCCTGGGCAGTGTCGTGCCGAGGATGATTTCAGCAAAGGCGGACACCGGCGCGATCACGATCACCAGATCCTGGGATGCGGACGGACTCGTCGAAGCGTCACCGCCTGCGGAAGGCCCTCGGATTTCAGCAGCGGCAGGATGAATATGGCGGATCATCCGAGCGCCAACGGAAGGACGGTGCAGTCGTCGGCCATGACGGCGGGGTCGCCTCGGTCGCTCCGAACCCGAGATCGGACGATAAGAAGTCGTGGTATCGCAGCGCCGGCGTCCGTTTTGGCGAACACCAGCGTTCGCGGTCGAAATCACTCTGCCCTGAACCCGTCGATGACCCACGGCCCTCTGGTCACCCGGCGAAAGTGCACCACAATCAGGATCCAGAGCGCCAATCGAGGATTGCAAGCAGGCACATCGACCTCCGGGTAGCCGCCGCAGATCCCGCCCCAACGAGTTTGGAGACACTTCACATGAACACGCGCGCTGGTGCGGCCGCAGCTCTCCTAATCATGAGCGCGGTCCCTGCTCAGGCCCAGACGGTCCTTGCACCGTCGGGCGACTCGGCCATCACCCAGCCCGGAGGTGCCCAAGGACGTGCGGGCCGCCGCAACGTCGAGGAGGCCTTCCGCGACGGAGACGTTGTTGTCACCCGTCCGCTGCCAGCGCCGGACCGTGTGCTGCGCAACGACGGTCAGCTCACCCGTAAGCCTGCCGGCCCCCGTTGAGGTCTGGTCCGCAAAACCGTTCCGAGGCCTGGCGGTCTCGCCTGCCTCGCACCAGCGCGGAGATCACGCGTCCAGTCATGCGAGGAGGTGATGCATTCGCTGATTGGGACACGCGAAAGGTTGTCGGGATCCGGTCGCCGCATCGGATGGACAGCGGTGGTATTCATCGCCGGTGACCGCTCACAATGTGATTCATATCGAGCGTATGGCGTTGTCAGTTCCGAAAATTTCGAATCATAAGCGCGCTTATATCCCCGCCGAGTTTCGCCGGGTACGGGGGAGCCGGATACGTGTCCAGTGTCGCAGTCGTTCCGAGTCTCATCGAAACGACGCATCACATGGAGCCCAAACGGGCCTTCGACTTCTGGCGATGCACTGCCTTAGCCCAGTTTGGCAATGTGGCGCGACCTGACCCGCACGAGCGCTTTTCGGCGAAGCGCCTCACTGTGACCGCGGGGGGATGGCTGCTGAACCACACGGTCAGCAGCCCGGTCAGCGTTGATGTCCGATCCCGCCATATCGATCGAAACGGCCGCGGTATGGTGGTCATCGGCCTCTCCATCGACGGCATTGGATATCAGGAGCAATGTGGTCGCGGAGCGCAACTCCAAGCCGGCGATATCAGCTTCTTGACGCGGACCCAGCCGATCATGGCCGGCACGCTGAGCCACTACGAGGAGATCCGGCTTGCCGTGCCGCTGGAGATCTTCGAGGCCAGGGTTGGCAGGATCAATGCGCTCGCTGGCCGCAGCATCAGGGCGCAGGCGCGGAGCGCTGAAGTCGGCGCTCGTCTCCGTTCAGTCGCAGGATCGATTGCCTGGATGTCGGAGTCGGAGGCCTCGACCGCGATCGATGGCGTGCTGCACCTTCTGGGTTACCTCGTTGGCGATCGCACGACCGAAGCTGGTGCGGACGTCTCGCCGGCGGCTATCGAAGACCTCACCCGCGCCCATATCGCGCGTCGGCTCCACGACCCCAAACTCAGCCCGGGCGATATCCAAGTCGCGTTGGGCGTCTCACGATCCAGCCTCTATCGGGCCTTCGCCGAGTCTGGCGGGATAGCGGCGGCTATTCGCGACACGAGGCTCGATCTTGTGAAGCGGCGGCTCGAAGCGTCGCGGGACAGCCAGCTCAAGATCGCCACCATCGCGTATGCATGCGGCTTTACCGACATCCCGACCTTCAATCGTGGATTCCGCGAGCGTTTCGGTCTGTCTCCACGTGCATTGCGAGCCGCGAGCTCTTGATCGGAGCAAACCCAACGCGGAAGCAGGCCATTTCACTGCGGGCAGAAACACGCATCGTCATGTTTTCTCCGAACGCGGCTGTGAGGCCTGGAAGAATTGCCGGCGCGACCGAGCCCGTGGCAGGCACTGACAACCAACGCCGCGACGGTATCGACCACGCACCGACGCAGCGCGATGGACGGAGTTGAAGATGTCAGCGCTCTCCTTCGCCGGCTAGCCCATCACCCCGCCAGCTGTTCCATCGCGCGTGGAGAGCGCTTTGCTCCGACGACCCAGGATCCGCGATTTCTCCCCCCATACCAAGCCGGCCCCGAGAAACGGGACGGAGTGCAGCTTTGCGGATGCCCTGACGCCGACAAGTGCCAAGGGCCAGGATTTTCCTTGTCTCTCCGTCCCACGGTCGCGAGCTGCGATCCGGTACGGCTGCGGATGTATCTTCGCAACACCACTATATTGGCGAACGGCCGGGCGATTTACTGAGACTTTTCCGACTGCATCAGTCATTTGATGTATCATATCAGTAGTTACATAACACTACGGCGGCGCTCGATGTACTGGATTGACGCGCGCATCCATGATGTGTTTTTTCGTATCGAGACCAGACCGAAGCTGAAATCGCGACGGCCCCTGCGTAGCGCGGATGCCGCGGATGCCACGATCGGCACCTCCGCCGCGATGGAATCGCGCGGATGCCTTGATCGGTCGAAGAGTCGGTCGTCAATTTCCGAATCATTCGCAGCAATTTCTATATCTGTAAGTTGTTCATCAGATCTGCAGTCTGATTTGGCGCGATAAAAATCAGAATTGGGACGGCACGTAAACAATTTATTTACTTCCGATGGATCATGATGCTGTCATGATAAGCGTAGATCTTGCGCCGATGAGCTTTGAAGGGCACCGATGAACCTTTCAACAATTGTGAACGTCAAGCGGCCGACGTCCCTAGACGAGGTCCAAGGCTGGCATGACGGGTGCTCGTGGCTCGCAGGCGGCACGTGGCTGTTCTCCGAGCCGCAGGTGGCGGTCGACACGCTGATCGACCTCGACCGGCTGGGCTGGGCGCCGCTGACAGTGACCGAGGCCGGGCTCGAGATCGCGGCCACCTGCAGGGTCGTCGAACTGCACGATTTCGCGGGCCCGGTCGAGTGGCACGCCGTGCTGCTGTTCCGGCACTGCATCGACTCGTTCCTGATGTCGTTCAAGATCTGGAACGCCGCCACGATCGGCGGCAATGTCTGCATGTCGCTGCCGGCGGGCGCGATGATTTCGCTGACCGCGGCCCTGGAGGGCGTCTGCACGCTGTGGCCGCGCGACGGCGCGCCGCGCACGGTCCCGGTGGCCGAGTTCGTCACCGGCAACCACGCGAACGTGCTGCAGCCCGGCGAATTGCTGCGCAGCATCCACCTGCCCGCCGCCGCGCTGGCGAAACGAACGGCCATGCGGCAGGTGTCGCTGACCAAGTTCGGGCGCTCGGCCGCGCTGATCATCGGAACGGTCGGCCAGGACGGCACCGACTTCCTGCTGACGGTGACAGCGGCGACGCCCCGGCCGGTTCAGCTGCGCTTCCCCGCATGCCCATCCGCCGACGACCTGCGTGCCGCCCTCGACGCGCGCCTGCCGCCGGAGGCCTATTTCGCCGACGTCCACGGCTCGGCCCCGTACAAGCGTCACGTCACGCAATACCTCGCTGAACAGATCCGGACGGAGCTCGCGTGACCCAGTATTCGATCAACGGCCGCGACTACGCCGCCGAGCCCGCCCCCGGCCAGTGCCTGCGGACCTTCCTGCGCGACCTCGACGTGTTCGGCGTCAAGAAGGGCTGCGACGCCGGCGATTGTGGCGCCTGCACCGTCCATATCGATGGAAAGCCGTTCCATTCCTGCCTGGTCCCGGCGTTCCGGGCCGAGGGCCGCGCGGTCACCACCCTCGAGGGCCTGTCCGGCTGCGGTAACGACCTGCATCCCATGCAGCAGGCGTTCCGGGATGCGCAGGCGTTCCAATGCGGCTTCTGCACCGCCGGCATGATCATGACCGCGGTGACGCTGACCGATGCGCAGAAGGCCGACTTGCCGCACGCCCTGAAGGGCAACCTGTGCCGCTGCACCGGCTACCGCTCGATCAACGACGCGCTGCATGGCCGCTGCAACATCGAGGCGGACATGCCCGGCCGGGCGCTCGGCGCCAGCCTGCCCAACCCGTTCACGGATTCCATCCTCACCGGCAAAGCCCGCTACACCATGGATGTCGCGGTCGAGGGCCTGCTGCACCTGAAGGTGCTGCGCTCGCCCCACGCCCATGCGCGCATCGTGGCGATCGACGCCGCTGCCGCCCGGGCTTTGCCCGGGGTGGTCGTGGTCTACACCTGGCAGGACGTACCGAAGCGCCGGTTCAGCTCGGCCCTGCACGAGGACCATCTGGTCGATCCCGACGACATCCTGCTGCTCGACAACGTCGCGCGCTTCGCCGGCCAGCGCGTCGTGGCCGTGGTCGCCGAGACCGAAGCGGCCGCCGAGGCGGGATGCCGGGCCGTGCGGGTCGAGTACGAGATCCTGCCGGCGGTGTTCGATCCGGTCGCCGCGATGCAGCCCGGCGCGCCGCAGCTGCACAACAAGGAGCAGGTTACCGGGGACAGCAACATCTTCTGCACGCTCCGGGGCGAGATCGGCGATGTGGCCGCCGGCTTCGCCGAGGCCGACGTGATCCACGAGCAGACCTATTCGACCACCCGGGTCCAGCACACGCACCTGGAGACGCACGGCTCGATCGCCTGGCAGGGCGAGGACCAGCGCTGGCACGTCCGCACCAGTTCGCAGGCGCCGTTCGCGGTCCGGACTAAGCTCGCCTACGTGATGGGTCTGTCGCCCCGGGACATCCACGTGTTCACCGAGCGGGTCGGCGGCGGCTTCGGCGGCAAGCAGGAGATGGTCTCGGAAGACCTCGTCCTGTTCGCCACGATGAAGCTCGGCCGCCCGGTGAAGTGGGAATGGACCCGGGAGGAGGAGTTCATCGGCGCCACGACGCGCCATCCGATGACCACCCGGGTGAAGATCGGCGCCCGCCGCGACGGCACGCTGACGGCGATGGACGTGGAAGTGGTGTCCAACACCGGGGCCTATGGCGGCCATGGCGGCGAAACCCTGGGGGCCGCGATGGCCAGCCCGATCGCGGTGTATCGCTGCCTCAACAAGAAGGGCATCGGCCACGCCGTCTACACCAACATGGTGCCGGGCGGAGGCTTCCGCGGCTACGGCGCCTCGCAGACCACCTTCGCGATCGAATGCGCGATCGACGCCCTGGCCCGCCAGCTCGGCATCGATCCGTTCGCGATGCGGCGGTTGAACGTCGTGCAGCCCGGCGACAACATCGAGTCGATCTGGAAGGAGCCGAGCGACGCCAGCTTCGGCAGCTACGGCGTCGGCGAGTGCCTCGACATCGTCGAGCGCGAGCTCGAGAAGGGCAACGGCGTCGCTAGGCCCGAGGGCGCGGACTGGGCCGAGGGCACCGGCGTAGCGCTCGCCATGCTGGAATGCGGACCGCCGACCGAGCATCGCTCGGGCGCCAAGATGCACCTGCTCCCGGACGGGACCTACCATCTCGCCTGCGGCTCGACCGAGATGGGCAACGGCATCACCACGGCGCACAAGCAGATCGCGGCTGCGATCCTGGGCGCGCGCGCCGACGATGTCGCGATCATCAACGCCGACACCGATCGCACCCCCTACGACACCGGCACGTTTGCCAGCACCGGCACCGTGGTCGGCGGCAAGGCGGTCCACCTGGCCGCAGATGCCATGGCGGAGGACATCCTCGACTTCGCCAGCCGGCATACCGGGGTGCCGGTGGAGCAATGCCGGCTCGACACCGATGGGGGCGTGGTCTGCGGCAACCGGCGCCTGACGCTGGCCGAGCTCCACGCCGAGGGTACCAAGGTCGACCACCGATTCACGGTCAGCCGGAAGTCCTATCTCTCGCCGCGCACCATCGCGTTCAACGTGCAGGGTGTCCGCCTGGCGGTGCACCGGGTGACCGGCGAGATCCGGATCCTGCAGAGCGTCCACGCCGCGGATATCGGCAAGCCGATCAACCCGATGCAGTGCCGGGGCCAGCTCGATGGCGCCGTCGGCATGGGCTACGGCTGGGCGCTGGTCGAGACCATGGTGCACGATGGCGACGGCCGCATGGTCAACCCGCAATTGCGCAATTGCCGGATCCCGACCTTCGCGGACACGCCCCACACCGACATCTTCTTCGCCGATACGATCGACAAGATCGGGCCGCTCGGGGCCAAGTCACAGGGCGAGTGCGGCATCAACCCGGTTGCCCCGGCCGTCTCGAACGCGCTGGCCGACGCCACCGGGGTGCGGTTCGCCCACCTGCCGTTCACCCCCGACCGCCTGTTCGCGAAGCTCGCCAGCGCATGAGCACGTCAGCGGCGAGCGTCAGCATCGTCACCCAGACGACCGTCCGGCCGGAGAGCGCCGACGCCTTCGCCCGGTGGCAGGGCGACACCAGCGCGGTGGTGGCGACGTTTCCGGGCTTCATCGAGCAGCGGCTGATGCCGCCGCACCCGCCGCTGCAGGTCGATTGGGTGATCCTGCAGCGTTTCGACAGCCTGGACCATGCCCGGCACTGGCTGGGCTCGCCGGAGCGGCAATCCCGCATCGAGGGCGCCGCCCCGATGCTGGTTGGCCGCGACGACGTCCACATAGTCACCGACGATGCCAGCGCGGCCCGTACCGCGCCGGTCTCGGCGGTGATCAGCACCCGGGTGAAGCCCGGGATGGAGGCCGAATATCTTCGCTGGGAGCGGAAGGTCGCGGCCGCCCAGTCGCGCGCGCGTGGCCTGCAGGGCTACCGGCTCGAGCCCGCCGTGCCGGGGGTGCAGGAGGATTTCGTCGCGATCCTGCGGTTCGACAGCGACGCCAACCTGCAAGCCTGGCTGAACTCCCCGGAGCGCCAGGCCCTGGTCGAAGAGGCGGCGCCGCTGACCGCGGAATTCCACACCCGGATGGTCCAGAGCGGCTTCGAGCAATGGTTCCGGAACGCGACGCCGGAGGGTGCTCCGGCGCCCCCGGCCTGGAAGATGAACATGATCGTCCTCCTGACGCTGTACCCGACGGTGTTCCTCTGGGGCCTGCTGATCGGCACGCCGTTCCTGGTTCAGACGCTGAAACTGGATTTCCCCCTGGCGCTGTTCATCGGCAACGTCGTCAGCGTGCTGATCACCGCCCGGCTGGTGCCGTTCGCCGCCCAGCGGCTCGGCTGGTGGCTGGCGCCTGCCGGGGACAAGCAGGCTTCCGTCGACCTCAAGGGCGCCGGCCTGCTGGCTGCGGCCTATGCGGTGATGATCCTGGTCTTCTGGAAAGTGCTGTGACGAACCAGGTCGCACGGATCGCCCCGGCACGACCCGCCGGCCGGGCTAAGCGAGGATCCATGACCATCGGGATGCCCCGGGCGGGCCTGCTGATCGCGGCGTCGCTGATGGCCGGCATCGGCGCGGCCCGATCCGAGACGGCGGCAAGCACGAATGTCCAAACGAGCGCCACCCGGGCCTTCGACGAGACGCTCAGCACGACGCAATGGGCCTCGACCGGGCCGAATCGGCAGGAGGCCGGGGTTCCTGTCGCCGCCGCGACCGTGATGGCCGCACCGCCGCCGTCGTTCTTCTCGTTCTCCGACACCGTGGTCAGCTACCGTTTCCAGGGACCGTCCGCGGAGCCCGGCGTCTCCCGGAAACTCCCGGGCAGCCGCGAGGTGCCTGTTGAGGTGCCCAAGAATGTGGTCAACCTGTTCCACGCCAATTCCTGGGCCTACGGCACCAACCTGATTTCCCTCGATATTCTCCGATCGGGCCGTCAAGACCCGGCGAGCGACAAGGAGAACAGGGACAAGGGCTACGGCGCGACCGAGGTCTACCTGATCTACCGGGGCGTCCTGAGCCCGAACAAGATCTTCGACACCAACATCTTCGCCATTCCAGGCCTCGTGAAGGATATCGGCCTGTCATTCGGGGCCGACATCAACACCAAGGAGACGAAATTCGATTCCGAGAAGCGCGCCGGCACCTTCGGGATCAGCTTTGCGTTTGACGTACCGGCCGGGTTCGTGAACCTTAAGGTCCAGGGCTACAAGGAGTTTTCCCGTAATGGTTTCGCCGGAAGTCCGCCAGAGGGTGAAGGTCTCCTGAAACCGATACCGAACTTCGATTACTCACATTTCCGCAGCGTCGAGTACAAGATGACGCCGGAATTCGAGCTGACATATACCATTCCCCTGGCCTTCACCGGCCTGCCCCTGGCGCTGGCCGGCTTCAACACCATTATCCTGCCCAAGGGCCGCTACGGGAGTTTCAACGAAAACCAGACGCAGCTGGAATTCGTCTCGCAGACCAATCTGGTCTTGGATGTCGGGCAGCTGCTCGAGAACACGCCCAACCGGGTCGAGGTGTTCGTGGGCTTCCAGTATTGGCACAACAAATTCGGCGGGCACCCGCCGCAGACGCTCAACACCGAGGAGAAGGCGCTGATCGCGGGCGTCGCCTACCATCTCAAGTAGGATCATCCGCAGGCTTGCCCTAGCTTGAGAAGGAATTTCAGCGGTCTTTAAGTCAACCGATCGGGCGTGCAACAGTCCGCCTGAAAGTTCAAGGTCGCGTTGCAGCAAGATCGTTTTGGACGACGTTCCCGTCAGGAAGAAAACTCCGAGACGAGATCTAGGAAGTCTGCTTTCTCGGTCGTTTTCTCGTCAGCTCGTATCTTCGCTTGGCTAGCAATGAAGCGCCGGGAGGTTTTTCGCGTGACGTTGTCTTCAACGCCGAGCCACCAGATCAATGTCGCAACGGGGGCGGCGTCGCCCGATCGCCCCGGCGATGGCGCGCCTTCCCCAGCGCGCATCAGTCCGAAAGGGCGGAGGCACCTGTGGTTCGCCGAAGCCGAGCGCAGGAGCGATCCTGTTGAAGCAATGCCATCCGCAAAGTCCAGCGCTCCGACGAGCCGGCGAGCCCTCCCTCTGTGGCTGCTGCTGGTGGGACGCGAGGCGGTCCATCGCCGTTGGGGGGCCGTCACCAGCGTGGGCCTTATCTGGACGGGACTCGGTGGCGCCCTCGTGATCGATGCCCTCGACGGTGCGACGCATATCCCGGATCGCTGGTTCGGCCTCCTCCTCGTGTGCGAGGCGGCGAGCTCCGGAGTACGCGGCTTGGTTGCCACCGGGGCTGCACGACGGCTGCGTTTGCTCAAGGCCGCGATACTCCTCGTTGTGGCCGTCCTGACGATGCTCGCTTCGGCCTCGAGCACGTTCCTCCTTGCGATGCTGTTCGGTACCGCCTTCCTGTTCGACGGCCTGTTGCGGGTCGTCCTATCTCACGTCCTGCGCTTTCCCGGCTGGCACGGGTCGGTGGTGCACGGGGGGTTCGGCATCCTCCTAGGAATCCTCACCCTGCAGCCATACCCGACTTGGTATGCCGGCACGGTCGGTTTCAGCATCGGTGCCTTTCTGATGCTGTCCGGGATCAAGGTCATGGTCCGCGGCCTACGCCTACGGCGCCCGCCCAGTTTCTTCGACACATCCGAGCAGGCGAGCGGGTCGGACACCGTCAAGATCTATGTTTGGACGCCCACCGGGACGGCGACAATTCCAGCCCGACGCCGTCTGGTTCACCGCTACGTCATCTCGGTGGATGGGGTTGGGCACCTCTCCACCGGCCACGCCGCCTTGGAACTGGCGGTCGCGAAGGGAGCGGCCGGCTCCTGCGCAGACTTGGTTGGGGAAGACCCCCTTTATATAAGCCATTACCCCTCTGTGGAGATCGAGAGGTCGCCCGACAAACTGCGGGCGATCCTGCGCGCCGGTCCCGAGAACGACGTGCCGGGCCGCTTCCTGCCGAGCTACCGCGAAGAGGCAGCCGATTGGTGCGAGGCGACCGTGGTGGTCACCCTCCAGGGTATCGACGGCGGTCGCCTACGCGCGTTCTGGAGCAGGTATCGCCGGGATGCGACCTACAACCTCGTCGGCCGGAACTGTTCGACGTGCGTCGTTGACGCCCTCGACGCTGCTGTCGAGGGCAACTTTTGCAGCGGTGGTCGGCCGTGGCGCAGACTGGCGCGCGCGATGGTGAGCCCGGAATTCTGGGCGGCCGCGCTCATGCGTAATGGCGCGGGCGCTATGACGTGGACCCCCGGTCTGGTTCTGGATTACACGCGAGCCTTGGGCGCCCTTACCGATCCCGTCGCGCCGGTGCCAACCATCAAATGGCAGGGCGTCAGGCGACGCTTGATGCGCAACGGGCGCGCGGAAACCGTCGCCCGCCAGCGTGGGCTCACCAGAGCGGAGCCTCATGAGGCGAAGGCTGCCTGAGGGATAGATCCTGTCCCGCGCGGGTGACCTTATAGCCGCCCGCCGACAAAGCTGAGTGCACAACTCTCACCGATGTGCGCATCAGACTTTCGCCTGCAATCTCGGGGGCAAGCGCCGCCGGCTCATGCGGTGTTGAACCGAAAGAGCGTCCTCGGCGCGTCCACAAGCACGACTTGACGGTCTGCCGGCTCGGGCAGCCAAGTCGTGAGATTGGCCAGCATCGCAGCGTAGGGCTCTTTGCCCTCGAACCCAGTATTCGGCCAATCGCTACCCCAGACGAGATGATCCAGGCCGAGATGCTCGCGCAGCAGCGGGATCGCCGTCCTGGCAATGGCGTCGCCATCGGCCCCGTTTCGGTAGGGGCCCGACAGCTTGAGGTAGATGCGGCCTGTGCGCCCGGCTTCCAGGATCCGGCGGAAGCCGGGATCATCCACGCCCGCCTTGGGATCCGGCTTGCCGAAATGGTCGGCCACCACAGTCACCCCCGCATCGAGGAGGGGCGAGAGCAGGTCGGGCCAGCGCCGCCCCTCGGCCTGGATCTCGACATGCCAGTTGAGGGCCGCGAGATGCGCGAGATGCGCGCGCCAGGCCGGGCTCGCGAGCTGTGGATCCGGCTGCCCAATCAGGTTGAGGCGCACGCCAACCACACCCGCGGCATCCAGGGCTTTAAGGTCATCGGCGGAGATGCCGGGATCGACGACCGCGACGCACCGGAAGCGCGACGGATAATTCTTTCGCGCATCCAGCATGTAGCTGTTGTCGGTGCCGAGGAAGCTCGGCTGGATCAGCACCGCGTTGGAGATCCCGTTGTCGTCGAGAACCTTGATGTAGTCCTCGGGCGTCGCGTCGTAATCCGGGGCGTAGCGAACGGATGGCGCGAGCTTGAGACCGCGCTTGACGACGTGCGCGTGGCTGTCGATCGCTGTGATCGGCTCGGACATCGCGAAGCGCGGCATCAGCGCGGCGGCTGCGATGCCCCCTTGGAACGTCCGTCGCGAGATCATGGCGACTACTCGGCCGGTGCGGGGGCGGGGGCGCTCGCCTGAGCGCGACTGCCGCGGCCGAGGATGATCGTCATGATGCTGCCGGCGCCCGTGAGGACGACAAGCGGCAGAAGGCCCATGGGGAAGCTGCCGGTGGCGTCCTTGATCACGCCCAGCAGCCAGGAGGCGATACCGGTGCCGAGATGCGAGAGGGTGTTGATCGCCGCGATCCCCGCCGCTGCGGTGCCGGCCGAGAGCCACTCCGTGGCCATGGCCCAGAACGGCCCCTTGATCGCGTAGTTGCCGAGCAGGGTGAAGCTCAGGAGCACCATCGTCAGGGTGAGCGAGTTGGTGAGGTTCGTGGCGGCGAGGCACAGGCAGGTCAGCGCCAGCGGCAGAGCCGTACTGTAGACCCGCTCGCCCGACTTGTCGGCGCGCAGCCCCCAGAACACCATAAACACCGAGGCGATGCCGAAGGGGATCATGTTGAGGAGGCCGGTCTCGAGATTCGAGAGCCCGAAGGACTTGAGGATCTGCGGCTGCCAGAGGGAAAGCGCGTTGCTGGTGGCCGACGAGCCCGAATAGATCAGCGCCAGCGCCCAAACGTATTTGTTCGAGAGGACCTTCAGCAGCGGAAGGTGGTGCGCCACTGGTGCAGCGCCAGCCTTGTCCGCCTCAAGTCGGCCCTCGAGCCAGGCGCGTTGCTCCGGAGCCAGCCATTTCGCCTCCGCCGGCCGGCTCGGGAGCACGAAAAGAGCGGCAAGCCCGAGCAGAACCGCGGGGATTGCTTCCGCGATGAACAGCCACTGCCAGCCGTGCAGGCCAGCGGCGCCGTCGAGTTGAAGCAGCCCGGCAGACAGCGGCGAGCCCAGGAAGGACGAGATCGGGATCGCGACCATGAACATGGCGACGATCCGTGCCCGGTACGCCTTCGGGAACCAGTAGGTCAGGTAGAGGATCACCCCGGGGAAGAAGCCGGCTTCGGCTGCGCCCAACAGGAAGCGGCCGAGATAGAAACTGTAAGGACCGACCACGAAGGCCATCGCCGCACCGACGAGGCCCCAGGTGATCATGATCCGCGCGATCCACACCCGCGCGCCGAACTTTTCCATCGCGAGGTTGCTCGGCACCTCGCACAGCACGTAGGCGACGAAGAACAGGCCACCACCGATGCCGAACATTGCTTGGGAAAGGCCGAGATCCTTGTTCATCGTGAGCGCGGCGAAGCCTGCATTCACACGATCGACATAGGCGATGAAGTAGCAGAGCACGAGGAACGGCACGATGCGCCAGCCGACCGCGCGCATTGTGCGACGTTCGATCTCCGGCACCTCGGTGGGAACGCTCGTTGTCGCCATATCCGACCTCCCAGCAGTGTCGTTTTCTTTGACGTCGCAGGCGCACAGGATTGTAGCAGCGCCCGACCACGACAACCAGACAAGCGTGCCACAGGGGGGCGACTGCTCCAGTGGATTGTCTCTTCCGTATCAGCCCTGCCGTCAGGGACAGCGACACATCGCGTGACCACCGCGTCCGACCCCGAGCCGAAGCTGCCGGACAGTCAACGAACGACTGCTCGGCCCGATTGAACCGTGATCTGGCACGGGTCACAGGCGCTGCGCGATCCATCTTCCGGCCTGAGCGCGCGGCTCATGCGGCGCGGATGCGCTTCCTAGCCCGGTCCTGCCGAACGCTGGGGCCATGCGCTGAACACGGGGGCAGGACATTGCATCTTCGCGTCAGAAGCAGCACACACGCGACAGATTTTCGGACCGTCCGGTGCGCTGCCCTTAGGCGAGGTGCACCGGAGAGTCGGCAGTTCGGCGCCGTCCGTCATCATCCAGACAATGGGAAGACCTGATGAAGACTCGCGCCGCAGTCGCGTGGGAGGCCAAGAAGCCACTCACGATCGAGACCATCGACATTGAGGGGCCCAAGGCCGGCGAAGTGCTCGTCGAGTTGATGGCCACCGGCATCTGCCACACCGATGCCTACACGCTCTCGGGTCTCGATTCCGAGGGCAAGTTCCCGGCGATCCTCGGCCATGAGGGCGCGGGTATTGTCCGTGAGGTCGGCGCCGGCGTCACGACGCTGAAGCCCGGCGACCATGTGATCCCCCTGTACACGCCGGAATGCCGCAACTGTAAGTCCTGTCTCTCGCAGCGCACCAACCTGTGCACCGCGATCCGGGCGACCCAGGGTCAGGGCGTGATGCCGGATGGCACGAGCCGCTTCTCCTGCGTGTCCACCGGCGGCAGCCCCGGCGGTTCGAGCACCGTGTTTCACTACATGGGCTGCTCGACCTTCTCGAACTTCACAGTTCTGCCGGCCATTGCGCTCGCGAAGATCCGCGAAGACGCGCCCTTCGACAAGATCTGCTACATCGGTTGCGGCGTGACGACCGGCATCGGCGCGGTGATCTACACCGCCAAAGTCTGGCCCGGTGCCAACGTGGTGGTGTTCGGTCTCGGTGGCATCGGCCTCAACGTCCTCCAGGCCGCCCGGATGGTCGGAGCCGACAAGATCATCGGCGTCGACATCAACCCGGAGAAGCAGGCCATGGCCCGCAAGTTCGGGATGACCCACTTCATCAACCCGAATGAGGTCGGTACCGACAAGGTGGTTCAGGCCATCGTCGATCTCACCGGCGGCGGCGCCGATTTCTCCTTCGATTGCACCGGCAACGTCCACGTGATGCGCCAGGCGCTCGAGTGCTGCCATCGCGGCTGGGGCGAGTCGATCGTCATCGGCGTGGCAGAGGCCGGTCGTGAGATCTCGACCCGTCCGTTCCAGCTCGTCACCGGCCGTGTCTGGCGGGGATCTGCCTTCGGTGGGGCCCGCGGCCGCACGGATGTGCCGAAGATCGTCGATTGGTACATGGAGGGTAAGATCAACATCGATGATCTGATCACCCACACCATGCCCCTGGAAGACATCAACCACGGTTTCGACCTCATGCACGAAGGCAAGTCGATCCGTTCCGTTGTCGTTTACTGAGACCATTTGATCCGGGGCTCGCCGCTCTTCAGGGGCGGGGTCCCGGTGACCGGTGCCTCGTTCCTGTCGGGCAAGCCGACAGCTTTGCGCGCCGCCCCGTAGTCTCGAAATCCCAAGCCCGCCATCCGGCCCCGGAGCGCGGCTCTCGCCTCCCGAGCAGGAGATCAAAGCTCATGGAAACCATCTCGAAGGCCCGCGCCCATGGCGGCACGCAGGGCGTCTACAAGCACGATGCGCAGACCACGGGATGCCCGATGACCTTCGCGGTGTTCGTGCCGCCTCAGGCCGAGAACGGTCCGGTTCCGGTGTTGTGGTACCTGTCGGGGCTCACCTGCACGCATGCCAACGTCATGGACAAGGGCGAGTACCGGGCGGCCGCCGTCCAGCATGGCGTGATCATCGTGGCCCCGGATACCAGCCCGCGCGGCCCGGGGATCCCGGACGAGGAGGGCAACTGGCAGTTCGGCTCCGGTGCCGGCTTCTATCTGGACGCCACCGAGGCGCCATATGCCAAGAATTACAAGATGTGGAGCTACGTCACGGAGGAGCTGCCGGCGCTCATCGCGGCAAACTTCCCCGCCGACATGACCCGTCAAGGCATCTTCGGCCACTCCATGGGCGGCCACGGAGCGCTCACCATCGCGCTGACCTACCCGGAGCGCTTCAAGTCCTGCTCAGCCTTCGCGCCGATCGCCCAGCCCTCCACGGCCGGCTGGTCGAAACCGGCCTTCGAGAAGTACCTCGGGTCCGATCCAGCCGCCTGGCGCGCCCACGATGCCACCGCGCTGATCGAAGACGGTAAGCGTTTCCCCGAGTTCCTGGTGGATCAGGGTACCGCCGACAGCTTCCTTCAGGATGGCCTGCGGCCGTGGCTGCTCGAGGAGGCCTGCAAGAAGGCCGGCATCGCGCTGACCCTCAACATGCGCGAGGGCTACGACCACTCGTACTTCTTCATCTCGACCTTCATGGCCGATCACATCGCCTGGGCTGCCGCCCGCCTGAAGTGACGTCGCCAGTGTGCGTCACGCGTAGTCGCGGGCGACGCACACTGGTAGCAGGCGCACAAGAACTACCGGATCCTGCTGCCGCAGAGCCCAGCTCGGCGGCAGCCTGTCGGGCCTTTGTCTCGGGACCTCGAAGCCGGTCCTGTGCCCGGACGCGCTTGTCGAACGCCGGGTCAAGCAGGACCTCGACCTCGTCGGGTCCTCCGCGCCATTCGTGGCGACGCGCTCAGCGCCGCGGGTTGTTTGCACAAGCCAGCGGCCTGGGACGAACGCCACGGGGTGATGAACCGGTTCGGCCCGCAGGTCACCACCGCGGTTCAGGGCCCGCCTAGTCGATAACCTCAACGACCCGGCGCGTGCGCGGGTCCACCAGAACCGGGTGATCGTTCACGACGGTGTAGTTGTACGTCGGAAGAGCGAATTCCGGGGGAACATCGTAATAGACGACGCCGTCCTCCGGGAGGACGGTCCCAACCTTCACGGCGCCGGAATAGGCAAAGGACGGCCGACGCTCGCCCGTGGCGTAGATGCGGAAGCGCTCACGTCTGTCGATGCCGAGGATGCCGTTAGCCGTTCCCACCGCTGCCCCAACCGCACCACCGACGACGGCGCCCAGGGGACCGGCGATCATCGCGCCCCGGTTCGCCCCCTCTTGCGCGCCGCGCTCCAGACCCTGTGCCTGCGCGGCGCCTGCCCAGGCCAATGTTGCCGCCGCGACGACCAGTCGAATCTTGCGTGCCATCTTCCGTTCCCCATGATGCCGGGCGGCCCGGCGTTCTTGTTGCCGATCGGTTCGACGCTTCAGCGGCTACCGGTCATGGCCCGCACGGGTGCGCCCGCTAGGTCGACCGTCGAACCGACCGTGTCCCGCAGGCCGGAGCCGACGTGAGACAGGTGCTCGCCGAAGGTCTCGCGGGTTTGCGGGTCGACGATGGCGACCGGGGCCGCAACCGCCAGCGCCGCACCGGTCGCGACCGTGGAGGCGGCTCCGGCAGCCGTGCTCACCAACCGGTCACCGAAGCCGACCTGTCCGTCCGAGATCGGCTGGCCGTCGGCGAGGCGCTTGCCCAACAGGGCGACGACATCCCCGGAGGCGAACTTGCCGTGGTTCAGGGGGTCATCGCCCTTCACCGCGGACAGGTTCAGCACGCCGATGTTCTGGCGTTCGAGTTCGGACCGGTAAGGCTCGACATTCGGGTCGATGGCGCCCAACCTGACGCTGTCGCCCCAAACCAACCGCGACACCGCCAGAGCCTGATCATCGTCGGATACCATCAACGTCAAGCGCGGCCGGTCCGGACCCATGTCACGGAACGCTTCGCGGGCGAGGTCCATGTCGACATCGGGCGCGGCGAGGATGACGTTGCGGATTTTCGGGGCGACGCGCCGATCGCGAATGGCCATCTGGCGGAGGCTCTCCAGGGTCAGCCAGTTGCCCATCGAGTGGGCGAGTACGGTGATCTCGCCGACATTCGGGTCCCTGGCCAAATCCCGCAGCAGCGTCTCCAGGCCGTTGCGCGAGAAGTTGGTGCTCTCCCGGTCGTAGCCGTAGGCGAGCACCGACCCCTTGGAGGGCCACGTAAACAGCACCGGGGCGACCTCCGCACCCGAGTCATGCACAATCTGCGCGAAGCGGAAGACCGCGTCCTCGAACTTGTTGTTGAAGCCGTGGACGAACACGAGCACGTGGCGCTTGGCCCCGCGCCGGACGGCGCGGCCGGTCCAGGCTGCGACCTTCGAGCGGTCGACCGGATCGGCGCGCAGGGCGACGAAGTCGGTCGCGGGGTTGCCGGGCAGTGATTTCGGCCACTGCACGGTGCCGGGCTGCCGCGTGGTGTTCGGTGGGATGGAGACGGCAAGATCCGTGTAGGTGACCGTATCGCCGCGCTCGCCCGAGAACAGCACCCCCCGGTCGGCGGCCGACTTGCGTGTCGTTGCCACCAGCATGTCGACGCGTGAGGTGCCGGGAACCGACCCGGTCACGGCGACGGGCAAAAGCACTCCGGTCGGCCGGCCGGCACAGGCCCCCGACGCGAGCAACGGTAGGAGAACAGCGAAGGCCGGGCCCGCACGACCCAGCCGTCCAAAATTCAAGCCCATCCGTTCCCCCGAGCCGGATCATCCTAGGCAGCGTTGGACGGGCGAATGGTTAAGCGACCGTCAAGGTGCGTGCGGTCCATGCGGGGCGATTGTGGCGACCGGCGGACGAAACCTCAGCGGGCTCCAGAGCCGCTTCGTCGCACGCATGGGCGACCGCGGCGCCGAGGCATAGGCGGCCCGGACCGGCTTTCGACCGGAGCGTGGATGATGCGCTGAGCTAGGCTCGCCTAACGTAACAATCGCCATCGTGGAGCTCGAAGTCTCGATCGTAGACCACCAAGCCAGATCCACGCAGCGTCGGTTGTAAAACCGCCTCTTGCGCCAAACCGGTTTCTACGTCGGCAGAGAGCGCTTCAATGCGTGCCGCCGAGATAGGCCGCTCGCACGGCCGGATCGTTGCGCATCTGCTGCGCCGGGCCCTGGAAGCGGATGCGGCCGTTCTCCAGCACGTAGGCATGATCAGCGACCCCGAGCGCCGCCATGGCGAACTGCTCGACCAGCAGCATCGTAACCTGCTCGGCCTTGAGCAGCCGGATGATCCGGAAGACCTCCTCCACCAGTTTGGGGGCGAGCCCCATCGAGGGCTCGTCGAGCAGCAGGATCTCCGGCCGCAGCATCAGGGCCCGGCCCATCGCCAGCATCTGCTGCTCGCCACCCGACAGGGTGCCGGCGAGCTGCGCGCGCCGCTCCTTCAGGCGGGGGAACATCTCGAAGGCCCGCTCGCGGTCGGCTGCGACGTCGCCCTTCGGACGCGAGCCAGTCAGCCGCGGAAAGGCGCCGAGCGTGAGATTGTCCTCCACCGAAAGCGTCGCGAATACGCGCCGCCCTTCCGGTGAGTGCGCGAGGCCGAAGCGGGCGACGTCGTGACTTTCGAGGCCGCCGATCTCGTGCCCGTTCAGGCGGATCGAGCCGGCCCGTGGGCGGATCATGCCCGACAGGGCTCGCATCGTGGTGGTCTTGCCGGCTCCGTTCGAGCCGATCAGCGCGACGACCTGACCCTTCGGGACTTGGAAGTCGAGACCGTGCAGAACCTCGACCTGGCCGTAGCCGGCCGACAGACCCGTAACTTCAAGCATGGGTCATCTCCTCGTCGGCGACTGGGCTCCCGAGATAGGCCTCCACCACCTTCGGGTCCGCCTGGACCTCGCGGGCGCTGCCCTCGGCGATCTTGTGGCCGAAATCGAGGACGCTGACGCGGTCGCACAGGCCCATGACCACGTCCATGTGGTGCTCGATCAGGATCACCGTGATGCCGGCATCCCGGATCTTGCGGATGATCGCGGTCAGCTCGGCAATGTCGGGGGCGGTGAGGCCCGCGGCGGGCTCGTCGAGGAGGAGCAAGACCGGGTCGAGGGCGAGCGCCCGCCCGATCTCAAGAAGTCGCTGCTTACCGTAGGGCAGGTTGCGGGCCTCCACCTGGGCGAGGGCGCTCAAGCCCACGAAATCGAGGATCGCCATGGCGCGGGCGCGCTGCTCACGCTCCTCCCGGCGGCGGCGCGGCGTGCCGAGGATCGCGTCGAAAAGGGTGCCGCGGAAGCTGTGATGCAGGCCGACCAGCACGTTCTCCAGCGCGGTCATCTCCCGGAAGAGTTGGACGTTCTGGAAGGTGCGGGCGATTCCGGCGGCGGCGATCTCGGAAGGCGTGCGCCCGTCGAGGCGCTTCGTGCCCTGGCCGCGGGCCAAGGTGACGCTGCCGCTCGTCGGCCGGTAGATGCCGGTGAGCACGTTCATCATCGTGCTCTTGCCGGATCCGTTGGGGCCGATCAGCCCGTGGATCGTGCCCGGCCGCACCGTGAGGTCGACGCCGGCCAGGGCCTTGAGGCCGCCGAACTGCATCAGGGCCTGATCGACCGTCAGCAGCGGGTCGGCGCCCCTGTCGCGGCTTTGGACGCTGAGCGCCGTGCCCTCGGCGTGGAGGCTCTTGCCCTCGGCGGTGTGGGCCGGCCGCAGCGCCGGGATCTTCTCGCGGAGGAAGCCGACGATCCCGTCCGGGAGGTAATACACCACGAACAGGATCATCAGCCCGAACACCGTCAGGCGGTAGTCGGTGACGGATTCGAGCAGCAGGGTCGCGGGGAAGAAGGCGAGGCAGAGCCCGACCGGGATCAGCAGGGCGTACCGATCCTCCCGGCGGCGCAGGATGGCGAGGCCGCCCACCGCCAGGGCGGCGAGCGCAATGATCCCCGCCATGATCCGCACCAGCCCGATATCGGCCAGCACGTTCGGCATCATCACGATGATTGCCGAGCCGATGATCGGCCCCGCCCGCGACTTGCGGCCGCCCATCGTGACGGCGAGGAGGAACAGCACGGTGAGCTCGAACCCGTAGGAGTTCGGCGCCACATAGCGCTCCGACCACGCGAACAGCGCGCCGGCGAGGCCCGCCAGCGCCGCCGAGATCACGAAGGCATAGACCTTGTAGCGGTAGACGCTGACGCCCATGCAGTCGCAGGCGATCGGCGAATCCCGCAGCGCCTCGAAGGCGCGGCCGTAGGGCGAGCGCACCACCCGGTTGACGACCAGGATGGTCACCAGCAGCGCGGCGCAGACGAGGTAGTAGAATTCGAGCTTGCGCCCAGCCGCACCCCAGGGGGCCTGGAGGCCGAGGAGCGAGAAGTCGAGGATCCGGGCCGGCGGCAGGGTGATGCCGAGCGGGCCGTTGGTCAGCGGCGTCAGCTCGTTGATGAAGATCTGGACGATCGTGCCGAAGGCCAGCGTCACCATGGCGAGGTAGGGGCCGGTCACCCGCAGGGCCGGTACGGCCAGCAGCACGCCGAAGGCCGAGGTCACGCCAGTTCCGGCCAGGATGCCCCACCAGATCCCGAGCTTGAAGTGCAGGAACAGCACCGCCGCCGCGTAGGCGCCGACCCCGAACAGGCCGGCATGGCCGAGGCTCACCTGCCCGGTATAGCCCACCACGATGTCGAGCCCGAGGATCAGGATCGCGTAGATGGCGATCACCACCATGAGATGGATGTAGTACGAGCTTGTGACCACGTGCGGGAAGGCGGCGAGGCCGACGACCAGCAGCACGGCACCGAGCACGCCCATGTAACGGGACAGGCTCGGGGCGGAGGCCGGTGCGGGGATTCCGGCGGGGGCGAGGGTCTGCGCCATGGCTCAGGCTGCCGTGAGAGTTGCGCGGGCGGTCACGGTCAGACCTTCTTGATGACGGCCTTGCCGAACAGGCCGACCGGGCGGATGGAGAGGACGACGAGGAGCAGGATCAGGCCCGGCACATCCTTGTAGCCGGTCGAGATGTAGAAGCCGGTCAGCGTCTCCGCGACGCCGAGGATCAGGCCGCCGACAATGACGCCGAGGCCGGATTCGAGGCCGCCAATGATCGCCACCGCGAAGGCCTTCAGCGCCAGCACGGAGCCCATCGTGGCCCCGGTGAGCGTCACGGGCGCCACCAGGACGCCCGCGAAGGCGGCCGTCATGGCGCTGATCGAATATGACAGGGTAATCACCTTCTGGGTGTTGATGCCCATCAGGCCGGCGGCGTCGATGTCGTTGGAGGTGGCGACGACCGCCTTGCCCCAGATCGACTTGCGATTGAAGATTTCCACCGCCAGCATCATCAGCAGCGCGCCCGCGACGATCAGAAGTTCCATCGGCAGGATGCGCACGCCGCCGACCTGGAGGGCGGTCTCGGGCAGCGGGGAGGGGAACTTCAGATCGTCGCGGCCCCAGACGTTCTCGGCGACGTTCTTGAAGATGATGCCGAGCGCGATGGTGGCCATGATCCACCCGTACTCGGACTTGATCTTCACGGCCGGACGCACGCCGAGGCGCTCGACCACCGCCCCAAGGGCGAAGCCGAAGACGAGGACCAGCGGGATCATCAGCCAGTAGCCGATGAACGGCACCAGGGTCAGGCCGAACAGCGCCCCGAGCGCCAGCGCCTCGCCCTGGCCGAAGTTGAGCGTCTTCGAGGTCGCGAAGGTGAGCTGATAGCCGAACGCGATGGCGGCGTAGATCATGCCGACCGCGACGCCTGAGGCGATGAGCTGAAGCAGGATGGCCATGGGTCAACTGTCGTCGGAGGGACGTCCGGGCGCACGGCCAGGGCCGCGCGGGGAAGGATAGCTGCGTGTCGTGCGGGCAGCCCTTGAGACGGCGCCGGGTTCGAAAGCGACGGCAGCGCCCGCTCGAGCGCGGCCGTCGGGACCTCAGTTCGAGGACTTCTCCTTGACGCGGACCACGCCAGCGTTCTTGGCATCCTCGTCCTTGGCGTAGACGATCTTGCCGTCCTGCACCTTCCCGAACACGACCATGTTGCGCGAGATCGCGTTGTGGTCCTTGGCGGTGAACGGCTTCTCGTAGGTGGTGACGACGCCCTCGACCTTCTCATTCAGGTTCTCGAGCGCCGTGCGGATCTTCACGCCGTCGGTGCTGCCGGCCTGCTTGATCGCCGCCGCGAGGAGGTAGATCGAGTCGTAGGCCTGGGCGCCGGCCACGGGGGTCGGGATCTTCGTGACGCCGTAGGTCTTGTAGTAGTTCTCCAGGAAAGCCTTGCGCTTCGGCAGGGTCTGATCCTCGATGAAGGTCTGCGGCATGACCACGCCGTTACCGTTCGCGCCCGCGATATCGATGAAGCTCTGCATCGAGGACGGCCAGCTGGTGATCATCGGCACCTTCCAGCCGAGCTTGGCCATGCCGTTTGTGATCTGGGCCAGTTCCGGTCCGATCCCATAGGCGAGGATCACCTCGGCGCCGGCCTGCTGCGCCTTGAGCAGCTGGGCCGTCATGTCGACGTCCTTGATGTTGAACTTCTCGACCACCACCGGCTTCACGTTCTTGGTGGCGAGGTACTTCTCGATGTCCTCACGCCCGAGCTGGCCGTAATTGGTCGAGTCGGCGAGGATCGCGATCTTCTTGTGGCCCTGGGCCAGGGCCTCGTCGACCATCAGGCCGGCCTGGAGCACGTCGTAGGCGGAGTTCCGGAAGACGTAATTCGCCTCGTAGTCCGGCTCCTTGAACTGGTTGGTGATGATCGTCCCGGTGGCGACGTTGTTGAAGACCGGGATCTCGGCCTCCTGGTAGAAGCGCTGGGCGGCCAGCGCCACACCGGTGTTGATGAAGCCGACGCTCGCGACGACCTTCTCCTTGTTGATCAACTCCTGCGCGACCTGGGCGCCGACCTCGTTCTTGGCCTCGTCGTCGCGCTCGATCAGCTGGATCGGGCGGCCGAGCACGCCGCCGGCCTTGTTGATCTCGGCGGCCGCGAGCTTGGCGCCGTCGCGCATCGAGACGCCCATCGAAGACGAGCCCCCGGTATATGGGCCGCTCAGCCCGATCTTGATGGGGTCTGCAGCGTGCGCTGGCGCCGCTGTGAGCGTGAACAAGAGCACGGCGGCAGCCGTGCGACCTGCGAAGACCATCGTTTCCTCTCCCAACGAGCGTTTGCGCCGCGTGCCCTTCGTCGTGGCACTATGCGATGAGGATCTCTTCGAAACAGGACGAGCCGTCAAGCTGCAAAGCCAATACGTCTTAGATGATCAATACGGAGTGTTCACGGTTTCCTGTCGCGGAGGCAATCTGCGACAGAATTTTCGCCGATCCGCGAAGGGCGCGGATTAATAACCGAGCACACACGTGCCGCATCGTTGTTTCGCAAAAGGTCAGCTGAGCATCGCTATCCGTTTGCCCCGCACGGTGGCCGACGGTCCAGCGAAGTATCTTCGCGGTGAGCGAGGGTGTCCAAGTCCTGAAGGTCCGGTCTGATCGTCCCGGTCACGGCCGACGACGGGTCGAACGGAATTAGGACCGCCGGCTCGATCGAGCCGGCAGCCGCGGGTCAGCGTTGGAGAAGCGCGGCATTGATGCGCACGCCCACGCTTTCACCGGGGCTGCTCCGAAGCGCAGCGACTTGTCCTCAGCCCGGTAGGCCACTGCTTTCGCATCGCCCTCACGAAATGTGACGCCGTAACGTGATGGAGGGCGAGCCGCATTTCCTTTTCATCGAGAGAGCGTGGTCGCTTCATGGCGATGTCCCACGAAGTCTTTCATACATGGGACGGTCCGCTTCCCGGATAAGATCGACCTGAAGCATTCGTTCCGCATTCGGCCAGATTACGTCATGAGAGATCATCAGCGAGCGTCGGATCGGACCTTCGGCTTTGCGCACGATCCCGCCGTTCATTCTTGTTCGGCAATGGCGTCAAAGCAGTCATCAACCGTGCATTCAATCGCATACGCCCCAGATCGTTGGCAGGCGTCACGTCATCGTTCTATGCTTATGATGGACTAGGCATCGCCGGCGATAGTCCGTCAAACCTTTCTTGATCGCGAGACACAAATCCTGCATGCGAGCGGTTCGATTGTCCTCCAAGAATTCAGCGCCTGTTGAAAAGGACGTTCTTTCAGAGACCGGACTCGATTGGCCGAAATTTCGAGCGTAGGAACTAATTGCACGCAACACTACCACAAAGGGAATTTGCCGCGTTTACCGGCGGCGATGTTCCCACAGATCCGCGGAGTAAGTTGAGGGCGGTCTTGGCTTCTTCATTGTCAGGCTTAAGACGAAGAACTTCTTCGTAGTCTCGAATGGATGCCTGCGTGTTTCCGAGGGTGATGTTGGCTTTTGCTCTGTTGAGGAGCGTATTCGAGAAATCAGGCCGCATCGCCAATGCGCGGTTGAAGTCTGCGATCGCTGCAGTCGGATTCTGTAGGCCAGCATATGCGACCCCGCGATTGTGAAAGGCGTATGGGTACTG